>NZ_CP095049.1:1078500-1438000 GCF_022919135.1 Hymenobacter cellulosivorans | reverse complement strand
CTGTGATGGTAAGCTGCAGGTCGGAGCCGCCGCTGGCGGCGAGGCGAATATCCTCGGCCGTGAAGGGCGTTTCACCCCGGGCATCGGAGCCCCCGCTGACCGACAGCGCTGTAAGCTGCGGACAGGTTACGTAGACGCGCACGGAACCCAGCTTGCGGTCCGACAACAGGCTGCGCCACGACCGGTCGGTGTCCCAACCAATAACTAGGGCCCCGTTTTTCACGCTGGTCACCACGTGGGGCTGGGCCTCGCTGGCGGCATCCACTACCACGGCTGCTGTGGGTCCCTGGGTTAGAAATACGTCGATGCCGCCTCCAGCCTGCACCGCCTGGAAGCTGGCTACGGGGCGCGTTTGCCGGACCTGGGCCTCAACAATGGTAGTACTCATAACAAAAGCTCCGAGGAGCAGGGCGCGGACAGCTTGTTTCATGGCAAGGATGGATAGTTAAGGTGAATAATGGGTAGATGCAGGCGCTTCGGCAGACGTTGCCTGAAATATTCGTTAATTTTTATCATCTCACGGCCAAGCCCTTATCAGTATCTACCTAATCAGAGCTACCTTCCACCCGGATACTACTCCACCAAGTAAGTCAGGCGGGGCCTGCTGGATGGTTACCAGGACTGGCTAACTATAGTCCGCGGAATATGATCCGAACGGCACGGCGTAAAGTTCAGTGGTAGCACGGAGGTAATGCCGGGCGAAGCGCTGGAAATTCGGCGGCTCCCCTTGGCTCCTCACCTCCCCGAATATGATGCAGCTGCCCCTGATAGAAGTGGCTATTTCGCTGGCCTTGCTCTACCTGTTTTTTAGTCAGGTGGTGCTTTCCGGCTTCGAGCTTATTGCCAGCCGCATCAACCTGCGAGGACGGTTCCTGCGGCATCAGCTAAACAAGGCCCTCAACAGCGGCAACGATAAAAACTGGGCCGAGCTGGTGTATCGGCACCCGAGCGTGGACATGCTGGCCCAAACGGCCCGCCGCAGCCCTACCTACGTGCCGTCGAGCGTGTTCGTCAAGGCCATTGTCGACCTGGTTATTGACGAGGCCCGGACGCATGAGTTTGTGCCTAAGGAGCAGCCAGGACCCGGCGGTACTGCCCAACCGACCGGTGAGTACGAGTACCGCGTTACGGACCCGGTTGTGACGCCGGACACGGCCCTGCGCAAGTTCGAAGCCGGGCTGGCCAACGTGTCGCCCGGCGACTTTAAGTTCCTGCTGCAAAGCCTGCTGCTCAATGCCCGCGGTTGTACGCCAGTCGGCAGCTCGGGCACCGACGAACAGGTTTTTGCCGAGTTTCTGCGGGGCCTGGCCGTGTGGTACGACAACTACATGGAGCGCGTCACGGGCTGGTACAAGCGCGAAATCCGGCCTTACTTGTTCTTGCTGGGCCTGGTGCTGGCCGTGACCTGCAACCTGGACTCGATTTACGTGGCCCGCTACTTCTGGCACCACGCCGAGGAGCGCCGCCAGGTAGCCGATTACGCCGCCCAGGTTGTGGCAAAGGGACTCAAAATTTCCGCCGACTCAGCTGCGCTGGCGAAGACTGACCCCAAGGCCCGGATAGGGCAGCAGGTGCAGACCTTTATTCACAGGGCCGACTCCCTGACTCTGGGCCTGCAGGCGCGGGGCTACCCCATCGGGTGGAGCATAGCGGCCCGGACCGACAGCACCAAGCTGCCCGACACGTTCTACGACTACCACCCGACCGCCTACATCCCGCTTGGCTTCTGGAGTTGGCTGGGCCAGGAACTCGGACTAACCGATCCGCCCCGAACCCTGCACCCCAGCTACTGGGTGAAATATCAGCGCCAGAACCAGACGGTCCGGCCGGGTGGGGCGGTGCCTACCTTCCGGCAAGTGTGGCAGCGCGACACCCTGCGGCAGCAGCCCGAACTGGTGCCGGGTATGGTATTTCGCACCACGCCACCTGCTACTACCGCTCCCAATCTGCAGCAGCCCGCTTGGCTCATTGGTCTGGGCTGGCTGCTCACGGCCGCGGCCCTCAGCTTTGGGGCGCCCTTCTGGTTTGAGCTGCTCAACCGCCTGGTCAATATGCGCAACCAGGGCCTACGGCCGCCCACGGCCACTCCTGCAGCCGCTAAAGAGTCTACCTGATTTGCTTATCCGCCTGCCTTGTTATGGGTAATATATACAACTGCCACGCCCACGTTTTCAATCTGGACTGCGCCCCGCTTCAGTTCATGGACGTGTACACCGGGCGCCGGCTGGGCCGGGTGCTGCGGTTTCTGCTCGAAATACCCGGGGCCACCCGCCTGCTGGTAACCACCGCCGGCCTGCTGGGCAAACGGTTTCGGCTGCCCTTGCTCACGCGCTACGCTGCCTTTCTCGACATTGGCAGCGGGGTGTCGCAGGTTAGCGTGTTCGAAAAGCAGTTGTTGCCCCACTACCCGCCGGGCACCCGCTTCGTGCTGCTGGCCCTGAACATGGACCACATGAGTGCCGGCGCGGCCGCGCTCAACTACGAGAGCCAGCTCTGGCAGCTGCTGGAAGTGCGCAAGCGCCACCCCGATACCTGCCTGCCGTTTTTGTGCATTGACCCGCGCATGGGCTCCGCCCGCCAGAACCTGGCTTTCGTGAAAAAATGGCTGGAACGGGGCTTCGTGGGACTCAAGCTCTACCCTTCGTTGGGCTTTTTTCCCTTCGATGAGCGCCTGGACCTAGTGTACGAGTTTGCCCAGCAGCACCAGGTGCCGGTGTTGGCGCACTGCTCCCGCGGGGGCATTTACTACCAGGGCGAGCTAACCCACCAATTGCGCTGGCCCGCCCTGCCGGCCGCCTTGCTGCCCCAGATTCAGGCCGCCAGCCCGCCCTTCAAACTCGGCGACCATGACTTTCCGTTGCCGGTACTGACCGGAAAGCTCAGCTTCCGCAACGACCAATTCAGCGACCTGCTGCTGGAACCCCGCCTCTACGACCTAGTGCTGGCGCGCTTTCCCGAGCTCAAGCTCTGCCTGGCCCACTACGGCGGCGGCGACGAAATAGCGGCGGAGCTCAAAAACCCGACGCCCCCAGGCCAAACCACGGCGCCGGTCAACTGGTACCGGGGCGTGCAGTGGCTGATGCGTAAGTACCCGAACGTGTACACCGACGTAGCCTTCACCCTGGCCGAGGGCCCGACCGTATTCCGAAGCCACCCCAAAGACGTACTGTTCGAAACCCTGGCCCAGGACCTGCAGGTCGGCTCGCCCTACCAGGACCGCCTGCTCTTTGGCACGGACTTCTTTCTGGTTTCGCGCCTACAGCCGGAAAACACGCTGGCTGGTGAGCTGACCCAGTACCTGCTCCAGTCGGGCCCGGCCGGAGCGGTGGCCTGGCAGCACCTGGCTACCGATAACCCGACCCGTTTCCTGCATTCCGAGTTTTACACCCCAGTGGAGCATGTAGGCCAGAAACCCGTGCGCCGGCCTTACCAACCAAATGCCGAGCCCGGCCTCACCGTACTGACGCCACCAGCGACTCCTGCTCCACCGACTTCTACACCAACGCCACCAGCTCCTGGGCCACCTCCGCCAACTTCTACGCCGACGGGAGCTAGTACCCCTTCGAGTGCCCAGCCCTTGCCCACTATACCCTAGCTGCTGGTCACTTCTCCCTTATTCCGGCGCCGGGGCTGCTTGCCTGGCGTTTCCATTCTACATCTCCGCTCTTACCTCGTCCTTAACGCCTTATGCCTGAGCCCGTATAGTTTACCTAACCATCCATCCTTCTAACCACCCCTCCGTTATGGAACAGAACGAGCATAACCGCACCCAGGCCCAGCTGGCCAATGACGGCACCGATACGGCCCGCCCCGAAAACGCCCACGGCATAGGTGCCCAGCAGCAGGGCAGCGCTACCCAAACGCCTGCCGGCCCCAATGATACCACCGGCCGCCACGGTGGCAACCATGGCAACGACGGCGGGGCCGAAGTGCGTGACGCCCGTGGCAGCAGCCACCGCGGCGACGAGCCCAATGCCGAATCCCAAAACACCGGGGGCGGCGACGATAACCAGGGCAAGCACCACACCCAGAATACTATCAAGGACCGCACCGACTACAATGACAGCGGCCAGGCCCCCAGTACCGCCAACGACGGTGGCAAAATAGATGACGCCAACAACAGCTAGCCCCGCTGCGCGCTGTTACAGCCTAATAACACGAAACCGACCGTCCCGAAATTGCTCGGGGTGGTCGGTTTCGTGTTATTAAGGAGCTTGGCTAGCGTTGTTAACTCTACCGCATGACGTTCTGTTGGAGGTTTCGTCTATGAGGTTACGGCTTGGGCGGCGCCGTGGAAAGCGGGGGCAAATACCTGCTCGGCAAACTGCTCCAGCGTGGTGGGGGTAGTATTGGCAGGGGTACGCACTTCGGACTGCATAATCCGGCCCTCGTTCAGGCTTTGGGTCATTTCCAGATAAAGGTCGGCCATCGACTCGGAGAGGCCGGCCCCGAGCATACCCTGCCGAGCCTGATCGTAGGGAAACTGCACGTAGGGCAATTCGGGCCGCCCAATGGCTCGCCCGAAAATGGCCGTGGCTTCCTGGTTGGTGTAGTCGCGCGGACCTAGCAGCAGCTGTTCCGACTTCCCGGTGGGCACCCCGGCTTCGAGCACCCGGGCGGCGTAGGCGGCAATATCCCGGGTGGCAATCATCGGCAAGCTCACATCGGGGCGGGTGGCCGAGCCGTTGATGCCCATGCCTTGAATCAGGCCAATACCGGCCAGCAGGTTTTCCATAAAGTAAGCCGGGCGCAGGTGCAGCACGTTCAGCCCGTCAATGGCATTAAGGCGCTGCTCCTGATAGTGCACGCCTAGAATGGGGCCGGTGCCAGCCGTCAGCTCAGCGCCAATGCTGCTCAAATTCACGGCCTCCCGCAGTCCGGAAGCCCGCCCGGCCGCAGCCACGCTTTCCCCTACTGCAGCCTGGTAAGCTAAGTTATCAGGGGCGCCGGTGTTGGGCGGCACCATCAGAAAGGCCGCGTCGGCGGTGCCCAGCACCGTGGTCAGAAAAGCGGTGTTTTCCAAGCTGCCGGCTTGGATATTGGCCCCGGCAGTTTCCAGGGCGGTGAGGCGCTGGCTGGCCCGGGCTACAGCCGTCACGCGGTGGCCACGCTCCAGCAGCAGGTGGGTCAGGTGGGTGCCGATGTGGCCGGTGGCGCCGAGTACTACAATGTGCTTGCTCATCAGAAAGTGGGGTGAAAAATCGTGGGTAAAAAGGACTACCCCGGCGCCGCCTGCAGTACCGCGTCTTGGATGGGTCAAAGGAAATCCTTTACCTTCGGTTTAGGCAAGTACCTACTCTTTGGTAGGGTGCCTACCTTTTTCCCAGTAATACTGATAATCAGCGACTAAATTTTCATGAGCAAGTTCACAAAACAGCAGCAGGCCGAAGCCTACTGGGCCACCTGCGACGAACAGCCCCCGGTGCCGTCTGCCCGGTGCGCACGACGCTCAACGTCTTGGGCGGTAAATGGAAGCTTCTGATTCTATCCTACCTGCTCACCGGGCCCCAGCGCTACGGGGAACTGCGGCGCCTGATGCCGGAGGTAACCGAGAAGATGCTGATCCAGGAGCTGCGGGAGCTCGAAGCCGACGCCATTGTGGAGCGCATCGTCTACCAGCAGGTACCGCCCAAAGTGGAATACCAGCTCACAGAGCACGGCCGGCGGGTACAGCCCATGTTTGCCGAGCTCATCACCTGGGGCCAGGGCTACCGCGACCGGGACCGGAAGCTGGAAGACGCGGCCTGAGAAGCTGTTCGGTAACAGGTTTTTGCTCGGGTTTAATTGTAGCACCAAGACCCTACTTATTTTTGGTCCGCCGAGTGGTTGGCCGGTCAGAAGGTTTTTTGCCTGGGGGCTTTTCCCCAGGCTCTGGGTCAGACTTAGGTAGCGGCTTTGCTCCGGTTTTGGGTAAGGTAGTCTCCGTCGTCTTTACCTTCGGTTGGGTAACGACAGGTGGCGGGACGGCAGGTTCGGCCGGACAATGCTGGGGCTTGAAGACTTCCCTCAGTTCTTCGTAAACGCTGAGCATTACTCGTTCCCGCTGCGTCTTACTCATACCCGACAGGGGCTGACTGGGGCTGTTCATAGCCTGCAGGCTGCTCAAGGGTGAATCGCGAAAAGCGCAGGGCCGCACAATGATGGACAGCAGAATGGCGCCTTCCTGCTCGGCTGCCACTAGTAAGGGGGGCAACTCTTCGGCGTGGATAAAGTCAGAGGCCAAAAAATCGGCACTCACCAGGAAGATAGCCACTTTAGCCTGGGCCAGCTGCCGCCGAATCCGGTCCTGCCATCGTTCCCCCTTGTGAATATCCCGGTCGCTCCAAATCTGCACTTGCTGGTCACGCACCAAGGGATGTAAATGAATAGTCAGCATTTCACGCCAATGACTGTCGACGTGACTGTAGCTGATAAAGACACTGGTTCGGGCGGTTTTCATAGCGAGAAAAAGTAGGGCAAAGTTTTTACCCAAGCTAATTAGCATAAACTAATTTAATTAGCAAATATTTCTCACGTGGGGCTTTCGTTGATAGAGTTTATGTAAGCCCAACAAACCATTCTACGGCTGCCCCTCCCGCCTCCAAGTAGCTGCCAGCTACCTAGCAACCGAGGCAATCCTTTCCTTCTTACTTCAACAGTTGGCTGACTTCCTGCTGCACGTCTTTGGCCAAAAAAAGATCGTGGCCCTGCGCGGGTAGCTCCCGCAGCTTCGCCGAAATGCCTTGCCGTTGCAGCCGACCATAATACTCCTTGGTCAGGGCTGGGGGTGCAATGGTGTCGGCGGTGCCGGTGAGCAGCGTGACCCGGGTAGCGGCCGGAATGCGGGCTACTACTTGCTCGGGTGATATGCTTTGCGTGGGCAGGTCCCACACGGGTCCGCCCACCTGGCGCTTCATGTGGGTGCGCCAGGCAGCTACGTTGCAGGGACAGGAAGCCAGCAAGGCCGCATCGGCCAGGCCGGGATGACGGCCCAGCAGGTCGGCGGTGATGGCCGCGCCCCCGGAGTGGCCGGCCACCACGACCCGCCCGGCCTGGTAACGGGCCTTGAGCGTGGTGAGGGCTGCCGCTACGGCGTCGATAACAGCGGGCGTGTAGTTGTCACCGGTGGCCTCGCCCCGCTCACCCGCCGACTGGTGGCCGGCCGGGTCGGTGTAGCCCGGGCGCAGCAGGCCCACGGCTACCACGTTGGCATTGGCCTGAGCGACCTGGCGGGCCAGCGCATACTGGTAAGCGGGCCGGTTGAAGGGCGCATCGCCGTGCAGCACCAGCAGCAAGGTCGGATGGTCGGTGAGCTGGGCGCTGCGGTAGGTCTGGGTCCAGAGCCGCTGCGGGCCGGTGCCCACCCACTCGCCGGCCGGGGCTGCTGGCGCGGCGGGCTTCTCCGTTTCTGAGGCTTGGTGGCAGCTGGTTAGCAGGAAAGCGGCCAGGAAAGCAAGGAGCAGCTGATTGAGCATGGCTGTAGTAGTAGGCGGGATAAACAGTACTGAAGATGGGTAAAAAAGACTGTCATGGCGAGTAAAGCGGGACACCTTGCGTGCTCATGCTCAGCAGCCTGCGGGGGTATCCGCTGGCAAGAAGTAGTCCTTCTCTTCACCCAATCGGCCCAGCGGCAGCTCTGGCTCCCGGCTCAGTGGCCGGCCGGCTTCGCTCGGGCCAGATAGTTAATCCCAAAAGCAGCCAGAGAAACAGCGGGGGCGCCAACTCGGCAATACCCGGGTCGTAGTTAGCGGCAATGAAGTCGTTCAGGGTGGGTTCGTAGCGCACGGCCAGGCGGGAATTCGGGGCCCTGAGTTGCTCGTAGTCGGCCTCCTCGATAGGGATGACCCGCTCCTGGCCTTTGAACCGGAAGCTAGCCTCGTAGGTGTACCAGTTGGTGCGCTTGCCGTGCGAAACCTGGCGGGCATCAAGCACGGCTACTTCCAGCGGCTGCCCGGTAGCCTTGAGCTGGGCCGCGTACCGGTAATACTGCGCGGTGTTGTAGGTGAAAAACAAGGCCCCGGCTCCCAGACAAATCACCAGCACACCCCGGGCCAGGGTCCGGATAAACGTCAGGCCGGTGAGCGAGGCCAGCAGCCCACTCCCAACAAAAAACAGGCCCACCATCACCAGCCCGAACAGGGCCAGGGCTTTGGTTTCCTTGGTAAAGTCAGGCACCGCCGACCAGCGGATCAGGCGGGACACCACCCGGTCGGGGCGGGAAACCTGTTGCGAAGGTACTTGCCCAAATACGTCGAGTTGGGGCTGGTAGAGCAGCGTCACCTGGTCGCCTTCCGAGAGCCAGAGCGTGTCGTTCACGAAACGGGTTTCGTAGGGCTGGTTGTGGTAGGTGAAGCCCAGGTAGACGAAATTGCCCAACCCGTCCCACACCGCCCGCGGCGCCCGGTCGGCCTGCTGCACCCGCACCGTCACGGGCTGGCCCCCAGCGCGCAGCTGACTTTCGAGATGCTCCTGCTGATAGAAGTGCCAGGTCAGCACGGCCGCTACACTCAACAGGGCCACGAAGATGAAGGTCCAGAGCAGGCTGTACAAGCGGCCCAGCCAGCGAAACAGGTTCTGCAACATAGGCTGGGACAGGATTCAACTTGTTTCGTGGCTTCGGATATACAGTTGCTCAGCAGATGGGCTTTACCCTACCGGGAGTCTAACTAAATATAGCGTTTAATAATTATTATATATACTTTATCCTGAGTCACAACCGTACTGCCGCATTTGCTTACCAGGCCCCAAACCCCTCCTTGCGCGGCCACCACTCCCGCCGCTCGGGCAGCCGCAGCTGCTGACCTTCGAACTGCAACAGGCCGTGCTCCTGCCCCCGCAGCTCGCGGAAGGAGGCGGCTACCCGCACCCGGTAGTTCTGGTCGATGCGGAAGAGGTGACGGTCGAAGGCGCGGTGCAGGGTGGGCGTCAAAGCCAGGCCGTTGCCGATGGTGTCGTCGTGGCTGATGGCCCAGGGCACGATGTGGCAGGCGTCGAGCAGCGGGGCTACGGCAGTGGTACCGGTGCTAATCAGCTGGAGGCCGGAAATAGCGCAGGTGAAGTTGTAGGCTTCCAGTACTACCCGTTTAAATGTCCCGCTTCGGATAAACGTGTCTTCCTCATCCCTCAAGTTGAGGTGAGTTTGGTAGACAGCGGCCGGCTCCTGCAGCATCTGCTGGCCAAGTTGCCCCAGGACCTCGGAGCCGGCACTGGGGCGGTACAGGTGGCGGGTCTGGGGAAAGTAACGGTCCAGGAGGGCCTCACGAAACAGGTGGCGGGTGCCTGGGTCCTGGAGCAGAAACCACAGGGGCTCGTCGAGGGCGGCGTAGGCTACCACCCGGCGCAGGTGGCCCAGGCTGCGGGGCGAGCCGGACGAGGTCAGCACCAAGGGCTGGCCGAAGTGGGTGCGCAGGTGCCAGAACCCGTCGCCGGTAAGGTGGTAAAACGGCAAAGCGAAGTTGTTGGCCCGAAACCGGTCGGAAGTACTTAAGTCGCGGCAGTTGCTTTGGAAGGCGGCCAGCAGCTCGGGCGTGATGACCATCTGGTTATCAATAATTGTCTCGTCTTCAAGGCCTTCGAGCACGGCCAGCAGCAGGGCTGGCTTGTAGGGTGCTTCCTCGCCGGCCAGCTTACTGGTCTTGAGCTTGCGGAAACGGGTGAGGTAGTGCGGCAGGTCGAGCATGGAGCCTACAAGGTAAGGAACACCGGCGGCTGGCTTTTTCGGACAGTATAGGAATCTCACCTCAGCGGCGAACCGAAAGTTCAGTGGTAGCACGGATACCCGAGCGGTTTTCGAACAGCATCTTACGTTGTCGGACGGCTTCGGCCTGCTTACGCCAACCGATATGCCGCGCAGTACCAGAGCGGCCAGATGATCCGGCACTTTCGTCTCACTCTTTCATTACCCTTCCTATGTGGCAGTTCGAACCCACCGCCAAGCTGACCGATTTCGACCTGGTTCCGGGTCTACGCGAGGCCTGGAGCCAAATGATCAACAATACCTACGAGCGAAATTTGTACGGGACAGGACCGAGCTCAGCTCTGAACGAAGTGCGCCGCTGGAACCGGTCCGACCGGGACCTGCGCGTGTACAACCCGGCCTCCATGCCCATGCCTGCCAATTCGCAGCTGGAAAACGTGTTCTGGTCGGCTTTGCCGACTAGCTTCGATGAGCAGTTTAGCAGCCAACGGGAAAAGCTCACGTTCCTGGATGGCCGCCAGCCCTTTCCTACCGACCCCAGCCTGATTACCCGTATTCAGGACGAATATTGCGAGTGGGTGGTAACGCGCAATGACCAGGGCGAAATTATTCGGGTGCTTTTTACCAGCGAACCACCGGAATACTATCAGTTTCTGCACCGCCGGGCCCCCGAATTGCTCGTGGATCTTTACCAGCGCATCTGCGATGATACTTCTATCACCCTCAACGACCTACAGGACGCCGACGGCAATTACAACTGGCACAACGAGTTCAACAATGCCTACGCCGTGCACATGCAGCAGCCAAACAACACGCTGGGCGCCCAGATCAACATCGTTTCTCGCGCCTGCATTCTGCGTATGAAGTCCGATGGCACTCCCATCACCGACGACCTGGGCCTTATTTTGTGCGCGGGGTACGGCGACGAGAATCGGCAGAGCGACCCGCGCATCGGCGGAGCCGTCAATAGCTTTGCCC
Source organism: Hymenobacter cellulosivorans (assembly GCF_022919135.1). Taxonomy (NCBI): domain Bacteria; kingdom Pseudomonadati; phylum Bacteroidota; class Cytophagia; order Cytophagales; family Hymenobacteraceae; genus Hymenobacter; species Hymenobacter cellulosivorans. The sequence goes on along the minus strand of NZ_CP095049.1, from coordinate 1,427,346 downwards.
GTCAAAACCGCTTCATCACCATTGAAAACCCGGTGGGGCTTTACATGAGCGGCATCGACTGGGACGGGTGGACGACGCCCGACGGTACCCCGGCCAGCACTTTCTGGACCGTGGAGCGCGGCACCGACCATGCCGACCCCAATCAGGCCTATATCGTGCGGGCCCGCTTTGCCGTGCCGGCCGACAAAGGCTATAGTGTTTCCGACATCAAGATTGGCGGCGTCAATATTGCCTTCGGGGGCCACATTGCCGCTCGTATCAACGTCCGGGTGGGCGTACTGGTGAGCTCCCCGGCCAGCCTGCCGCCGCCCCGCGCCATTGGGTGCGTAGACGATACCCCCGTGGCGCTTCCCGACGACGGCGGTGATTTGCTCGCCGCCGATAACGGCCGCCGTAGTTCACCGGCACCCAAGCCTTTCAACGGCTAACCCTGTTTTGCCATGATGGAAGAACCCGTTCTGGAGCTGGACGACATTCAGGGCAACATCTTTCCTGGATTCAAAAAGGACAATCAGCATTTTCTTTTCTTCCGCATCACGGAGCCCACCGCGGCCCGGGCCTGGTTGAAGGCCTTGGCCCCCCGGCTTTCCTCGGCTAGCGAAGTCAGCGTGGCTCACGCCCTGTGGAAGCACATGCGTCGGCGGCTGGCCCACGAACCCAACAACCTGGACTTTCTCTTTCTCAACTGCGCTTTCTCGGCCGCGGGCCTCCAAACCCTGGGTATCGAGGGCGTGGCTGAGTTTGAGGACGAAGCCTTTCAGCTGGGGCTGGAAGCCCGGGCCGGCATTATCGGCGACCCTAGTTCGGGTAGTGGGGCTCTTGGGGCTCCCGATACGTGGCTGGTAGGCGCTGGGGCGGCCAAACCGGCCGTACTACTGACCATAGCCAGCGACGACCAGGCCTGGATTCTGCAGCAGGAGGCGGAACTCATTCAGCAAGCCGTGCAGCATGGGTTCGAGCTGCTCCACATCGATCACGGCCGGGTGCGGCCTGGCGCCCTGTCAGGGCACGAGCATTTTGGCTTCCGCGACGGAATTTCATTTCCTGCCATTCGGGGCCGGGCCTCCGCCGCGACCACCGACTTTGTCGAGCCCCGCTCCTGGCCGGCCGGCCCGCAGTTTGACCAGCAACGCCAGCTCTATGCCAGTCCAGGCCGACAGTTGGTGTGGCCGGGCCACTTTCTGTTTGGGTATCCGGGGCAATGGAAAGATAAGCCGGCCGAGGCGCGGCCCGGCTCGGAGCCAGTTGGGCCAGCCTGGGCCCGCAACGGCTCCTTTTTGGTATACCGCCGTCTGAATCAGGATGTGGACCGCTTTCACAGGTTTCTGACGGCGGCTGCCACCGAGTTACGAGAACAGGGCTTCGACCCGGATATGACGCCGAAGCAACTGGGGGCCCTGCTGGTGGGACGCTGGCCCTCGGGCTGGCCAGTGATGCGCGGCCCCGACCAAGGCCCTAACCAGGAGGGCGAAAACTACTTCAGCTTTACGGCCGCCCAAGCGTCGCCTCTGCCCAACGACCCGCACCCGTTAAACCAAGCCGACTTTGGAGGCAATATCTGTCCGTTTGCCAGCCACATCCGCAAGGTGCAGCCCCGCGACGACGGTACCGACCTGGGCAACATGGAGCGAACCTTCCAGCGCCTGATGCTCCGGCGCGGTATTACCTTCGGTCCTGAGCTTGATGACCACGCTGCCGAACGGGGCCTGCTGTTTGTTTCCTTTCAGTCGTCCATCACCAATCAATTTGAATTCGTGATGAACAACTGGGTAAACGACGAAGACAAGCCCAAAGGCGGCAGCGGATTCGACGCTATTTTGGGTAGCAAAAGCAACTTCACGATCCAGCTCCGGAAGAACGACACCAAGGTTCCGCTCCTGATTCCCGGGGGCTGGGTGCATGCCACCGGCGGCGAGTATTTTTTTACGCCGGGCATCCGCTTCTTTACCGAGGTTTTGTAACCTACTGGAATGCTGACAGCAAGCATAGCCTGCTTTGCTAGCTGTCAGCAGGCCTTACGCCCTTGAACAACAGCTAGCCAGGGTACGCCCCGCCCCGCAAGGTCAGAACCAAAATCGTTCAGACCTTGCGGGGCGGCTTGGCTTGTGGTCTGGCCCCCAACGTAACCGTTGCACCTCACCAGGGCAGCTGGTTTTGAACTTGCGACAATAGGTGCGGCAGGCGGGCAAGTCGGGCATAGGCCGGGGCAAGATAGGCAGGCAGCGGCCCGGCTCGTGGCATTTTTGCCGACGAGCGGCTACCTTCCGGCTTCGGGCCGCGGAGTTTGCCCGCCGTTACCATTTCCTCGCCTTATGCACAACAACGCCCTACACGAAACAATTTTGCTGGTTCTGGGCCTGCTGTTTGCCATGCTGCTGCTCGTGATGCTGAGCCAGAAGCTGCGCATCTCCTACCCTATCTTCTTGGTGCTGGCTGGCCTAGCTTTGAGCTTCGTGCCTGGCCTGCCCCTCATCACCGTCGACCCCGACCTAATTTTCCTGATTTTTCTGCCGCCTCTGCTTTACCAGGCCGCCTGGGACACGTCGTGGAAAGACTTTTGGCGCTGGAAGAGGCCCATTGCCCTACTGGCCTTCGGGCTGGTGTTCTTCACTTCTACCATCGTGGCCTACGTGTCGAGCAGCATCATTCCGGGCTTCACGCTGGCCCTGGGGTTTCTGCTGGGCGGCATCATCTCCCCACCCGATGCAGTGGCGGCCACTTCGGTGCTCAAGGGCATTAAAGTACCGCGGCAGGTAACGGCCATCCTGGAGGGCGAGAGTCTGATCAACGATGCCAGCAGCCTGATCGTGTTCCGCTTTGCCCTGGCCGCGGTGGTATCGGGCACGTTTTCCTGGCACGAAGCCACCACCAGCTTCGTGCTGGCCAGCGGCCTGGGCCTGGTCGTCGGGCTGGCCGTGGGCTACGGCTTCTACCTGATTCACCGCTACTTACCCACCACGCCCAGCATCAACACCGTGCTGACCTTCCTGGCGCCCTACGTGATGTACCTGCTGGCCGAGGAATTCCACTTCTCGGGCGTGCTGGCCGTGGTCAGCGGCGGGCTGATGCTGTCTTATCACTCGCACCGGGTCTTCGACGCCGACACCCGCCTGCAAACCAACAGCGTGTGGACCAGCGTTGGATTTGCTCTCAATGGCTTGGTCTTCATCCTCATCGGGCTGGAGCTGCCGGTAGCCGTGCAGGGTTTGGGCAACTACTCCCTGCAGCAAGCCATTACCTACAGCCTCATTATCAGCGCTATTGTCATTATCATTCGGCTGGTCTGGATGTTCCCGGCGGCCTTTGTACCGCGCTGGCTGTTCCGCAGCATCCGGACCCAGGAAACCAGCCCCGGCTGGCAGGGCCCGGTTATCATCGGCTGGGCCGGCATGCGGGGGGTGGTGTCGTTGGCCTCGGCTCTCTCGGTACCTCTGCTACTGAGCAATGGGCAGGCGTTTCCGCAGCGCAACCTAATTCTGTTCATCACCTTCGTCGTAATTCTGGTGACGCTCGTGTTTCAGGGCCTGACCCTGCCCGCCATCATCCGCCTGACCCGGGTGGCCGACACCGAGGAGCGTATGCCCACCGACGAGCAGGAAGCCGGTATCCGCCTGCGCCTGCGCCACGTCGCCCTGGCCCATCTGGCCCGGGAGTACGCCGACGATATCCGGGACAATGAGATGATTAGCGCCCTGCAGCACCGCATGCAGGCCGAAGCCCAGCGCACCGGCAACCTGCTCGAAGCCCTGGACTACGACGAAACCAAGCGCCGGGCCCTGCAGCGCTACCATCAGGTACTGCTCGACGTGCTGCAAGTGCAGCGGGAGGAGCTGTTCGTACTGCGGCAGGAAGACGTATTTGAGGAAGAAATGCTGCGCCACCAGGAAGCCCAGCTCGACCTAGACGAAGCCAAAATCAGCCACATGCCTCACTAAGGAGCGCGACCGAAACACCAGGTAAACAAGCAGATTCAACTGAATTGCTTCAGCCGTCTCTGCTTGTTTGCTGAGCGGCCACCGCGGTATTACTTGCCGGCTTAGCCGGATTTATCCCTTGAAAAATAAGCACTTTACTTCTCCTTATTCTCCCGTACTTGCAAATACTCACCATTAACCTAACCCTGTCTGCTATGAAACTACTCCTGATTAGTGGTTGCTTACTGACCGTAAGCAGTATGATTTACCTGATGTCGTTGGGTGACGGACTGTACGAGAAGATGGTCGACCGGGCACCCGGCGCCGCGCAGGGTACTTTGGCTCGGGTCCGGGGCACGGTGCTCCGGGTCGGCTACACGCCTGCTACCCCGGGCCAGAAGAACCCGTCTTCTATTTTGCCCCAGGGCCCGGATGCGGTGCTTATTACCGGGCTGGCCCGCCAGCTGTCGGCCAACGTAGAGTGGGTGCCCGGCAGCGAGCAGCAGCTTTACCGCGCGCTCCGCAACCGAAAAATTGACTTACTTATCGGCAACCTCACCGAGCAAACGCCGGGCAAAGACAATACTGCCCCAACCCGCCCCCACTTAGAAAACGCGAACTACGCTTACCTGCGCTACAAAAGTCGCGGGCGGATCGCAGAGCCCCAGCAACCAGCCAGGACGCCCCCTGCACCCCAGGATTCTACTGCGGCCCAGCCGGAGCCCGTAGCCTTGACCGATGGCCGTGAGCTTGCCAAAACCAATCCGGTTATAGCTGTGCCGGCCGGCGAAAAGGCTTGGCTGGCGGCTCTGGAAACTTACCTCAACCAGCATCAGCTGGCTAGCACCGGCCGACAGCGGCAGCGGTAGCCCCCGCCTGTACCTGGCCTAGCACTCCGCCCAACGACGGCCCAACCGGAACTCCCCGGTTGGGCCGTCGTGCTGTAGTGGCCTTCCACCGGCCCTACAACAGTTGGCCGCTTGCGCAGCAAACCGCCGCGTGAGGCTTGGCAAATTAATTCACCTTACCGCACAACGGGCTTGTAGTCAGGCCGCCCAGACATGAGATAGTAAATATTAACTTGTCGCAATACACCCGCAATAAGTCGGAATCGGCCCTACTCTGGCGGGGGCAGTGTTACTAAATTTGTTGGCAATCAACTCCTAAACCCGGGCTCGTCACTACTAGTGTTAGTATTCGACCTGGTTTTGCCAACCGATTTTCTTCACTGTCCAACCCTATACCTGACTTTTGCCATGAAAACGACCAACATTCTCTACTGGGTTTCGACCGGCTTCTTCTGCGCCATGATGCTTATGTCGGGCATTATCAACGTGCTTAGCACGCCTGAGGCCGTGGAAGGGCTCCAGCACCTAGGCTATCCGGCTTACCTGCTGCCGTTTCTGGGTGTGGCCAAAATTCTGGGAGTGCTGGCTTTGCTGGTGCCCGGCTTTCCGCACCTGCGCGAATGGGCCTACGCCGGCTTTGTCTTCGATTTGGCCGGGGCTATGTACTCGGGCCTGTCGGTGGGCGACCCAGTGGCCCAGTGGCTGCCGATTGGGGTGGGTTTTCTCATCATTGCCGTGTCGTACCGCACCAACCAACGCCGGACCCAGGCCCTAGCTGAGCCCAAATCCCAGCTCAGCGTGGCCTAAGCTTGCCCGTGCCTTATCTACTATCTCCTACACGCTGCGTTATGGTAGAAGTCTTTAAAACCAACGTTCAGACCCGGCACCACGCCCGGCTACTGCTCCAGCAGATTCACCGGACCTTTGCCCAGTACCGGGCCAATTTCGACCTGGACGACTGCGACAATATTCTGCGCATCGAGTCTGCTACCGACTTCATTTCGGCCGCCGAGCTTATTATGCTACTCCGCACAGCTGGCTTCCAGGCCGAGGTGCTGCCCGATGAGCTAGTACCGGCTGCTGGCGGCAGCGCATAAACCGACGGGTTTTGCTTCTTGAGTTTCATACCTAAAACAGCCGCTGGAAGCATTTCTGGCGGCTGTTTTAGGTATGAGCCCCTTCCCCTAAGCACCTGAAAACTAAGGCCCAAATTTCAGTGGTAGCACGGAAGTAAAAGCCTTAGGAGTAGGCGAATTTTGGAAGCCAACTCATCCTTATTCCGTACAACAATGTCTGCTCTTATTTCCCCCGAAGACGCTATCAAACGCTACGGCAAGGCCCAAGGAAACATCCTGAAAGGCCATGGCCGTGAAAACGTCACCCTGTTGTTTGTCGAGTTCGTCGATACTGCCAAAGCCCGGCAGTGGATTGTTCAGCTCCTGAATGGAGGCAATGGCACCCCCCGCATTATTTCCACAGAGCAGCAGTTGCTTGACCGGCAGAAACTGCGCCAGGCCAAGGAACAAGGCTCAACCTTCGATGCAGGGCTTTTTGCCAGCCTGCTGTTTACCGCGGCCGGTCTGAAGCACCTGCAAGTGCCCGCTATGCCCCAGGAAGCCACGAATCAAGCTCCGGGACGTGGACGGGATGGAGCCTTTGCCGCCGGTATGCGTGACCTAGCCGGTAGCCAGCTGTCTGATCCTGCCCTTAGCAACTGGGATGCCGGCTGGCGCAGCGGCCCCACTACGGCCAGCCCCATTCACGCTCTGCTGCTACTAGCCGACGACCAAGTCCTTGAACTGGAGCAGGCTGTCGCCGGTATTGAAACCCGAGCTACCGACCTGGGTATCCGGATTCGGGTGCAGGAACAGGGTAAGCGCCTGAAAGAAGGTCCGGCCGAGGAGCCGCACGACATTGAGCATTTCGGCTATGCCGATGGCCTGAGCCAGCCCCTGTACCTGAAGGATGACACCAACGGCCCCAAGCCTCACAGCCTGGACACGCAGTTGGGTGCCGAGGAGCTAGTCCTAGTACCCGATGCGCTAAGCCAGCAGCCCAATTCCTGGGGCAGCTTCTTGGTATTTCGTAAGCTGGAGCAGAATGTACCTGGGTTCAAAGATGCCGAGAAAGCCTTGGGCGGACCCAAAACCGAAGACCACCCCGACGCCCTGGACTTGGATAACCCCGAGCGGGCCGGTGCCATGCTGGTAGGGCGCTTCGAGAATGGCACCCCCGTGACCATGTCCCGCACCGACCAGATCGACAATAAGCCTGCTTTTACCAACGACTTCGATTACACAGCCGATACAGCGGGCTCTAAATGCCCGTTTCACGCTCACATCCGCAAGATGAATCCGCGGGGCGAAACCAAGGATGCCCTGGAGCTCAAGCACCGTATCACCCGCCGCGGCATTCCCTACGGCAGCCGCGACGATGCCCAGAATCGGCGGGAAGCCGGCCTGCTGTTTATGTGCTATCAGCGCAACATTGGTCAGCAGTTCGAATTTCTGCAGCGGTCCTGGTCCAACAACGAAAACTTTCTCTTTGGCCACGGCACCGTTGGCCTCGACCCCATCATCGGGCAGGGAAATCGCCCCAAGCTCACCTTTCCCACTTCCTGGGACAACGCCACTACAGCGCAGGCCGGCTTCGAGCAGTTCGTAACCCTGCGCGGCGGCGAGTACTTCTACGCACCTTCTATAGGCGGTTTGGAAGCGTTGGCTCAAACAGCGCAAGCGGCAGCCGTTTGAGCGCCGGCTCAACCTTTCACTGCCCCACTCCAAACAGCTGTTCCGCTTCCGTAGCCGTCTCACTAGCTAGCAGTAAAAGCGTAGCAACTGGGTTTGGCCAACTCCCTTTGGCCCACTTGCACTGGTATACTTTCTTGCTTTCTACCTCTCACTTTCTTTGAGCATGAGTACTCGGGTTCTTTCCGTCGACAAAGCAGAATTTGCCCTGTCGCCCCTCCTGATTTTGCCGCCACGCCTGGAGCTTCGGGCTAGCGGCCAGGCCGCCACACCCGGCTGGACGAACGCCCATCTGGAGCCCCTCTTTGATGAGGATGCAGCCGATACACTCACGAGCCTAGAATTCGAGTTTGTGGCCACCCCACCCGATCCTGGTGAGCTTGTCCCGGACGTACTGACGTCCCTATCCGCCACCCACACGTTCAAAAATCTACCGCTGGCCGCCACGAACGTTGTAATCTTGGCCAAGACGAACCAGGTAGAAATCGGTGGCATCCCCGAGCCTATCCGCACCCAGGTAACCGCCTTCCCTTTCCCCAACCTACCAGACCCGTCTCTTTTCGCGGCTTTTGCCTCCCCGGCAAGAACCGATGAGGCTACCGGTTTGCCCCCAAAGCGCCAGGGCACGGGCAAGTCCGTTCGTCTTTCCTTCGAGGAAGCCCTACAAAACGCCCTCCATGATCTGAAGGCCCAACCCGGGGAAGTCCAGGGCAGCGATATTCTGCACACTACGAGGGTAGTATCTATCACCACTTCCGCCGGCGGCTTTGCAGGGCTTCCCCTCACACTGGAAGTAACAGTAGAGGACACGACGCATCAGCTGAGCTAACGAGGCAGCACACTGCAACCATTAGCTATTTAGCTTACTCGCAGTAGCTCCCGGTTGCTATCCATCACATTCATCTTCAAATGAAACACACTTATGGCAGCACTTACCATTGAATTGGAAGGGGAAGGCACCATTGACAACGCCTCCATTTACCTGGAAGATCCGAGCGAAACTATTGAACATAAACTTGACCCAACTACTGACACTAAATGGTCTAAAAAGGTCACTCTGCCGGTTGACGACACGCTTGATTATTCACTGTATGTCGTCGCATTCAGTGGAACAAGATTTAAATGCACGATAACGCGAAATGACGATGGAAGAAGCATTGAAATAAGTGGCATAACAGGAGCCAAAATAAAAAGCAGAGCAAATATTAAAGGAAGTAAGAATTTTAAATAAAACAGCCGAAGTATGAAAAAGCTTGCTTGTTTATGTTTCGCTCTTTGTTTTGCTGCTCACAGTAGTTATGCTCAGACATCTATCTTTGAAGACAGCAAAGGAGAATCGTCAATTAAGGCTTTTAAAAATAGCATTACTGTCAATACTGCCGACCCTAATATAGCGCTGGACTTTAACACATTTCAGCGTCGATCAACTACACCTAAGTCAAAGGCTGGCTATGACAAGTTTGAACGATTAGGTATTTTAGCCAAGCTAAAAGCTAACGAAGGTGTATCAGCCCTTAAGAATGAGGATGGCTTCTTAGTAGATGGCCAGCTGGGCTTGTATTATGGCTTAAAAAACAGCTTGCCAGCACCCATCAAAACAGACGAAGAGGGGGAAGCATACGAAACCTATTTTTCTGCGAATATTTCTTTAGACAGATCAGAGGTATATGATTTGACCCGTACTAAAGATGTAGTATACGCCAAGAGCTCTACCGGCTGGAAAGCAGAGATCGGTAGGTTTGGCTACGTAGGCAACCTACTTTATGGAGTAGGAGCGAATTTTGGGTACAGTAACAACATTGAAGAATTATCAACTAAAAGCATCTTTCTGAACTCCACTTCTCTTAATGGTAATACAGCCGTCAAATCCAAAACGGCTTTCGATATTACTGAGTATAAAAAGAATCTATTCAACAGCAACTTGAATGGAGACATAGCACTACTCCTGAATCGGCAAGCAGCAGCCGACAGCAGCAGCGAAACACCTCCCATTTTTGCGGCCTTGCACTTCAGGGCCAATTATCTTGATAGCTATAAAGTCCGGCTTAATCCGGCTGCGGGTATTTATTTGGCAAAGAAAGGAGCTCCACGTAACGTTGTAGCAGGTCTAAATTTCCAGATTCTGGACCTGCTGAATTCGCAGAACGAAGAAAGCAGTGCATGGGATAGACTAAGCATAAGCCTAAATGCTGGATTTCAAATAAAGTAGCATGTGCAAACCTTAGCATACTCAATGAGCCTCAACAAGCCCTCAGACTTATATCAGCAGTCCGCCGAAGTGCTACCGGATGAGCTTGAAGTAGGACTTCATCACAGAACCTAAGCGGTTCGGTCCAACCCCAAAAAAGCCCATCCCAATTCCTAGAGTACTCTAAGAATTGGGATGGGCTTTTCGCGCCGTAACCGCAGTACTGGCGGTAGTACTACTCCAAAGGATGAGCAGCAGGTTACGTGAACTATCCACCCTCGTTAGTGCATAGGAAGCAGTATAACGCGTTTTGTTAGACGGCAGCGGTATACTACACAATACAATCGAAAAGACACCGTATAACACACCCACTGCAAGTAGAAATTTGTAGGTCGCCTGCAACTCCCATCCAGGTAGGTTGCTTCTAATCCCTATTCTGCTTGTCAGCTTCTGTCATTGCCTTAATTCCCGATTCCAAAAAGCAGTATAAATCCTATAAACTGAGACGGACAAGACAGCTTGAAGCTTCCTTTTCTAAGACCAATTTCTCGAAAAGCTGCAGCCAGATAATAAAACGCAAAACAGCCATCTGGCTAGAGAAGCGCGCTTCTCTAGCCAGATGGCTGTTCATCTAATAAGCAAAAGCAGATTTGATTATCAGATCAATGCTACTTACCCCAGGCTCTTATACCGAACCCGCTTGGGCTCGACATCCCCCAGGCGCTTCTTTTTGGCTTCCTCATAATCCGAGAAGTTGCCCTCGAACCACACTACCTGCGAGTCGCCCTCGAAGGCCAGGATGTGGGTGGCCAGGCGGTCCAGGAACCACCGGTCGTGACTGATGATAACGGCACAGCCGGCGAAGTTCTCCAGCGCATCTTCCAGGGCCCGGATGGCATTCACGTCCAGGTCGTTGGTGGGTTCGTCGAGCAGCAGCAGGTTGGCGCCCTGCTTCAGGGTGGTGGCCAGGTGCACCCGGTTCCGCTCCCCGCCCGAAAGGCTGCCTACTTTCTTTTCCTGGTCGCCGCCGCGGAAGTTGAAGTTGCTTACGTAGGCCCGGGCATTCACTGGCCGGCCGGCCAGCAGCATAGTTTCGGTGCCGCCCGAAATGGTTTCGAATACTGACTTGTTGGGCTCCAGCGTGTCGTGCTGCTGGTCTACGTAAGCCGTCTGCACCGTGGGGCCCACTTCGAAGGTGCCGGCGTCGGGCTGCATCTGGCCCGTGATGAGGCGGAACAAGGTGGTCTTACCCGCGCCGTTGGGCCCGATGATGCCCACGATACCGCCCTGGGGCAACTGGAAGCTCAGGTTTTCGAACAATAACTTATTGCCAAACGCCTTGGTCAGCCCCTCGGCCTCGATTACCTGGGAACCCAGGCGCGGACCGTCCGGGATGAAGAGTTCGAGCTTCTGCTCTTTCTCCTTGGCGTCCTCGTTCACCATTTTGTCGTAGCTGGCGAGGCGGGCTTTGCTCTTGGCCTGCCGGGCTTTGGGGGCCATACGTACCCACTCCAGCTCCCGCTGCAGAGTTTTGTGGCGCTTGCTCTCGGTCTTCTCCTCCTGAGCCAGGCGGTTCGACTTCTGCTCCAGCCACGAAGAGTAGTTGCCTTTCCACGGAATACCTTCGCCGCGGTCCAGCTCCAGAATCCAGCCGGCCACGTTGTCGAGGAAGTACCGGTCGTGGGTTACGGCAATGACGGTGCCTTTATACTGCTGCAAGTGCTGCTCCAGCCACAGCACGCTCTCGGCGTCGAGGTGGTTGGTGGGTTCGTCGAGCAAAAGCACGTCGGGTTCCTGCAACAAGAGGCGGCACAACGCTACCCGGCGCTTTTCCCCGCCTGAGAGGTTACCGATGATGGCGTCGGCGTCGGGGGTGCGCAGGGCGTCCATGGCCCGCTCCAGCTTGGAGTCCAGGTTCCAGGCATCGAGCTGATCGAGGCGCTCCTGCACAGTACCCTGGCGCTCCAGCAGCTTGTCGAAGTCGGCATCCTCGGCTCCAAAGGCCTCGTTGATTTCGTCGAATTCCTTGAGCAAGGCCACGGTTTCGGCGGTACCTTCCTGCACTACTTCCAGCACCGTCTTGGTGGGGTCGAGCTGGGGTTCCTGTTCCAGGTAGCCCACCGTGTAGCCCGGCGACCAAACCACTTCGCCCTGAAACTGCTTGTCGACGCCGGCAATGACTTTGAGCAGGCTGGACTTACCTGAGCCGTTGAGGCCGAGCACCCCGATTTTGGCCCCGTAGAAAAACGAGAGGTAAATATTTTTGAGAACTGTTTTTTGCGGCGGGTAGACTTTGGTCACGCCGGCCATCGAAAAGATAATCGTCTGGTCGCTCATGGAAGGAAGTTGGAAGTAGTAGGGCCTCAGGGCCCTTAGGTAAACGTACGAAGAGAGGGGCACTTGCCCAAGCAGCCGGCCGCTACCCGCAGGCCGGGTCCGGCGGCCGAATTTAGGGCGTAAAAAATGTCAAACGATGGCGCCGGAAATGTTAAACAGTTGGGTATTTGGTAATACTCGATATTTTGCGGGCTCATTGAGGTACCCTAACCTGTTCTGTTTGCCGTGGCTGCATTCCTTAGTAGCCGGCGGCGCATTACCATGAATGTCATAACCGTGCAGGCTGCCAGTGCGTAGCCTACCATTCAAGAGCAGCTCTGCGGTTCGGCTTCTCTGGCCGCCGAAGCGTTCAGGTTTGCTCGCCAAAGGTAGGCAGCCCGGCGTAAGATTCCGCCGATTAGCCGGCCGCCGGTAAAAAACCGATGGAACTGTTAGGCATGCCGTAAATCTTGTACATATTTCCGCTCTGAACCCCCACTTCACCCTATTCGCCCTGCGTTATTAGTTTATGGAACCACAAGACCACTTACTGGCCGAAGCTCGCCGTTATGGCTACATCGAGGGCGACCAGGTGTGGCTACGACCCGTTATGGATTTGCCGGCCCGGCAAATCGGCCTGGTAAAAGACACGGAGGAAGCTGCGCTGCTGTATTTCACCCAACGTTTCGAGAACTTCCGCGCCAAAGTCGACGAGCTCCTGCACAAGATGGAGGAGTCCGAGAATAAGGGCTCTTTCCTGATGAAGGCCCTGCACCTGAAAGAGCAAACCGCCACCTACGACGGCCTTGGCGACTTCGAAAGCCTGCACCGCCGCCTCACTGAGGCCGAGGAGAATATTAAGGTGACCATTGCCCGCAACCGGGAAAAAAACCTGGCCACCAAAATCAGCCTGATTCAGGAAACCGAAGCCCTGCGCGACACCATCGACTGGCAGGCCGCCGGCGACAAGCTCAAGGACCTGCGCCAAGCCTGGATCAAGACCGGCCCGGTAGATAAGCAGATTACCGAGGAGTTGGAAAACCGCTTCCGCGACGCGGTAGAAGAATTCTTCGTCAAGAAAAAGGACTTCATGGCCCAGAAAAAGGCCATGACCAACCGCGTCTTCGACAAGTACAAGGAGCTCATCCATAAGTCGGAAGCCCTGCAAAACTCCGACGACTTCGAAGGCACCACTGCCAAGCTGAAGCAGCTGCAGCAGGAGTGGAAAGAAGTTGGGGGCTCGTTGCCGCGCAAACAGGCCAATGAGCTCTGGACTCGCTTCCGGGCGGCCCACAACCACTTCTTCGAGCGCCTAAAAGAGCACATCAGCACCAAGCGCGTCGACACCGTGACGGCCGGCGGCAGTGGCCCCGACGACAACCTGAGCCGCAAGCGCGCCCTAGTTGCCGAAGCTGATGCCCTGCTCAACCGCCCTATGAACGAGGCCGTAGCCCGCGCCAAAGAGCTGCAGGCCGCCTGGAAAAAGGTGGGTCCCGTGCGCGGCGAGGAATCGGACCGGGTGTGGGAAGCCTTCATCCTGGCCTGCGACAAGGTGTTTGAAATGAGCGCCTTGGAGCACTTTATCCGTAAGCGCCAGGCGGGCAGCCCCGAGGTTCTATCCAAGGAAGACCAGGTCAATACCCGGATCCAGGCCCTGCGCGACTTTATCAAGTCGGACCAGCAGGAGCGCGTGACGCTGGAGGAAAATCTGGGCAAGCTCAGCGACTCGCCCGGCAACGACACGTTCCGAACCATGCTGCAGGGCAAAGTGCGCGCCTTTGACCGCAAAATCCGGACGAAAACTGAGCTCATCGAAATCTTACGGCGCCGCTTGGTTGCGTAGCCCAACATTCGGCGGTATTTTACGTTGTCCTGCTGAAGCAACCATCCACCCCGGGCCGTGTCATGCAAGTAGGCGGCTCACCGATTCCTTTTTAACACTACTTTTGCCAACCTTTTTTTGTAGCACACACGACTATGTATTGGACCCTCGAACTGGCTTCGTATCTGGAAGATGCCCCCTGGCCTGCCACCAAGGATGAACTCATTGACTACTCTATCCGCTCGGGCGCCCCGATGGAAGTAGTAGAGAACCTGCAGGCCTTGGAAGATGATGGCCAACCTTACGAGAACATCGAAGAAGTGTGGCCGGATTACCCGACCAAAGAAGACTTCATGTTCAACGAGGACGAATACTAAGAAAGAAGAACTCAGAACTTAGCTTCTAGAACCCAGACTACTTCTCCGTTCTGATGTCTCAGTTCTCAGCTCTAACGATTGAAAATCTGGTTGCGGGGTACGAACAGCGCGTTCTGCTCCGCAACCTTTTTTTGTGCCTGCCCAAGCCGGCCTTCGTGGCCATCATCGGGCACAACGGCTGCGGCAAAACCACGCTGTTCCGGGCCCTCACCGGTCAGATTTCCTACCAAGGCACCGTGCAGGTAGCCGGCCAGGACTTGCGCCAGGTGCGCCGCCCCGCCGCTACGGGCTTGCTGGCTCACCTACCCCAGCGCAGCTCAGTAGGCTTCCCGATTGAAGTGCGCGAACTGGTCGTGATGGGCCGTTTTCGGCACCACAGCTTTCTGAGTTCTTATAGCAAACAGGATTATGAGTTGGCCGAAGCTGCTCTGCAGCGCGTGGGGGCTGCTCACCTTTCCCACCGCGACTTTACCCAACTCTCGGGTGGGGAGCAGCAGCTGGTGTGGCTGGCCCAGCTGGCTTTGCAGGATGCGGGCCTTTACCTGCTCGACGAGCCCACCCAGCAGCTCGACGTGTACTATCGCCGCCGCATCTTCGACTTGCTGCACGAGTGGGTTACGCAGGCCGGCAAGACCATTCTCTGTATCACCCACGACCTCGACAACCTGGCCGTGCTGCCCGGCTATCTGCTGAACCTTTCCCGCCCCGAGCCGCAGCTTCAGGCTCTGTCGCCAGCCGTAGTGCAGGCCGAGCGGGAGTTTCTGGAAAGTGAGGAAAGCTTGGTTGGGTATGCCATCCGATAACGCCGCATGAGTGTTACAAGCGACAGTCGGGTAAAAGCTGGGTGGGTGAAGAGGTGGCTTGGTCGAACTTGGATAGTAGCAGTTGCCAGCCCGCGTCGGCATCCGTCTGCTCCGGATAGTGCTCCGCTGCCTGCCGCATCAGCTCATCAAATTTCTCGGTATCCATGGCGGCAGCTTGCACCCGGCCGGCTGTCCCTTAGGCAGTGGCAGCCGGGTGGTCTTTCAGATCAAATAGCTCCGTAAGAGAGTCCATTAACGGGCCGGTTTCGCCCCGGCAGCAGGCGGCCTGCAACTGCAGCAAGGGCTGCCTGAGCACCCTTTGCAGCAAGGACTTGGTCATTTCTTCCAGCAGGCCGGTTTCTTCGGGCTTGAGCTTTTTGCCGTAGCGCCGCATTTCTTCCTGCCGCAACTGTTCCAGTGCGTTTTCCAGCTTCTGAGCCGTTGCCGAGAACTCCATTTCGCTATTTCTCTCACGCAAATCTTCCATGCTTTCGGTACTGATGGCGCACAACCCGCGGTATAGCCTTTCGGCGGCGCTGTAAGGTTGTGGAAGCCTTGCGTTGAATAGAATTCGAGAACTGTAGTAGCTCAATACTGCTTGCCAGGGGCACGCTACGCATACCTACGTGGGCAGGTACTTTTACCCATACTTGGCCCGACACATGCCGGGGCCAAGGTGGGCAAAGTCGGTTTAGTGGCCTACCACGTCACCTTCCATCTTGTCGACAATGGCGTACACCGCTGCTTTATCGGACTCCGACACGCCGTTCGAAGCCAAGGAGGCTTCGAGCTGCTTGTGCCACACGCTGAACTCCAGGGCCGTCACGTTCATGCCGGTGTGGGCCACGAGCATGCTTTTGCCTTTGTAGGTCAATGGGCCGCCGGTGGCTTCTCCCAACTGGTCAATAAAGTTGTTGCGCAGGCGCTGCAGGCGGGTCGGGTCGGTGGGAGACTGGCCGTTTATGCCATTCACCGCGTCGAGCATGGGCTTGTGCGAGCGGAGCATAACCGAATTCGCCGTCGTCGTTTCGGCACCTACGTTGGCAATCAGGCCATCGACGATTTTGGCAATGCCTTCGGTTTTACCCAACCGGTCGTACAGCGTGGGAGCCGCCGCCTCGGTTTCATCTTTGCCGCAGGAGCCGAGCACAAACGTGCCGGCCAACAGGCTAGCCAGGAGTAAGGTGTTTTTCATCAGGTGTTATAAATGGGTATAAAGGGTTGGAAAAGGCAGAATTGGCCCAGGCCGGCAGCCTACAACGACACGAACAGCCGGCGCAGATTCAGGGCAAACCGGACCCGCTCCAGGGCTAGCACATACCCCGGCGGCACCGGGCACTGCCGTTCCGCGGGGTCGGGGGCCACTGTAGGCAAGGGCCTCAGCCCGAGCTGCTGGCTCAGTTCATCGGCCGTAAGCTCATCGGGATGATACGCCACGGTTAACAGCTGCTTATCGGGGCGCAGAGCGCAGGCCGTTACGCCGGGCAGGGCCTGGGTGCGGGCCTGAAGCCGCTCAGCGGCCGGTCCGGGGCGCAGATCTGGGGCGCTTAGGGTAATGAATTCGGTTGTCGGTGCGTACTCGTGCAGACTGGGCTCGGTCCAGCTACCCCAAACCAATAGCGCAAGCAAAGCCAACACACCTACTTTCCACGCCCGGGGGCGCAAAAGGTGCTGCAGTTTCATAACCAGAAAAGAAGGATAGATTAAATCTGGGGCCGAACCGTGAAGTTGCGGGCCACCGTGAAGCCGAAATACAGGTCGCCGGAGAAAAACTTGCCGGTGGTTTCGGGCACAAAGAACTTCTCGGTCATGCCCAGCGAGTTGGTCACGTGCAGCTGAAAGACGTGTCCACCGGTTTCCAGGTCGACGCCTAACCCCAGAGCATTGCGGAAATTGGAAGCCGTATTTCCCGGAAACAGATAGTAGTAGTCGGCCGTCAGGGCCGTGCGCTTGGTAATCTTCTGGCGCAGAGCCCCGCCCAGGGCATACACATCGTTTTCCTCGGGGGCCGTGGCCACGTAGTTGCGGTGAATAAGGGTCGGCATGAGTTGTATCGACAACTCGGGGCTGAACTTGCGCGCAATCAGAGCCTGGTACGCGTATGTCATCCGCGAAGCAGTCGTCCGTTGCTGGTCAGGCGAGGCGTTAAACTTCAGCGTGTTAATGGCCGTGGAGGCAAAAAGCGTCACCGAAACCGGCATAGCCCGCGCCCCGGTCGACTGCTGAATGGCCCGGTACTTCACGAACCCGTCGTACGTTTTTTCCTGGGAGCTGCGGCCCACACCGACTGCTAAGCGGCTGGTCAGTCCGTACTCGAAGCTCAAACGCAGCACGGCTTGGTCGAGGCCAAAGAAGTTGTAGGCTCCGCTGTTCAGCGTACCGAAGCGGTGCTGAATCAAAAAGGCCATTGTGCCCTTCCCAGGGTTTTCTACCGACTGCGAATTGATGATGTGCGTGCCTTTGAAAGTAGCCGCCACTACCTCGCGCTTCTGCGGATCAACTGTCTCTTTCTCAAGCTGCCCCAGCAGGTCGGTCTGAGCGTGTGCTACCGGCGCCAATAGCAGGAGAACTGCCAAACCAAAGAAAAAAGAACCCGTGCGTTGAAGTGTTGTCATATGGGTAACCCCGTGTTAGAAAATTAGTTAGGAGAAGCTGAGCGCGAAACGGGAGCGGCCGAGCCGCTCACCGGGTCCCCAATCAGAATCACCCGGATGCTTACTATTTTGGCAATGTTCTCGCGCACCAGCAGCGGAATTTCAATCCCGTAATCGGCCGGCGCCACGCTAAACAAGGCGAAGGCCTGGAGCTGACCGTTTTTCATTTCCAGTGTGCCGGGCACCGTGACATGATGCGTCACGCCGTGCAGGGTTAAGTCGCCTTCCGCTTTCACTTGGTGAGCTCCCGCCGTACCCAGAACAGTCCCATCGAGACCGACAAAATGGCCCGTAAAGGTGGCCCGCGGGTATTTGCCCGATTCCATGTAGTTCTCGTTGAAGTGCTCCTGCATCAGGGTGCGCTTGAACGTGAAATCTTTAATCGGCACCGAAAAAGCTAACTGACTGGTATTAAGGTCAATGACTGCCGCCGTTGCGTTGTTAATAGCCTCAATATCCTCAATGATGCTGGTTGAGAAAAAGGTAACCCGGCCCGTCTTGGTCATGAATTTGCCTTGCCCAAAGCTGGCCGGAGCGGCCGCTAAAAGCAACGGAATAAGCACTAAGGACACGAGCCTCTTCATGGAAAGGGGGCATAAGCAGCGAGAAGGAATTGAGTCGGGCGGGGCAGTAGGCGGTACTCCGCAGGTAGCCACGCGCTAGTTGTTGGGCTGGCCAGCTTCAATCCAAGCCTTGATCTTGGCTATGTCGCAAGGGGAAATCTTAGCAAGCCCCTTGGGCATAGGATTATACCCGGGCTGGTGCTGAATGCAGCCCAGAATAAGCGAAGCCGACTGATTCTTGATTCCCTGGTAGGTGCTGTAGTCGTTACCGCCACCCAACTGCTGGTATACTCCACTGCCATGACAAGCCCGGCAGTTGGCATCGAAAATGGGAGAAATAACGGCCTGGTAGGTTACGGGCGTCGTGTCAGTACACGGGCTGGGCTCCTCCCCTTTGGTATAGGTACAGGCAGTGGCAAAGGCAAGAAAAAGTAGGACGGCCCCGGCAAAAGCCCGGGTCGGCAACGAGGGTATACGTGTATCCATTAGGCGAAAGGGAGGTCAGAGCAGACCTAGCTGCTCAATAATTAGGACAAAACCAACAAATGATTTTGAACTCCGAAATGTAGAATGAATAATCTGCTTCATTTATTACTATTCGGCGAAAGTGAGGAATCACTCGTTAAAGGGAACTTATCCCTCTTTAGAAGAAAACCGGTTTTTTGAGGCGGAATGCAAGGAATTTGCTACTGTCGAGCTGCATTTCGGCCTTGGCTGATGATATATCATCAAAATAGAGCC
Organism: Hymenobacter cellulosivorans; assembly: GCF_022919135.1. Classification (NCBI taxonomy): domain Bacteria; kingdom Pseudomonadati; phylum Bacteroidota; class Cytophagia; order Cytophagales; family Hymenobacteraceae; genus Hymenobacter; species Hymenobacter cellulosivorans. The sequence continues at coordinate 1,408,373 of NZ_CP095049.1, read as the reverse complement.
AGGGCTATATTAATTGCATTAATCGAACCTTGTAGTAAACTCGCTCATTTATTGGCGTTAAGCTTACCTCGGATTATTACCAAATCCAGCATATAGAAGCTACTGCCGGTAGGCATCGCCATAGCGTACTATCTGGCCCGCCTTTTTACCGCTTCGCTTGATTCGCACGGTTGGGTCGCGCTCCAACACGATGTCAGGCAGCTTGCAGGTAGTCAGCGTGATGAGGGAAGGCAAGTATCCGGCGGCTTCTACGGCCACTATCTGCTTTTGAGAAACAGGTGCCGTAATCTCGAAATTGCCCTTTTCATCGGTGATGTAGGCATTAGAGGTCCCTTTCAGGAACAACGTGGCACCAATGACCGGCAAACCATTGACATCCGTTACCTGCCCGGCCAGGGGCTGGCAATTCAGCCGGGTGGAGGCTTCAGCACCGAAATCCTTATCAGCATCGGTGCTGACCAAGGTCTGGGCCAGAGCACTTGGTCCAGCAAACAACAAGGCAAAGCCTACCAGCGCGGAAACGTGCAGCATACAAAAGGTAATTAGGGTTTATAAACTCCGACGCGGTGAAATCACGCGTCTTCTTTATCGGAAGGGACTGCTAGGACGAAAATCTGCATTTCGTTCACCAGGCAGGTAAAACGCTACTTATTCTTCAGCAACCTGCTTTTCAGGCAAATACCCCTCAAGCAAGTAATCATACGTAAGCGGCAGGGCTTATGGATTTGCAATTAGTGACTACTCCGTAAGGTCATCACAAAAGCTATATCCTGGCTGCATGCTTACGCTACGCGGGTTGTTTTGTTTAAGTTTAGTAGACAAAACTTTAAACAGAATGTTTTGCAAAGAGTATTTACCAACAGTTAAAGCTCAACAATTACTTGTAATAAACCACTTATAAACAGCACTATACCAGCCACCACATTTTGTATCCAAGGCTGATTTATTTTTGCCTGAATAGCAAAAAAGATAAGTACCTGTGCTGATTTTACCATCGACAGGCGCTGCTCACACTGCCCTGGGGGCTACCCTACCGTTGGCCCGGCCGACCGCGCAATACGTGCCAGATAGATTGCAAAAATGGCCAGGGCGTCACAGAATTCATGATGCGGAAGTTGTCGTGCCACCCCGTCTGCTCATCCAAGAAACTCAGGATTCGCTCGACGGGGTTGCGTTGGAACAACTCCGTGAAAATGTCGCGGGTCAGTTCACCGCGGCGTTTCATAATGTCCAGCAGCAGCGTATCGAAGAGGTGGAATTGGGGCTGGTCGCCAGTAAGGTTTTGGGGCGGCTGGCCGGTGGCAGCCAGGGCTTGTACCAATCGGGCACTATGCTCCTGAATCCGCATGAAGGCATAGCCCGTGCTGGGTTTGGCCCGCCCGGCGCGGGTGCCCAGGTTGATAATGTGCGGGCCGGCCTGAGCAGACAAGCGGTGGTCAGTCATGGGAATAGCCCCAACTTCTTCACTGAGCCGGCGGTAAGAGGCCAGCCCTAGTGTGGTGCGCAGGTAGTCATCAAGGGCTGCTTCGTATTCAGCCTTGGGCAACAGCTCTTCGGAAAATAGCGTGTACTCAACCAGCGCCTTACGCGGACCGAATGGCAGCACGTAAATAAACCGGGCTTCCTGCTGCTGCGGCCCCCGAAAGTCCATGAACTCAGCCGTGGTGGGGTCGAATACGTCGTGCTCGGTCTCGACCTCCCACCCCACGAAGTGTTGCAACAGATACCGGTGTTTCTCGGGCTGTTTGGCCAGCTGCGGCGGCCGACTATCGAAGGCGTAGCGGGCCGTATAGGTACCGGCCGTAGTAGTGGCCGTAACGCCCTCTGGAGTGTTTGTTAGGGTTTCAACCGATGCTTGGACAAAGGTAAACTGCGGATTCTGGGCCAGCTCAGCCCGTACAAACCGGTAGAAGTCCAGCCCCCGAATCATCTTGTAGCGGTAGCGCTGTAGCTTAAATATCTGCTCGAAGGTGGGACTCCGAAATGCCAGCTGCGGCCACTCGTGCGCCACAATTGAGTCGAAGAGGGTGGGCGCAGCGGTCCAGAACGACCAGGTTCGGTCATTTTGGTCTTTAGCGGCCGGCTCTATTAACACTACACGCTGATTGCGCAGCCGGGGCTCTCGGCTGATGTGGTAAGCCAGGCTCAGGCCCGCGGCGCCGCCTCCGGCGAGTAAGTAGTCAAAGTCTGGCTTCACGCAGTAAAGAAAGCAGCCCGGTTCGAAATTGTTGCCGCCGGTCGGTACTTCCCTCCTTTCTGGGTCGCAACCACGGGAGCTAGCCCGAACAGTCAAGCATAAAAAAAGCCGGACCTGAGTCCGGCTTTCTTCGCGGTATTATTGCAGGCCTAGAAGTTAGGCGACAACAGGTACTTGGAGTAGAAGTCGTCGATGATTTTTACGGCCGAAGCCGCATCGTCTACGAGCTGCACCAGGTCCATATCTTCAGGCGAGATGTTGTGCTCGTCTTCCAGCATAGCTGTCCGAATCCAGTCGAACATGCCCTGCCAGTACTTGGTACCCACCAGCACGATGGGGAAGCGGCCGATTTTCTTGGTCTGAATCAGGGTAATAGCTTCGAAGAGCTCGTCGAGGGTGCCGAAGCCGCCGGGCATGCCGATGAAGCCCTGGGCATACTTGACGAACATCACCTTGCGCACGAAGAAGTAGTCGAAGTTGATGATCTTATCCGAGTCGATGTAGATGTTGTGGAACTGCTCGAAGGGCAGCTCAATATTCAACCCTACCGACTTACCACCTTCGGCCCGGGCGCCTTTGTTACCGGCTTCCATGATGCCGGGGCCGCCGCCAGTGATAACGCCGTAGCCGTGTCGCACCAGCTTGGAGGCAATTTCCTCGGCCATCTGGTAGTACGGGTTGTCGGGCTTGGTACGGGCCGAGCCGAAGATCGAAACGCAGGGACCAATCTTGGACATCTTCTCGAAGCCTTCCACGAACTCGGCCATCACCTTAAAGATCTGCCAGGAGTCAGCAATCTTGATTTCATTCCAGTCCTTGTCGACAAATGCCTTACGGATGCGCTGCTCGTCGTCGAGCTGCACCGTGCGCTCCCGTGCGTCTGCTCCCGGATGTCACTGATGCTAGTGACCTTGTTGTCGTTTACGTTGGGCTGAACAATGGTTTGGCCGCTGCCCGCGTTGAGGGCCTCGTCGGAAGCTTTGGTCCGACTGGTTTTTTTGAGTTTCGTCATGGCTACACATGGGAATTGCAGGGTCAGCCGGAGGCAACGACGTTGCCCGTAGCGGTACAGCTGACCCGCTAGTGAAAAAAATTAAAGAGAGTGGAGGGCAAAAGAAAGCCGCCCCGCGGAAACAGGGCGACTAAAAATTGGGGCGTGCAAGTTAACAATTTGTTAACAATAGCCTAACCCGCTGCTTCAGAATACCCTGCCTAGTGACTTATTTGGAACGGATGGCGTCCACGGGGTCCAGGTTAGACGCCATTACGGCCGGCACAATTCCGGCCAACATTCCAATTACCACCGACACCGTAAGCCCCAGCGCAATATTGCCCGCCGATAAGAACAACGGTAGCGAATCCTGCGGTATCATCGTGATGAGGAATACCAGAAAGATGCCAGCCGCGCCGCCAATTAAGCACAGAAAAACGGCTTCGAAAAGAAACTGAAACAGAATAAAGAAGTTCTTGGCCCCCAACGACTTCTGAATCCCGATAATATTGGTGCGCTCCTTCACCGACACGAACATGATGTTGGCGATGCCGAAACCACCCACCAGCATGGCAAACGAGCCGATGACGGCACCGGCAATGCCAATGATGGAAAAGAGCTGAGTAATAGCGTTGGCCAGCATTTCGGGACGGTTCAGGGCGAAGTTGTCTTCCTGCCGCGGCTTGAGGCCCCGGATGTTGCGCATCACGCCCTGCAGCTCATACTCCAGGTCGAGCAGGCCGGGGTCATCGTCGGAGCCCTTGATGGCAATGGTGGGCGTCACGCCGGTCATGCCGCCGGTATTCAGGGCAAACATTTTGGTAAACATCCCAAAGGGAATCAGGCAGTTGGTGTCGTTGCTGGGCGTATCGAGCAGCTTCTTACCTTCCTTCTGCATTACCCCGATAACCACGAACTTACGGCCCTTGGCGCTGAACTCCCGGCCCAGAGCATTCCCGTTTGGGAAAAGGTTTTCGGCGATGGTAGCCCCGATAATGGCCACGTTGCGCGACGCATCTACTTCCTGCGAGGTGAAGTAGCGACCTTCGGCAATGGGCACGTCGGATACTTTGCGGTAGTCGAAGCTGACACCCTGCAGGGCGCAGTCGGCCACGCTGTTGCTGCCAGACTTGAGCACACTGCCGCCCACGGCTCCGAAAATAGCGACGCCTTTGTTGTTAGGGCCCAGGTTCTTCTGTAACTCCCGGAACTCGCGCACCGTGGGCACGGGCCGGTTGAAGTATTTCCACCACGGATATTCGCCCCCAAAGGACCAGGGCCATTTGCCCACATAAATCACCTTGTCGCCCACGAAGCTCATGCTTTTGCGCACGTTGGCTTCGAGCGAGTCGACGACGGCAAACACGGCAATAATGGCGAAGATACCCACCGTAACGCCGAGCAGGGACAGAACCGTGCGTAGCAGATTGGATTTGAGGGCTTGCCACGCGAAGCGGAAGCTTTCCAGAGTCAGGCGCAGCGTTTTCATAAAGGGAATCTGGATATAGTAAAATAGCGGGTGTGGCGTTCTGATAGCGCGGAGCTAGAGCGAAGGGAGCAAGCACTTCACGCTCGGCTGGTTCACCCTCTCACCTTTTCGGGCGAAAAGTAACGATTTATCCGGCCATTGTACGTACTTTTGCCAACCCAAAATTTTGTTAGATTCCCCTCCTATTGCCTTTGTTAGCCCATGAAACTGTCCGAGTTCAAATTTGACTTGCCTGAAAACCTGTTGGCGCAACATCCGGCCAAAACTCGTGATGAATCTCGCCTGATGGTTCTGCACCGGGACAGCGGCAAGATTGAGCACCGCGTGTTCAAGGAAATCATTGAGTATTTCTCTGATGGTGACGTGTTCGTGCTGAACGACACCCAGGTGTTTCCGGCGCGTCTCTACGGCAACAAGGAAAAGACCGGCGCTAAAATCGAGGTGTTCCTGCTGCGTGAGCTCAATAAGGAAATCCACCTGTGGGACGTGCTCGTCGACCCCGCCCGTAAGATTCGGGTTGGCAACAAGCTCTACTTCGGCGAAAGCGACATGGTGGCCGAGGTAATCGACAACACCACTTCGCGCGGCCGCACGATTAAGTTTCTGTTCGACGGCTCCGACGAGGAGTTTTACAAGGCCCTGAATGACCTGGGTGAAACGCCCCTGCCCCGAGAGGTAATCACCCGCGACGCCGAGCCCGCCGACAAGGAGCGCTACCAGACTATCTACGCCAAGCACAAAGGAGCCGTAGCCGCTCCTTCGGCTGGTCTGCACTTCACCCGCGAGGTAATGAAGCGCCTGGAAATCAAAGGCGTTGATGTAGTACCGGTAACCCTGCACGTGGGTCTGGGCACTTTCCGCCCCGTGGACGTGGAAGATCTGACCAAGCACAAAATGGACTCGGAAAACTTCATCGTGCCGGCTGAGTCGGCGGTGGTAGTAAACCGCGCCCTGGACGCCAAGAAGCGTGTATGCGCCGTGGGTACTACCACGATGCGCGCCCTGGAGTCGTCGGTATCGGCGCACAGCCGCCTGAAGGAAAATCAGGGCTGGACCGACAAGTTCATCTTCCCGCCCCACGAGTTCAAGATTGCCAACGCGCTGCTGACCAACTTCCACATGCCCGAAAGCACCCTGATGATGATGGCCTCCGCTTTTGCCGGCCACGAATTCCTCATCGAGGCGTACCAGACGGCCATTAAGGAGAAGTACAAGTTCTTCACCTACGGTGATGCCATGCTGATTCTGTAGGCGGCAAAGGTTGCCACTAACCGGTTGCGCCGGAGTCATTCTCGTAATGGCTCCGGCGTTTCTTTTGGGCAAAGAAGTACCTTCGGGCCACGCTTGGGCCTTTTTCCTCTCATGACCTTGACTTCCGCTTCTCCCGTTTCTTCTTCCTCTGCGGCCGTGCCGCGCTACGCCATTTTGGTGGCGGGCGGCAGCGGCTCGCGCATGGGTGCCGACCGGCCCAAGCAGTTTCTCAACCTGCTCGGGCCCCGGTGCTGCTACACACCCTGCGCCGCTTCATGGACCCCGCCGTGCAGATTGCCGAGTGCATCGTGGTGCTGCCCGCCGAGCAGTTTGCCACTTGGGAACAGCTTTGCGCCGAACATCAGGTGACTATCCCGCACCGGGTGGTGGCCGGCGGCGAAACCCGCTGGGCATCGGTGCGCAACGGGCTGGCCGAGCTCAAGCAGTTTCCGGCCGGCATTGTAGCGGTGCACGACGGAGTACGGCCCCTGGTATCGGCGGCAGTGCTGGAGCAGACGTTTGGGGCGGCGGCTCAGCACGGCGCGGCCGTAGCGGCGGTAGCACCCAAAGACTCGGTGCGTGGCCTGGCCCAGCAGGGCTCCTACGCCCTGGACCGCAGCCGCCTGCGCCTGGTACAGACCCCGCAGTGCTTCGAGCTGAACCTGCTGCGCCGGGCCTACCAGCTGCCCGAGCTACCGACCTTTACCGACGACGCCAGCGTGGTGGAAGACCTGCAGCCCATCTACCTAGTGCCCGGCGACTACCGCAATTTGAAAATCACGACGCCCGAAGATTTGATTGTGGCCGAGGCCTTGTTGCGGGCCGAGCAGAGCAGCCAGTAGCTCTATGGCCGCAGATTTGCCGGCTTCGACGTACTTTTCGGCTTCCCAGTCTTTTCCACCCGAACTCCTTACTATGTATACCTGCCTGCTTTACGACGTCCAGAACGGCATTGCTACCATTACCCTGAACCGCCCCGAGGTGTTCAACGCCTTCAATAACCCACAGAGCTATGAGCTACAGGATGCCTTGCAGCGCGTAACCGAAGACGCTTCGGTGCGGGTGGTGGTGCTGACCGGGGCCGGCCGGGCGTTCTGCTCGGGGCAGGACCTGAAGGCTACCCAGGACGAGGCCAATTTTTCCTTTGCCGAAACCCTGCACAAGCGCTACAACCCCATTATCCGGGCCATGTGCAACCTGCCCAAGCCCATCATCGGGCGGCTCAACGGCGTAGCGGCCGGAGCTGGCTGCTCGTTGGCCCTAGCCTGCGACGTGCTGGTGGCGTCGTCGGAAGCTTCCCTGATTGAGGTATTTATCAACATTGGACTGGTGCCAGATTCGGGTTCATCCTACTTTCTGCCCCGGCTGGTAGGCACGCTCAAGGCCTTTGAGCTCTGCACCCTGGGCTCGAAGGTCACGGCGGAGGAAGCTCTGCGACTGGGTTTGGTAAACCAGGTAGTGGCGCCGGCCGAGCTGGATGCCGCGGTGGCAACCCTGGCTGCCCGCTATGCCTCGGCGCCTACCAAATCCATTGGCCTGATCAAGCTCATGCTCAACAAGGCTGGCACCGCTACGCTGGATGAAATGCTCGACTACGAGGCCGATTGCCAACAAGCAGCCGGCGAATCGGCGGACTACCGGGAAGGCGTGGCGGCTTTCACCGAAAAGCGCAAACCCACGTTCCGGGGCGAATAAACTGTAGAACCCCTACAGCCGGGCTGCTGGTTCAGCCTAAGCATAACCCGATAAAAGAAAAGCGGCCCGGATACCGGGCCGCTTTTGCTGGTACATGCCGATGGCGGCAAGTAAGACTGAACCATAACTCTGGTTACCGGAGGCGAATTGTGCGCGTCACGCCATTTACCGTCACGCTGGCAATATTGTCGCATGCCTCGGAGCCGGTCGGGTCGTAATTCAGCACCAGGCTTTTGCCTTTGGAGTTGCTGATATTCACGGTGCCCGCCGTGAAGTGCCGGGCGCAGCCCAGGGCAAAGCTTTTCACCAGTGGCTGCTGAATCTGGGCGGTGTAGCCCACGCCTTTCCGGTTGGTGCCGCTGGCCTGCCCGCTAACCTGGTACTTATCGTCCTGGATGGTGGTCGTGCCGAAGCCGGCCGTGCGGGTATAGGTACGCTGCGAGGTCCAGCTGTGGGTACCATCGGGGGTAATGATGCTGGCGTTCTGCACGTCGAGGGTGAACGAGCCGCTGCCCAGGCTGGTAAACACGCGGGTGCCGGTGTGCTGCTTGTCGTTGACGAAGTAATTGACCAACGATACCGTGGCCGACGCCCCGGCCTGCACCACTCCATTGAGGCGGTACGGCCCACCAAATACGACGATAATCTTGCCCCGGCGGGTTTTGCCGTTCGGACACAGGCAGTTCGTGGAGCCAAAGTCAATGGTCAGGGTGCGGGTTTCGGCATTATAGGTACGCGTGGCACAGGTGCCCCATACCCGGGCTGCGTCGGCCGGCTCCCGTACCGGCCCATTGGAAAGCTTTTCATTATCAGGCCCCCCTACTTCGATGATGTCGCCAATGGCGGCGTTTTCGTCCTCCGCATTGCCACTGTCTTCCGCCGACTCCAGGTTTTCCGGGGCGGCGTCGTTGTCTTTGTTGCAAGCCGTGAAGCAAAGCAGGCCGCTGGTAAGCACAGCGAAGCCTAATAAACGAAGCGGAACAGTAGCCATGAGTGGGAGGGTTGAAGAAGTGAGGGTTAAGAACTGGTTTTGTAGCCGTTAGAAGCCGAAACGTACGGGTAGTTTAACCGGGCGGCAACTTTTTTTTCAGGACACGGAACTATTTCAAACTGAACCACTCAGCAGGTAGGCCGTATAGAATAGCCGCGCTGTTTCTTTCACTTATCCAGCTTTGTTCCTGATGCCGTATTCCCGTCGAATTATGCCCCTGCTGCTGCCCGTGCTACTGGCGGCCTGCTCTCCTGATTCGAGTAAGAAAGACCCGGTAGCAGAGGCGCAGTTTCAGAACGAGAAGCGCATCGGCGACGAGAACGTGACCGAAAAGCAAGAGCGTGACGCCGAATTTGTGGTAAATGCCGCCAGCGACGGAATGCTGGAAGTGGAGCTAGGTAAGCTGGCCCAGCAGAAAGCAACCAATCCCGCCGTCAAGACCTTTGGCCAGCACATGGTGGAGCAACACAGCGAAGCCAATAATGCCCTAAAGGCCCTGGCCGGCCGCAAAAGCCTGGTATTGCCCGCCAGTCTGGGCCAGGAGCAGCAGGAAACCTACAGCAAGCTAGCTGCCCTAACCGGCACTGAGTTCGACAAGCAGTACATGGCCAGCATGGTCAAGGACCACAAGCGCGACGCAGACGAGTTCGAGGACATGAGCGAGGATGCCTACGACGGCGACATTCGCGGCTTCGCGGCCAAGTATGCGCCCGTGCTGAAAGAACACCTGGACATGGCTGAGAAGCTCAACGACCAGATAGAAGAATTGCCTTAATACCCCCTATTGCACCTTTTTATCAACCACTTCAACCTACACCAATGAAAATCCGCTTTTTCTCCTTGCTGGCCCTTGGGGCTGTGCTTTCTTTCTCTAGCTGCAACAACGCCGAAAAGCGCACCGACGGTACGGCCGGCGAAGCCGTGAGCGACATGGACAAAGCTGCCGACGAAGGCGGCGTGCAAGCTGATGCCACAGTAATCGACAACGACGCCGGCGCTACGGTAAACGCTGACGGCGACTCGGCCGCCGCCGCTACCCCTCCGGCCGAGTAACGGCCCGTCTCTGTACCCAAACTGCCCTGGATACCTCTTACCCCTTTTTCCTACCAACCAAAATTACCCGCTATGAAACGGATTCCTCTCAGCTTGCTCTGTGCAAGTTTGCTCACCCTGGGCGCCTGCAGCAGCAACGACAGCGCTACGACTACCACCGAAACGAACACCAACTCGGAAGAGGCGGGTGGTAACGCCGGTGACAACTACATGAACGCCGCCACCAATGGCGACACCTCCTCGACCAGCATGCCCGGTGACTCTACCCAAGCGGGTAGTGCCGATGCCAACCGTACGGCTCCGGCTGATATGAACGGTAGCGCTGGCCCCGGCGACACGGCGCCCCACTCCACCGACCCTGAGTTTATGATGTCGGCGGCCCACAGCGACCAGAACGAGATTCAGCTCAGCAAGCTGGCCCTCGAAAAAGGTGTAACCGGCGCGGCGAAAGACCACGCCAACATGATGATTAAGGACCACACCAAGTCGACGGCCGACCTGAAGGCCATTGCCACCAAGAAAAAGGTGACGCTGCCGACCGACATGGATGCCGAGCACAAGGCTATTGCGGCCACCATGCAGAAGCTGTCGGGCAAGGACTTCGAAACCAAGTTCATGGACCAGATGGTAATCGACCACCAGAAAACGCTGAACACGCTCAAGGCCCACCAGCAGATGACCAAGGATGCCGACCTGCAAGGCTTCATTGGCAAGGTGACGCCAGTAGTGCAAAGCCACCTGGATATGTCGAAGCAGCACAGCACGATGAAAATGTAAGTGCGTTGAGCTTGCCTGTAAAAAGCCGCTGCGGAAACACCCGCAGCGGCTTTTGCATTCTACCGGATTCTGAACTGATTGAGTTGGTGCCTGATAGAGCAAACTCTATATTTGACCAGCCGACTCACTATTTCCGGCCCAACACCTTATGGATGGCAACGAAAAAGCCCAGCACAACCGCGACGCTTTCCAAATTGAGCGAGTAATTCTCTTCACCGATGCCGTTTTTGCCATTGCCATTACGCTGCTGGTCATCGAGATTAAAGTACCCGAGCTGGAGCACCCGACTGAGCAGGGCGTGCAGTCCATCCTAGCTCACCTGATTCCGAAGTTTGTCGGCTTTTTTCTGAGCTTCTTCATCATCGCCATCTATTGGACGGCCCACCACCGGATTTTCCGCTTCGTGCGCCGTCTCGACAACCGGCTGCTATGGCTAAACTTGCTGTTTCTGCTCAGCATTATCCTGATGCCCTTTACGACGGCCTACCAGAGTGAATACAGTCTGCTGCGCACCCCCTGGATTCTGTACAGCATCAATATTGCGTTTACCGGCATCATGCAGATCGTCCTGCAACGCCACTTGAGCAATGCCCGCCACGAACTGGTAGCAGCCCCCGAGCACGAGCACCCCGACCTTGATATTGCCCGCCCGCTGATGTCGCCGGTGGTATTTATCAGCAGCATTGCCCTGGCTTTTGTGCTGCCGCCGATTGCTCTGCGCATGATACCTGCCGTAGCCTTCCCGCTGCTAGCCTTCCTAAACCGCCGCCGCTACCGCCGCCTGGAAGCCACATATCGGCAGAAGCACGGCACCCGGGCGCTGGCTTAGGTACCTGAGCAGAAAGGAAAGAGGCCGTACCAGCATTTGGTACGGCCTCTTTCCTTTCTGCTCAGATGCTTACTACGCCTTTTCTTCGGCGTACTTACTGACTTTGAGCTCCTCAGCCAGGAAGCGGGCCGTGTGGCCTTTCTTGACTTTGGCCACCTGCTCAGGCGTACCCTGGGCCACGATGGTACCGCCGCCCCCACCGCCCTCGGGCCCGAGGTCGATGATGTGGTCGGCCACCTTAATCAGGTCCAGGTTGTGCTCGATGATGAGCACCGTGTTGCCCTTGTCGACCAGTTTCTGGAGCACGTCAGAGAGGTGGTTGATATCTTCGAAGTGCAAACCGGTGGTCGGCTCATCGAGGATGTAGAAGGTCTTACCCGTGTCCTTTTTGCCGAGCTCGGTAGCCAGCTTTACCCGCTGGGCCTCGCCGCCCGACAGCGTAGTGGCCTGCTGGCCCAATGTCAAGTAACCCAGACCTACTTCGTTCAGCACCTGAATCTTGCGCAGTATCCGAGGCTGGTTTTCGAAGTACTCCACAGCTTTTTCCACCGTCATGTCGAGCACATCGGTGATGCTCTTGCCCTTGAAGCGCACTTCCAGCGTTTCGCGGTTGTAGCGCCGGCCTTTGCAGGATTCACAGGGCACGTGCACGTCGGGCAGGAAGTTCATTTCGATGGTGCGCATGCCAGCGCCTTCGCAGGTTTCGCAGCGCCCACCTTTCACGTTGAACGAGAAGCGGCCTGGCCCGTAGCCCCGGATTTTAGCTTCCGGCAACGACGCAAACAGGCTGCGGATTTCGGTGAACACGCCGGTATAGGTAGCCGGGTTAGAGCGCGGGGTGCGCCCAATCGGCGACTGGTCGACTTCGATTACCTTGTCAATCAGCTCCAGCCCTTCGATGCTCTGGTAAGGCAGCGGGTCGCGCTTGGCGTTGAAGAAGTGCTGGTTGAGAATTGGGTAGAGCGTGTCGTGAATCAACGACGACTTGCCCGAGCCCGACACGCCCGTTACAGCGACCAGCTTGCCCAGCGGGAACTTGGCCGTCACGTTTTTCAGGTTGTGGCCGGTGGCGCCTTTCAGCACCAGCTGGCCTCCGTCGCCCTTGCGCTTCTGGCGGCGGAGCTCGATGTGCTTTTGCCCGCTCAAATACTGCGAGGTCAGGCTGCCCGACTGGAAAATCTCTGTTGGGGAGCCGTGGGCCACGATGCTGCCACCGTGAATACCGGCCCCGGGGCCAATATCGAGCACGTAGTCGGCATTCATAATCATGTCCTTGTCGTGCTCCACCACAATGACCGAGTTGCCGATGTCGCGCAGGTGCTGCAGAGCCTTGATGAGGCGCTCGTTGTCACGCTGGTGCAGGCCAATGCTGGGCTCGTCCATGATGTAGAGCACACCCACGAGCTGGGTACCAATCTGGGTAGCCAGGCGAATCCGCTGCGACTCCCCACCCGACAAGGTCCGGACCGAGCGGTGCAGGTTCAGGTACTCCAGACCCACTTCCAGTAAGAAGCCGATCCGCTTACGGATTTCCTTGAGCAATTCGCGGGCAATCAGGTTCTGGCGGTCAGAAATCCGGTCTTCCAGACCCTCAAACCACTGGGCCAGCTGGGCAATGTCCATCACCGAGAGCTCCCCGATGTTCTTGTCGGCAATCTTGAAGTGCAACGACTCTTTCTTGAGGCGGTAGCCGCGGCACTCAGGGCACTCTTTGGCCTGGGTATATTCCTGAATCCAGGTCCGGATGTTCTCCGAGTCGGAATCCATCTGGCGGCGCAGGAAGGGAATGATGCCTTCGAAGGGCTCCACGTAACCGGCCTTTTTGGGGTCACTTCCCTCCTCTTCCTCCACACCGTAGAGCAGCTTGTCGAGCAGGTCGGCGGGCAGCTTGTCGAGGGCGGTGGAGAGACTGGCCTTGTGGCGCTTGAGAATAGTGCTGAGCTGCTGGAAAATCCAGATGTCGCGGTACTCCCCCAGGGGCGCAATGCCACCGCGGCTGATGCTCAGCTTCTTATCGGGCATCACGCTGTCCTCGGTAATCTCCTGCACCTCGCCCAGGCCGTTGCAGGTAGGGCAGGCACCATAGGGCGAGTTGAACGAGAAGGTGTTGGGGGCCGGGTCGTCGTAGGCAATGCCGGTGGTGGGGTCCATCAGGAAGCGCGAGAAAAACTGCGTCTTGCCCGAGTCCGAATCCAGCACCAGCATCGTGCCCTTGCCGTGGGTCAACGAGTTCTGCACCGAGCCCGAGAGGCGGAACCGGTCTTCCTTGGTGGCCTTGAGCCGGTCGATGACGATTTCGATGTCGTGGATCTTGTAGCGGTCCACCTGCATTTTGGGCGTGATGTCGAGCAGTTCGCCATCGACGCGCACTTTGGTGAAGCCCAGCTTGGCAATCTGCTGGAACAGCTCCCGGTAGTGGCCTTTACGACCTTTCACTACGGGAGCCAGCACCACCAGCTTTTTGTCGGCAAAGTGCTTGAGGATGTAGTTGATGATCTGCTCGTCGCTCTGCCGGATCATCTTCTGGCCCGTGGCGTAGCTGAAGGCCTCGGCCGTGCGGGCGTAGAGTAGGCGCAGAAAATCGTAAATCTCGGTGATGGTGCCCACCGTGGAGCGGGGGTTGCGCGAGGTCGTCTTCTGCTCGATGCTGATAACCGGCGACAAGCCTTCGATCTTGTCGACGTCGGGACGCTCCAAGCCGCCCATAAAAGAGCGGGCGTAGGCCGAAAACGTCTCCATGTAGCGGCGCTGGCCTTCGGCGTAAATCGTGTCGAAGGCCAAGCTGGACTTGCCCGAGCCCGAAATGCCGGTGAATACCACCAGCTGGCCCCGAGGAATCTGGACCGACACGTTTTTCAGGTTGTGCTCCCGGGCACCGTACACCTCAATGAAGGGTGCTTCCACGTCGGCGGCGCGCTGGGGCTGGGGAGCCGGCGGCGCTACTACGGGAGCAGGTGATTTAGCAGTAGTACGGGAGGCAGTCGTTTTCTTAGCCATGCAAAGCGAGTCGAATAAGTCCGCAAAGGTACGCAAAACGCGGCCCTTTGGCTACCCCGAATAGCTTATTTGCCAGTGGTTTTAGCGCCTAGCACTGCGGGGAGCCACCAGTGCAGAGGCACCGAGCAGAGGAGTTACAACAGCGCAGCACCCCGGATTGTCCCACCGGAAATAAATTAATCGTCTTGTCTGGAGCCCTGAGGCCGGAAGCAGAACTGTAGCGGGTTGGCGTCGTATTTGCCAGGGTTCCGCTTTGCATTCCATTCATCTCAACCCACCGACCCATGAAACTGCTCAAAATCGCCGCCGCGGGCCTGTTTGCCCTTGCTCTGCACACTACTTCGGCCCAAGCTCAGGTCAATATCAACATTACGCCACCATCCTGGGGCCCGGCTGTGGGGCCCAATACCCAGTATTACTACATTCCCGAGGTTGATGGCTACTACGATGTGCGCGACCGGCAGTACGTAGTGCAGCGCCAGGGCCGGTGGAGCCGGGTCACCAATGCCGGCTACGACCCGCGCACGTTTCACCCCGTGGTAGTCGACTATGTAGGTGCCCAGCCCTGGGTGCGCATTGAGGAATACCGCACCAAGTACAAAGGCCACCCGCACGGCATGCCCCCCGGCCAAGCCAAGAAATTGCGCGGCAACCAGACCGTTATTGTCAACGGGGGCGGCTATCAGGGCAATGGGAATGGTAATGGCCGTGGTAATGGTAATGGCAACGGAAAAGGGAATGGTAACGGCCACGGCAAAGGCAAGCACTAAGCTTACATACTCATCATCAAAGAAGGCTCTTCCCCCAAGGAAGAGCCTTTTTCGATGAATCTGCCCGGAGTCCCGTAACATTGCCGGCCGGCCCTTCTCTGCTTCTCACCTCACCCTATGCCCCGCGCACTTTCCCGTCAGTCGCTTCTGCTTGTGTATTTGCTGGCGCTGGCTTTGCTGTGGGGCAATGCGTATTTTCTGCTGGTCAATCATCCGGCGGCCTATACCGTTGATGAGCAACACTACCAGCGCATGGCCCAAGGCGACTTCAAGGTGCCTGTGCCCCACCGCTACCGAGTCGTGGTGCCGTTGCTGGCTGGTGGCCTGGCCCACGGGGCTCGGGGCGTGGCCAATCTTATTTCGCCGGCCGACAAGCCCCCGTTCGGCTTCAGCTTTTTTCTGGTCAACACGCTGCTGCTGGCCGGAGCCGGGCTAGTAGCTTTCCGGACTGCCCGCGCCGCCGGGGCCGCTGCTGGTCCGGCCCTGCTGGGCATGGCGGCTTTGCTTACCTGCGGAGCCGCCACCTCCGTGACGGGCCTGCTACTGGCAGACAGTGCGGTGGTGCTGGCGGTAGCACTCCTGTATTATGCCATTCACGCCCGCTCGGCACCGGCCTTGCTTACGGTCCTGGTGCTGGGCCCGGTGCTCGATGAATTCTTCCTGCTCTTTCTGCCCTTGGCAGTACTCTACGGCGGCTTTGTGCGGTGGCGGCCCCGACTGCTGGCCCTGGCCGGCGGGCTGCTACTCCTCGTAGCTGTACACTGGGCCGTGGAGGCGAATGAGGCCCCAACCACATTGGGCAACTCTATCAGCCCGACCCTGGATTATAGCCGTAGCCTCGTCAGCAACTTGAACTGGCGGCTCTTGCTCCGCGGGCTGGGGGCCTGGGCCGGAGTGTACGGTTTATTCAACCTGATTCTGCTGACCGGCTTTTGGGGTGGCACGGCCAGCATCGGGCAGTGGCTGCGGCCGCTGCGGCCCGGCCCTACCTTGCTGCTGCTCTTGGCCGTGCTGGCTCTGCTGCTCCTTTCGGGCGAAACAAACCGACTAGTGTTGGCTGGCCCGGCCGTTGTGGTGGCCGTAGCCCTTGTTCTGGACCGGCACCCGCTGTTCGGGCCGCTGCGCCAGTCAGTGAGTTCGGCTGCAAAACCTGAAACAGAATAGTCTGGTGCGGGTTGAAATCCGTAGATATCAACCCACCCACTCTAGCTATTCCTGCCTTATGGCCGCCCAAGCAAACTATCAACCCATCAGCTGCTCATTTTACGACGAGCTGGAAGCCCGCGCCACCAACCGCCAAGTCTGCACCCTGCTCTACCGCACTGAGCCCGACACGCCACCGAGCACCTACACCGGCATCATCACCGACCTGTTCATCCGAGACAAAGTGGAGTACCTGCGCCTGGAAGACGGCTTCGAGTTGCGCCTGGATGCTTTGGTAGCCGTTGATGACAAAGAGCTGCGAAATTACTGCTAGATACCCCCCTGGTTTGGGCTAGTGGCAGCCTCAGACCGGCATAGGTTCTTGCCCGGCTTTTAGCCAAGGTTCGCCATTTTGTGAGTAGCTTGGTGCCGTATTTTTTCTAGCGGCCCATGGTATTTAGCAGTACGCTCTTTCTATTTTATTTCCTCCCTGCCTTTTTACTGGTTTACTACCTAGTCCCGCGCTTCCTCAAGAATGCCGTAGCGCTTACTGCCAGCCTGCTTTTTTATGCCTGGGGAGGCATCAACTTCCTGGCCCTGTTTCTGGGCTCGGTCGTGCTCAACTTCTACATCATCCGCCTCATGGATGCGGCTGTCGGCTGGCAGAAGCGCATCTATTTAATTCTTAGCATCCTGCTCAATGTGGGTATGCTCTTCTATTTCAAGTACGCCAACTTCTTTCTGGAGAACGTGAGTGTGCTCAATACCGCCCTTGGCGGCGAAGGACTAACCTGGGAAAAGGTGGTGCTGCCCATCGGCATTTCGTTTTTCACCTTCGAGAAGCTCACCTACTCTATCGACGTGTACCGCGGCGTCAACAAGCCTCTGCGCAGCTTCTGGGACTTCATGCTTTACATCATGCTGTTTCCCAAGATGATTGCCGGGCCCATCGTGCGCTTCCACGAAATTGCCGATCAGCTCACCGACCGCGCCGCCTTCGAGACCATCGACCACAAGCTGGCCGGTCTGTTTCGCTTTGTGCTAGGCTTGGCCAAAAAAGTCCTGATTGCCAATACCCTGGGCCAGGAAGCTGACCGTATTTTCGGCCTTGCGCCGGCCGAGCTGTCGGCCCCGCTGGCCTGGATGGGGGCCGTGTGCTATACCTTCCAGATCTACTTCGACTTCTCGGGCTACTCCGACATGGCCATTGGCCTGGGCCGCATGATTGGCTTTCAGTTTCCCGAAAACTTCAACAACCCCTACGTTTCGCGCTCCATCACCGAGTTCTGGCAGCGCTGGCACATCACGCTGGGCCGCTGGATGCGCGACTATCTCTACATTCCGCTGGGCGGCAACCGGGTAAGCACCGGCCGGCTGTATGCCAACCTGTGGACGGTTTTCATCCTGTCGGGCTTCTGGCACGGGGCCGCCTGGAACTTCATTGCCTGGGGCGCCTTTCACGGCCTGTTTCTGGTTCTGGACCGCCTGTTTCTGCTGCGCGTGTCCAAGCGCCTGGGGGCGCTCAGCATTATTCCCACCTTCCTGGTTACGGTAGTAGGCTGGGTGCTGTTCCGGGCCGAAAGTCTGGGCGCGGCGCAGGCCTACATCCACCAGATGTTCGGGGGAAGCTGGGTGGCTCTGCCCTATTTTACCCTGGAGTTCTGGTACACCTTGCTGCTGGCATTCCTCTTCTCGTTTGCCGCCGCCTTTCCCCTGGTTGAGCGGTGGGAGCTGGGTGTTTTGGCCGCGCATCGCTGGTCGAAGGCCAGCATGCTGGCTCTGAGCGTGACGACGGCCGTGCTCCTGATCCTGAGCACGAGCTACATTATCGGCAGCAACTTCAACCCCTTCATTTACTTCCGGTTTTAGTCATTTCGCTACGGTTTTATCCAATGAAGCATATTCTCTTTGTCCTCTTATTCCTGTTGTTGCTCGGGCCGGCGCTTCAGGCAAAGTTTCAATGGGTTGGGGAACCCACCTTGGCTGGGGCCTACCACGTATCCGAACATCCTACCTTCTCCGCCGAAAACCTTACCTCCGGGAAGTACCAGGCCGATTTGGAGAAGTATCTGGAAGACCGGATTGGCTTCCGGACCTGGCTTATTCAACTCCGCAATCAGCTGTCCTTTTCCCTTCTGGGCGTAGCGCGCTCCACCGACCTGATACTTGGCAACAACGTCTTGTTTCAGCAAGGCCCGGTAAATGCGTACCTGGGGAAAGACTTTATGGGCGAAGCCGAAATTCAGCGGCGGGTGCGCCGTATGCGTATCGTGCAGGATGACCTGGCCAAGCGCGGCATTCCTTTCCTGTTCATGATGGCCCCCAACAAAGGCCGCTACCAACCGGAAGACCTACCCTACTGGACGCTCAAGCAGAAACAGCCCCTGACCAACTATGAGGTGTTCGTTCGGGAAATGAAAGCCAACCAGGTTAATCTGCTGGATTTCTGCCAGCTGTTTGCGCGCTGGAAAGACACGACGGCGTATGCCCTGTTCCCGAGCGGCGGCACCCACTGGAGCGCGTATGGCTCTACCCTGGCCGCCGATACGCTGTTCAAGCGCATCGAAAAGCTGGGCTCTTTCGACTTGGTTGATTTTCGCCGCGTCGGCCCCCTGGCGGCAAGCCCGGATGATGTGCGCGGCACCGACGGCGACCTGAGCGGCCCGCTCAACCTGCTTTTTGGCTATAAGCACTACCCCATGGCCTACCCGAACATCGTCTTCGACTCGCTGAAGGCCTCCCAGCAGCGTCCCAACATGCTGGTTTCGGGCGACAGCTTCGGGGCGGCGCTCATGCAGTTCAACCCCTATTTCCAGACCTTGTTCGCGCCCGAGTCCCGCTACTGGGGCGTGGAAGGAACCGTCTTCCGGTTTGCTGCCGAGTCGTCTGAAACAGGTGAGAAGCTGGCCCAGCTGGATTTTCGCAAGGAGGTTGAGTCCCGGCAGTTTATTATGCTTCTGATTACAGAGCATAATCTGCCCTACGAGAAGTTCATCAACCAGCTCTACGACCTGTACCATCCCCTCTCCGAAGCCGATAAGGCCCGCATCAACCAGATCAAAGCCGAGCTGAGCAGCAAGGCGGCCTGGGGCGAAGAAAATGATCCGGCCTTCATCAGCCGCGTGGAGCAGGAAGCCATGGCCATTTTCGAAAAGGAACAGACGAAGTAGCCGCCGACGATGAGGAGCTCCGCAAGTACTGCGGAGCTCCTTCGTTATCTGGCTCCCTGTTCAGGCCCCACTAGAGGTTATGCGGATGCGCATGAAGAAATGGCTTTACCCGCTCTTAATAACCGGTCTGCTGCTGGCAGCTTACAATACGCTGTTAGTAACCGGCTTACTGCTGGGTAGCAAACCCAAACAGCACCAAGGCCGAGCTCATTTGTACGAGCTGAAGATTTCAGAGCAAGTCAGATGGCATGTAGACAACCTCGCTCCTATTCCTGACTCCTTTGTAGTAGTAGCCAATGTGTACGCTCAAAGGGGTAAGCCAACTCGATATGTTTGGGCACCGTACGGCAGAGAAAGATTCGGACAGTTAATCCAACAACCTACTGATACATTAGCCGCGCAAGTTTCTGACAGTCTGTACAATTTGGTCCAACACGCCTTCTACAACGTTCCTACTGATGCGGATCAACAACTATCTGGTTTACAACGTGTAGCTGACTTTACAGATACTAAGCTTGAGGTGAGTACAATCGTCACCACATTAAGCATCACGACTCAAGGCTATAAAGCTTATGAGCCAGTACTTTTTCTACTCAGACAGTCTCACAATTTTCATAAGTAAAGCGCCAAAACAGCAACGGCCGCCTCATACGAGGCGGCCGTTGCCTATATCAATCGTCCACAAAACTCGAAGAATCCGCCGGAATTCGTGGTTCTGATTAAAACTCGGCGCTCTTGGGGAAGCGCGGGAAGGGAATGACATCGCGGATGTTGCCCATGCCGGTTACGAACAGAATGAGGCGCTCGAAGCCCAGACCGAAGCCCGAGTGGGGCGCCGTGCCGTACTTGCGCAGCTCCAGGTACCACCATAGGTCATGCTCGGGCACGTTCATCTCGGCCATGCGCTTGGTGAGCTTCTCCAGGCTTTCCTCCCGCTCCGAGCCGCCGATGATTTCGCCGATGCCGGGGAAGAGCACGTCCATGGCCCGCACGGTTTTGTCGTCGTCGTTGAGCTTCATGTAGAAGGCCTTGATATCCTTGGGGTAGTTGGTCAGGATAACGGGCTTCTTGAAGTGCTTTTCCACCAAGTACCGCTCATGCTCGCTCTGCAGGTCGGTGCCCCAGTCCACGGGGAATTCGAACTTCTGCTTGGCCGTTTTCAGGATTTCCACCGCCTCGGTGTAGTTCAGGCGCTGGAAGTCGTTGTCGACCACGAACTGCAGGCGGCCCAGCAGCTCCTTGTCGTACTGCTCGTTGAGGAACTTGAGGTCGTCTTGGCAGTTGTCGAGGGCATAGCGCACCAGGTAGCGGAGGAAATCCTCGGCCAGGTCCATGTTGTCCTGCAGGTCGTTGAAGGCCACCTCGGGCTCAATCATCCAGAACTCGGCCAGGTGGCGGGTCGTGTTGGAGTTTTCGGCCCGGAACGTGGGACCGAAGGTGTAGACCTTGCCCAGCGCCATGGCGGCAATTTCGCCTTCCAGCTGCCCCGATACGGTCAGGTTAGTTTGCTTGCCGAAGAAGTCCTGCTCATAGTCTACTGCCGACTTATCTTCGGTCAGCGGCGGGTTCTGCTCGGGCAGCGTGGTTACCCGGAACATCTGGCCGGCGCCTTCGGCATCGGAGCCCGTGATGATGGGCGTATGCACGTAGTAGAAGCCCCGGTCGTTGAAGAACTGGTGCACGGCAAAGGCCATGGCGTGCCGGATGCGCAGGATGGCTCCAAACGTGTTGGTGCGGGGGCGCAGGTGGGCAATTTTGCGCAGCTCATCCAAGGAAATACCTTTCTGGTCTTTGCCACGCTTCTGCAACGGATACTCGTCGAGGTCAACCTTGCCGTAGACGGTGATTTCCGAAGCCTGAATTTCCACGCTCTGTCCCTTGCCCTGGCTGGCGACGAGCTTACCGCGTACCATCACGGCCGCGCCCATGCCTACGCCGTCGGCCTGGAGCTTTTCTTCGGGAAAGTTTTCGGCGTCGGCGACAACCTGAATGGAATTGAAGCCAGAACCATCATTGATGGCAATGAACTGCACGTATTTATTGCCGCGGCGCGTACGCACCCAGCCTTTCACCACTACTTCGCGCTCCAGCTCCTGGCTGTTGAGCAGCTCCTGCACACTCGACCTTCTGACAGACATCGGACTCAGCTTTCGGAAATTATTAATTGTTAAGTCGGCAAAGGTAGGAGTTTTACGGGCCGTAGAAATCAGTTTGGCTGATTCGCGTCGTTTGTTTTGTGAATCGGGCCCGACAGCGTTGTTTTGCCAAAATGATGTGGGGCTCCGGGCTCAACTTTTTTGACCTAACTCAAGTACAGAAAGGTCTATCTTTGACAAGAGCTCCACCTTGTTTTTTTGTGGAGCAACACGCTTTCCAGAGTATGCAAAGACTTGACATGAAGCAGCTTCTCTCCCAGAAGCTGTCTCCCCAACAGATACAGTTCATTAAGCTGCTGCAAATCCCGACAGCAGAGCTGGAGGCGCGCATCAAGGAAGAGCTGGAAGTAAACCCGGCCCTGGAGGAAGGCGACGAAAACACCGACGACGAGCTGGAAGACCAGGAGCGCGACGACGATGATTCGGATGACGCCGACGACTACGATGACCCCGACTCCGAGTTTGACAACGACGACAACACCCTGGACGAGGACTTCGACGCGGGCAGTGAGGAACAGCCCGAAATAGAAGTCCCGACCAAGGAGGAGGACCCGGTTGAGGCACCCAAGGACAACGAAGAGCTAGACCTGGGCGACTACCTCAACGACGACGAAATAGCGGGCTACAAGATGCAGGGCGACGGGCCCGGCGAGCCCGAAGACGACCGGGAAATGCCCCTGGCCGATACCGGTGCCTCTCTCACCGACGCCCTACTCGACCAGCTAGGCTTTGCTGACCTCGACGAAAAGCAGGAATCCATCGGCCGCCAGCTGATTGGCTCCATCGACAACGACGGCTACATCCGCCGCGACTTGTCGGCCATTGCCAACGACTTGGCCTTTTCCCAGAACATTGAGGCCGACGAAGCCGAAATTGAGGGCGTACTGCACGTTATTCAGAGCTTCGACCCGGCCGGTATTGCCGCCCGCGACCTGCAGGAGTGCCTCTTGCTGCAGCTGGAGCGCCGCCACCAGGACGAAGTAACCGAGCACGCCGAGCGGATTCTGAGTGAAACGTTCGATGAGTTTACCAAGAAGCACTACCAGCGAATTCAGCAGAAGCTGGATTTGGAAGACGATGAGCTCAAGGAAGCCATTGCCCTGATTCTGAAGCTCAACCCCAAGCCCGGTGGCACAGGCCCAGTGGGCATGGGCAAGGTGCAGTACATCATTCCCGATTTTATCCTGACCAACGACAATGGTGTGTTCAACCTCACGCTGAACGCGCGCAACGCTCCGGACTTGCGGGTGGCCCCGGCCTACACCGAGATGTTCCAGACCTACGACAAGGCGGCCAAGAAGGACAAGAAGATGAAGGAGGCCGTGACGTTCGTCAAGCAGAAGCTCGACTCGGCCCGCTGGTTTATTGATGCCATCAAGCAGCGCCAGCAAACCTTGCTCCGCACCATGGATTCCATCGTACGCTATCAGCACGACTTCTTCCTCGAGGGCGACGAGAGCAAGCTACGACCCATGATTCTGAAGGATATTGCTACCGAAATCGGTATGGACATCAGTACTGTGAGCCGGGTAGCCAACTCCAAGTCGGTCCAGACGGAATTCGGTATTTACCCGCTCAAGTACTTTTTCTCCGAGGGCATTGCCACCGACTCGGGCGAGGACGCCAGCTCGCGGGAAGTGAAGCACATTCTGAAGGAAATCATTGAGGGTGAACAGAAAAACAAACCCTTGAGCGACGACAAGCTGGAAAAAATGCTCAACGCCCGCGGCTACAACATTGCTCGCCGCACCGTGGCTAAGTACCGGGAGCAGCTCAATATTCCGGTGGCCCGCCTGCGCAAGGAGCTGTAGGCTTGCGGAGTAAACTGTGAATAGAAGCGGGCCGCTGGAGCATTTCCAGCGGCCCGCTTCTATTTAACGCACTAGGTTTTTCTACCGCTGAATACGCCCTGCGGTTGATTTGCTGGCCCTGGGTACGCACTGTCGGCATGCATTAGCGGGGTTTGCTGGAGCAAGCCCCGCAGGCGCTAATAGCAAAGCCCGGTGCTAGCTGGGGCCAAAGTACGGGGCGTGTTCAGACAGACCTGAGTGAAACAACTACGCTCCTTGCATTCCCAATAAGCACTACTGTTGCTTAGGCTAAGCTTTTCCAGGAGCAGCGTATCAACAAAAAAGGGAGCCCGTGGAGGCTCCCTTTTTTATTACAGTTGGTGCATTTGCTTAGCGGCGCAGCATTACTTGGCGTGTGGCCGTCTGCTTGGCGTCGCGCACGGTTAGCGTGTATACGCCGGCGCTTACGCTGGCTGGTACGTTCAGGCGCAGCTGGCGCTCAGCCGTCTTCACATCGGCTTTGAATACCACCCGGCCCTGCAGGTCGGTGAGGGTAGCCGTGGTGCCGGCGGCGGCAGCCTGGCTCAGGTCCACGTTCAGCGTTTGTACGAACGGGTTGGGATACACGCTGCCAATAAACTTGTTGTTGACGGCTACGGCTCCTTTATTAGCCAGTACTAGGAATACGTCGGTGGTATACAAGCCCCGGCCGTGAGTAGCAGCCACAATCTGCTTGTCCGACTTGCGCATGCGCAGCATATCTACCCGCACGTTGGCCATGCCGGTGTTAGCGGGTTCCCAGGTCATGTCGGTAGCATTCAGGTTATCGGTAGCCCACACGCCCAGTTCGGTAGCCAGCAGGGCACGCTTGTTGTCGGCTGGGTCAAACATGGCCCAGCGAATCGGCATATCGGGCAGGTTGCCTTCTACGTTGCGCCAAGGAGCAGTGCCGGTAGTGGTTTCCCACACGCTAACGACGCCGTAGTTAGAATACGTTACTAGCAGGTGTGCCTCATTGGCGGGGTCTACGGCTACGCAG
The DNA here is from genome assembly GCF_022919135.1 of Hymenobacter cellulosivorans. NCBI lineage: Bacteria > Pseudomonadati > Bacteroidota > Cytophagia > Cytophagales > Hymenobacteraceae > Hymenobacter > Hymenobacter cellulosivorans. Next base: position 1,384,035 of record NZ_CP095049.1, on the reverse strand, counting down.
GAAACCGAGCCCGTACCAGTCCGGATTTCGGTGATAGTCGGCGTACCAACAGTCGGGTTAGCGGGGTCCACAGACAGGGCATTGTCGATGCGCAATACTTTGCCTGTGTTGGTACCTACGTACACCCGGTTATCTACAGTCTTCGAAACCGTAACGTGCGTCACAGTGCCCGAACCGGAAGGTAGCGTCAGGCTACGCGTAACGTTCTTCGTAGTAGCTTCTGGCCACACAAACAGCGTTCCGGCCGTGTAAGCGGCGTACATCGTGTTGCTCTTGCTGTCGTAGTCCGTAGGGTTGATAAACGAACCGTTGTTGTTGTTAATAACCCGCGTAAAATTCGAGCCGCCGTTAAAGGAACGGAAGTAGTTGCTGTAGACGTAGGAGGTGAACTGGAACGAGGGTTCGTCTTCGTCGATGAAGCAGAAAGCTCCGTCGCCGCCCGAAGCCTCCGTTGTGGAGCCTACGCCGGCCTGGGTAAACTTCTGGCTGCCATTGTCCTGCGCGCCGGCCAGGAAGTAGTTTGGCAGCGTGGGGTGAATAGCAGCGGCGTAGAACTGAGTTACGTTCAAGCCGTTGTTGCGCTCCTTGAAGACAGGGACTTTAGCCGCGTCAAACGCATTCATAGAAAGGGAAACACCACCGTCGCAGCCGAAATACGCCATGTTGCCATCGTTGGAGGCAAAGGCAACGACGTGCTGGTCAGCGTGTACGTAGCTGGGGTTGGTTTTAGGCCGGCTCCAAAACGAAGCCTGCTCCCACACCACGGGCGTAGCGCTGGCATCCTGGGTACGGAACAAATCTACCCCACCAATGTAAATCTTGTTGGCATCGTTAGGAGCTACGCCAATCGACAGATCGTACCAGGCCTGGCCGCGGGTAAAGTCGTCGGAGTTTTCCCAGCGCGGCTTGTTCAGGGTTACCCAGGTAGCGCCCCCGTCATCGGAGCGGTAGATGTTCAGCAGGGCATCCGAGGTGCTCTGGAACATGGCGTACACGCGGTTGGCGTTGCTGGGTGCGCAGGCCAGTTCGATGCGCTCATACCCCGTGGTAGGCAGGCCGGAGTTAGTCTGGGCATTCAGGTTGACCCAGCTACCGGCGTCACCCGAGGTAGAGCGGTAAATAGCGTCGGTGGCTTGGATACCCATGCCCACGTAGATTTTGTTGTCGGCACCGATTTCGATGTCAGCAACCCGGTCGGCAACGGCACCCGTGCCGGCTCCGAGAACTTTCGTCCAGCTCGTGCCGCCGTCGGTGCTGCGCATCAAGCCCGCACGGGTTGCGGCGTATACGTCGCCCGTAACCGGGTGCACGGCCAGTTTGAGGATGTACTGGAAGGTTGTGCCCCGCATGGTGCTGGGCAGCTGGGTCCAGGTCACGCCGTGGTCAGTTGATTTCCAGATACCCAGGCCGCGTACGGCATCGGCGTTGTAATAGCCTTCGCCCGTACCGAAGTACATGATGTTCGTGTTGCTGGGCTGGAAGGCAATGGCCGTCACGGCCAGGTTGGCGAAGAAGTTGTCTACGCTTTGCCAGGTAGGCGTAGCGGCAGCACCGTTCGTCGTCTTCCACAAACCTCCGCCAGCGGCACCAGCCCACACGGTGTTGCCCGTAGCGTCACTGGGGTCTACCACCAGGTCACGAATCCGGCCACCTACGTTGTTTGGGCCCCGCTCTACCCAAGTAGTCTGGGTAAGGCTACCTACCGGCGGGCGACGCGAGGCCCGCTGCGCTACCAACTTCTGGGCGTACTCTTGCGCCACCAGCAGCCGCTCCAGGGGTACTCTGCCCAGGGCCGGATCGAGGGTGCGCTCAACGTCCTGGGCCAAGGCCAGATCGGGGCGGTCTTCGTTTTCCTCTTCCTCCTCTTCTTCGCCTTCTAGGCGTTGTTCCAGAGATTGAGCTGCTGCTTTAGCGTTGCCGTGCTGCCACAGGTACAAGCTGCCGCCAGAGACGGTAGTGGCGCCCAACAAGAGCATGGCCCACCACTGCCGGGTACGTGAAGTAGATGATTTCACAGGTTCAGAGAGTAAAATAGAACAAAAGGAAGGTGCGTTTAAGAATGATTAGCCGGCCAGATTAAGCCTCAGCGAGGAATAAATATAATGCTTTTGGTAGTTTTGACGTTAGGGTTCCCAGTACATTAATTTTGCTTTAATACTTGAACAAGCTGATTGCCAATATATTATCCGGAATATTCCACCCATTATTACTGCCTTCGTATCTATTTTATATGATATGTTATCAGTTGCCGGGGGTATTATGGCTGCCTGTCCTGGCCGACCGGTGGGTTGTATTGGCTATTGTGTTTGGTTTTACGTTTCTGCTGCCTTCACTCGGAACCGGCGCGCTTTATTGGTTTGGGCACGTCGACTCGCTGCTGCTGCGCGAACGAGCCCAGCGCCCCCTGCCCCTGCTACTGGCCACCTTTAGCTTTGGCACCGCCGCGGCCGTGCTTTACCAGCCTTCTGTTTTCGACCCGCTGCTTTATCGCCTGATGACGGGTATGACCCTGGCCGTTTTCCTAACTTTTCTGATTTCGCTGCGCTGGAAAATCAGTGCCCATGCCGTAGGAGTAGGCGGGGCCCTGGGCCTATTACTGCTCTTTCACCTGATGGTCCCGTCAGCGGCTTCCCTGTGGGCTCTGCTGAGCATGGTACTATTGGCCGGCGGCGTACTTAGTGCCCGCCTGGCCCTGAACGCTCATACGCCCGCCCAGGCCTGGGCGGGGCTAAGCCTGGGACTGGGCATCGTGGCGGGCATGAGCCTGGGACTCTGGCTCCGCCTCTGAGGAAGCCACGCCGGTAGCACGACCTAGCCGCGCCGGGCCATTTCCTGTTGCACCAGGGCCTGCACTTCGGGCCGGTCGTAGTCACTTTCGGCCTGGATGTGGGGCATCAGGCGGGTCATGATCTGCTCCTGCTCCCGGCCGCTTTGCCAGGCCTCGGCGTAGGGTGTGTGCGAGAAGGTAACCTGCGAGTACAGCGGCGTCCACTGGTCGGGGTACTGGGCCGAGATTTTGCTTTCAATCTTCTTCTGCAACAAAAAGCGTGGGTCGCCGACCCGGTCGCGCATTTCCTCGAAGTTATACACGGCCAGCTCCGCCATGGCATCGGCGTTGGGCTTGCGCTGCTGCTGAAACTGGTCGAAAATGGCGTGCCAATCGTCGCCGAGCTGCTCCATGAGCTGGTTGAGCACGGTGCAGTCTTCGAAGCCCGCATTCATCCCCTGCCCGTAGAACGGCACAATGGCGTGGGAAGCGTCGCCGAGCAGCAGCACATCATCGTCGAAGGCCCAGGGAAAGCACCGGATAGTAACCAAAGAACCGGTGGGGTTGCGGAAAAACTCGTCGGTGAGCTCGGGCATGAGCGGCACCACGTCGGGAAAAACCTTCTCGAAGAAAGTCTGCACCTGCTCCGGCGTTTGTAAGGAGGCAAAGGAAGACTCGCCTTCGTAAGGGAAAAACAGGGTGCAGTTGAACGAGCCGTCCAGGTTGGGCAGCGCAATCATCATGTATTGGCCGCGGGGCCAGATATGCAGGGCATTCTTTTCCAGCAGCCACTGGCCGTCAGGGCCGGGCTCAATGTTGAGCTCCTTATAACCGTAGTCGAGGTAGCTCTGGGAGTAGCTGTACCGCTCGGTTTTCTGCAAAGCGCTACGCACGGCCGAAAAGGCCCCGTCGGTACCGAAGAGGCGGCGAAACGAATGCTCCTGCTCCTGCCCCGTAACGGTGTCGCGCAATTCGAGCTGGCGCTTGCGCACGTCGAGCCCGACCAGCTGCTGGTTGAAGTGCAGATGGATGCGGGGCTCGGCTTCGGCCAGCGTCAGCAGCGTCCGGTTGAGGCCGGCCCGCGACACGGAATAAATAGCCTGGTTGTCTTTGCCATAGGGCTGAAAGCTCAGGTTGCCGTGTACGTCGTGCATTACCCGGCGGTACATGGGAATGGCCACCTCCCGAATCTGGCTTCCGATACCGACTCCTTCCAACGCCCGCCAGCCCCGGTCCGACAGCGCCAGGTTGATGGAGCGGCCCTCTACTGCGCCGCTTTGGCGCATATCGGCCCGCCGCTCATACACGTCGACGTGATGGCCGCGCCGGGCCAGAAACAGGGAGAGCAACGAGCCGACCAAGCCGGCGCCCATCACGGTAAGCGCCTCGGCAGCAGTGGAATTAGGAGATAAAATAGGTTGGGTGGACATGGGGAGAAAGACAGGAACGGGAAGCTGAACAAATACTGGCGCAAGTAAGCCTTTTCCCGTGGGTTGATTGGGCCGGAAATTATCCGCCTTCGACGGGTAAGGAAGCAAGGTTGAACGGAAATACGAAAATTTCAGCTCAGCGGGCCAGTACCTTGCAGCGTTAAGTCGACGGTAAGGCAGGGAAAGGGACGTGTGCTGACTTGCTTCTCTCTCATTACGTGCTCATGGCTGCCTGATAAGCCAGAGCTTAGTCAACAAGCTCGTCGGTGCGGGGCCACTTATGGGTTTGAGTACAATCTGATCCGACAACGGCGACCTGCCAGAGCGTAATTAAACATTTCTTCTACTCGACCATTCAGCTTCGCAAATACAACCGAACTTACATATTGCTAATATTCAATTAGCAGTTACTGAAAGGCATATAGTCATCAGCATTTTACAATTTGTATTTTCGACTGGCCTACTTTAATTTTGCTGGATTTGTTGCGCTTTTTTTTCATACTCTCCCACCTTTTGCACGTTTTTCTATGAGACAACCTTACCATTTCCTCTTACTTCTATTTTCTTTAGTATTGGCGTCACCTAAGGCCTGGGCCCAGGATGACATTACCGTCAGCGGAGTAGTACAAACTGAAGCCGGGGAAGGCCTGCCAGGCGCCACTGTATTTGTCAAAGGCACCTTTATTGGCAGCAGCACCGACCGGGACGGCAAGTTCCAGCTGCGCGCCGACTTCAGTACCCCACCCGTCGTATTGTCGGTATCCTTCGTGGGCTACGAGAGCCGCGAGGTGCTGCTACAGCAGCCCGACCGGGCGCTGAAGGTGCAACTCAAGGTGAATTCCGTACTGACGAGCGAAGTTATTGCCTCGGCTTCCCGCGTGGAAGAAGGCATTCTGCAAGCTCCCGTAACGGTGGAGAAGCTCAACGCCCAGCAAGTAGAGCGTATCACCACCGCCGACCTGCAGGGTGGCCTGAGCCAGTACAAGGGCATCGACGTAAACAGCAGCAGCCTGCTGATGAACTCGATTAGTACCCGCGGCTTTAACTCGGCCAAATCGGAGCGCCTGATTCAGCTCACCGACTACTTCGATACCCAGAGCCCCAGCCTGAACCTCAACGCGGGCAACCTGACCGGTCTGCCCGAACTCGATGTGGAAAGCGTGGAAATTATTCACGGCCCGGCCTCGGCCCTGTACGGGGCCAACGCCTTCAACGGCGTGCTGCTGCTCAACTCCAAGGACCCCTTCGTAAGTGAAGGCCTGAGCGTGCGGGTGCGCGGCGGCGAGCGGAGCTACTTCGACGGGCAGCTGCGCTACGCCCAGAAGCTGGGCGAGAAGTTTGCTTTCAAAGTGGTCGGTTCCTACACGACGGCCAACGACTGGCTGGCCAGCAACTACTCGGCTACCAGCCCCCTGATTGAGCAGCGCAACAACGCCGAGGGTTCGACGCTGGGCTACAATGCCGTAAACCGCTACGGCGACATAAGCAACACCTACAACAGCGGCCAGCCTTTCCCCGGCGGCGTATCGACCGAGCTAGTGGGCAAGACGATCTTTATGCCCGGCTTCACAGAGGCAACGCTCATTGCCGATGACAACAAAGCCAAGGCCGTTAAGGTGCACCCCAGTATTTCGTACCTGGTAACCGACAACGTGAAAATGACTGTGGGCTACTCCTACTCCCGCGGTACAGCCAGCTACCAGAGCGCCAGCCGCTACCGCCTGCGCGACTTCGGTATCAACCAGCTGCACGGTGAAATCAAGGGCAACAAGTGGTTTTTGCGCGGGCAGTCGGTGCAGGACTTTGGTGGCAACTCCTACGATTTGACTTTTCTGGGTTCCTTCATTCAGGCCTCGCCGGTAGCTGAGGGCAGCCCAATAAACTATGGGCTCCAGTACTTCAGCAAATACAACTCAGCTTACAAGGATGCCCGGGCCCAGGGTCAGACAATGGAGCAGGCTCAGGCTACTGCTCAGGTCCAGGCCAACGCCACCCAGCTGGACCCCAGCAGTGCGCGCTTCAACGAGCTCCGCAGCCGTATCATCAACGACCCGCGGCCGGGCCTGGGCGCCAAGCTTAGCCCTAGCTCCTACCTCAACGAAGGCAACGCGCAGTATAACTTCACCCTGGCCGAAAACACCAGCCTGATTGTGGGCGCGGCTTACCGCAAATTCCGCCTGGGCTCGAATGGCAACTTCTTCTCCGACGACAACGAGCGGATCCAGAACCACGAGCTGGGCGGCTATGCCCAGCTGACCCACACCTTGCTCGACGACCGACTGAAGCTGGCCCTGGCCGGCCGCGTGGATGACTTTAAAAACTTCAGCCCGGCCTTCTCGCCTCGCGCCTCGGCCGTGTATTCGGCCGGCGACAACAAGCAGCACAACTTCCGCGCTTCGTTTGGCCGGGCCTTCCGCTCGCCTACCCAGCTCGACCAGTACATCCGGGTTGACATCGGGCAGGTATTGCTGCTGGGCAACGTGGGCAATGGCTTCCAGGGCTACACGCTGGCTGCCGCCAGCGCCCAGGTTATCGGCGCAGCTCAGTCGAACCCCGCCGTGCTGACCCAGTACGAGTACAGCGTGGCTCCCCTGAAACTGGAGCGCCTGAGCACTTTCGAAGTAGGCTACAAAGGCACGTTCAATGAAAAAATGGTGGTAGACGTGAACTACTTCCGTAGCTACTACAACGACTTCATTGGGGCGCAGCGCTTCGTGGGTAACCGGGACGGCAGCCGCCCCACGGCCCAACAGCTGGGTGCCAACGCAGCCACGCTGCAAACGGCCGGCGGCAACACCCGCATCCTGCAAGTATGGACCAACGCCCGCCAGGAGGTACAAACCCAGGGCGCTGCGTTAGGCGTGAGCTACAACGTGACCCGCCCCCTGACCATCACGGCTAACTATTCGCTCAACCTGATTGACAAGGACAAGCTGCCCGAAGGCTTCCAAACGTATTTCAACACGCCTAAGCACAAGTACAACGTAGGTGCCAACGGCCTGGTATCGAAGCACTTCAACTATTCTGTAAACTACCGTTGGGCCCAGGGCCACCTGTACGAAATGCCGTTTGCCGTGGGCACCCTGCAGGACTACAGCGCTGTAGACGCCTACGTGGGCTACGTAATTCCGAAGGCCTATACCACCATTCAGATGGGCGGCTCCAACCTGTTCAACGCCACCAACACCCAGGTGTACGGCGGCCCGAACATCGGTCGTCTGCTCTTCGCGGGCCTGCTGATTGACATCAAATAAGCAGCCATTACCTCGACAAAAAAGCTCTTCCCGTACGGGGAAGAGCTTTTTTTATGCCGTTACAATGCGGCGAAACGTCAGGTTGAGGCGGGGCCCGATGGGCCGGGCAGTTTTGGGTACGGCGTGTAGCCAGTGCTGCTGGGTGGAGCCACGCATCACAAGCAGGCTACCCGAGGGCAATTCGAGCGTAACAGGCTCATGCGGGGTGCGTTGCGGGTCGCGGGGCCGGAGCCGGAAATTGCGGGCAGCGCCCAGGCTCACGGAGGCAATAACCGGTTCCCGGCCCAGCTCGGGCTCATTATCGGCGTGCCAGCCCATGCTGTCCTGCCCGTGGCGGTAGAGGTTGAGCAGCACACTGTTGAAGCTGGTACCACAGGCGGCTTCTACTTGCTCCCGAAGCTCTTGCAGCTCCAGCGTCCAGGGCAGAGGCTGCCAAGTCAGGCCCGAGTAGGAATACTGGGCCCCGGCGTCGCCGTACCAGGCAGTAAGGCGCGGCTGCAATACTTCCTTGCCAAAAAGCTTGATGGGCTCCTGTCGCCAGGCAATGCTGGTGGTAAGCTCCGTGAGCAGCGTCTGGGCCAGCAGAGCGGGCAGAAAATGAGTATCCAGCAGAACTTCCGCCGCGGGCAAAGGCAGCAAGGTCAGGGCCACGGGCGGCTAGCGTCTCAGGAGTTGCTCCATTTCGGCCTGCACCTTCTTGGGCTGCTGCTTTATCAGGTAGGGCAGCGCCTGCTGCAGGCCCCACACAATGGCGAAGCTGATCAGAATCGGAATAATGATGCTCCGGCTCCGGTACTGTTCCGTCTGGACATAACGTGGCCAGAACCAGAGCAGATACACCAGAATGGCTGGCACGTTGAACAGCAGGTTGCCCAAAAACGGGTGTAGCCCCTGCTGAAACATGGCCCACTGTAACACTAGCCCGGCTACTCCCAGGTATAATACGATAAAGAGCAGCAACCCCAGTAAGGCCCGCTTGCGGCCCAGGCGGAACAAATTGATGCCCAGTAACACGCCGCCTCCGAGCATCGTCATAGACAGCATCGAGAAAATGGCAATGGAGCTGGGTGAGTACAGCTCGGGCATGGCGGCCGAAACCGTGGCGGGGTCGGCGGCCCGAGCTTCCAGCTCAGCTTGTTCCCGGGCGGCCGTTTCGCGGGCCACCTGGGCCTGCACGGCCGTTTCCAACGCGGGCCGCACCAGCTCCTCATCGGGGTGGGGCTGGCCCCGGCGCCGCAACTCATCGAAGGCGGCCAGCACGGCATCGTCGCGGTACTGGTCTCGGCCCGTCACGTATTGGCGCAGCTCGGCGTCGGTTTTGCGGGCCATTTTATCCGCGTATTCTTCGGCCATGATTTTAGAGAAACTAGAACGTCATCAGAAACTACTGCTGCTTCTACGTAAGATGGGCAACAAAAAACGAACAACTATTTGGCTTTCCCACTAGCCCACTCAGCCAATACCTGCCCGGCACGCTGTACATCCCCGAACGAATTGTAGAGCGGCACCGGGGCCAGCCGGATTACGTTGGGCTCCCGCCAGTCGGCAATGATACCGGCGGCGGCCAGATAGTCGAACAACTGCCGGCCGTTCTGGTGCACCAGCATCGAGAGCTGGCAGCCCCGGGCCGCGGGGTCACTGGGCGTAATGATTTCCAGCACCTCGGCGGGCAGCTCCAGACGATGCACCAGGTATTCGAGGTAAGCGGTGAGCTGTTCGCTCTTGCGGCGCAACGCAGGCATGCCGCCGGCCTCATCCACCAAGGCCAGGGCCGCGCGGTGAATGGCCATCGGGAAAATCTGGGCGTTGGACAGCTGCCAGCCGGCGGCACCTTTCATTGGCCGGAAGCCTTTTTTCATCTGAAACCGGTCGGCCGGGTCGTGGCCCCACCAGCCGGCCAGGCGCAGTAAATCGGGCTGCTCGGCAAACCGCTCGTGCACGAACACGCCCGAGGTACCGCCGGGGCCCGAGTTGAGGTACTTGTAGGAACACCAGCAGGCAAAATCCACGTCCCAGTCGTGCAGGTGCAGCAGCAAGTTGCCGGCGGCATGGGCCAAATCGAAGCCGACCTTGGCCCCCACCGCGTGGCCGGCCTGGGTTATGGCCGCCATGTCGAAGGCCTGGCCGGTGTAGTAATTGACTCCGCCCAGGATAACCGTCGCCAGCGTATCGCCGAGCTCCTGAATGGTGGCCACAATGTCTTCGGTGCGCAGGGTATGCTCGCCGGCACGGGGCCGCAGCTCCACGATGGCCTCATCGGGCGCGAGGCCGTGCAGCCGGGCTTGCGACTCCAGCGCATACTGGTCGGAAGGAAAAGCGCCGCCTTCCATCAGCACCTTATAGCGCGTGGCCGTGGGCTGGTAAAATGACACCAGCAGCAAGTGCAAATTGGTGGTCAGGTTGTTCATCACCACCACTTCCACCGGCTTGGCCCCCACCAGGCGGGCCGTGCTGTCGGTCAGGGTTTCGTGGTAATGCATCCAGGGCGAGGTGCCATGAAAGTGACCTTCCACGCCCAGCTTCTCCCAGCTCTCAAACTCCTGCTCCACGGCGGCCCGGGCCGCTTTGGGCTGTAGACCCAGCGAGTTGCCGCAGAGGTAGATGCTGGGCTGTCCGTTGGGGGCCAGGGGAATGTGAAACTGGTTACGAAAGGCACGCAGCGCATCCTGAGCATCAAGCTCGGCGGCAAATTCGGCAGTGGGCTGGAAGAAAGTCATCGGGGGTAAAGATAAGCGGCTGGAGCTGGGCACCCGATTCAGGGGAAGTTGCGTCGGCGGGAGGCAGGTATTAGAGGCTACTCAGCTCCTACCAAGGCTCGGGAGCCGGTTTCTGCCAGTTAAACAGGAGCCTTGGGCCACGCTCAAGCTGCAGCTGCGTTTGCATGGAAACGTAGAAGCAGCCGGCTACCAGTACCGCATACACCACTACGCCGATGAGGAGAGTAGGCAGGGAGCTATGCCGCCAAATGCGTACCGGATGCAGGCCAAACACCAGGCAGGCTGCCAGCAACAGGTGCAACGGCAGCAGAAACCGGCACTCCATGGCCACTGGCAGGGTAGCGGCGCATTGCCCAATTAGGGCGAGCAGCACCAATACATTTGTCACACGCCAGCGGGACGGCCGCCAACCCACCCGGTAAAGCAGTATGGCTAATCCGCCCAGTAGAATGGTATAGTTCAGCCAGGCCGTCTTCCAGGTCGAAACATAGACTTCCCAGATGTACGGATCAGAGTATTGAATATCCAGTCCGTTGAACAGGTGGCGCATCCATACCCCGAGCACCGTTCCAGGCTCGCGCCGGATAAGCTCCATGTATTGATCGTACGATTCAATTTTATCCCACCCAGTAGACTCCCACAGGCGAATGCCCTCCGGGTCTTTAAAAACGATCATCGGGCTGGGATAGTCGCGGCCGATATTGGTTTCGTACTTCTGATCGTAGAGGCCCAGTTTTAGTTGCTGCAAATACAGACTAGGCTCATCGGGCATACTGGTCAGGATCAGGGGGCTGTTCACATTGAAGTGGTGCTGGTTGATGAGCAGCTGCGGCCACATGATTAGGGCTACGCCCACAATAAAAGCCAACTGCCGTCCCCACTTCCGCCAGTTTTTCATTCCTGCCATTCCTGCCACCCTTGCTTCAGCTACCAGTGGCCAGAAGCAAATAAGGGCGACCAGGGGCAGTGAGGCCGTATACACGGGCCGAAAGTTGGCGGCCGTGGCCACCAGCAAGCCCGCCAGCAGACCACTAACAACAGAGCGGCTCCGCAGCACGATTATCAGGCTGCCAGCCAAAGCCAGCAGGGCCGGCAGGTCGGTGAGAGGATACTTGAAATACCCCCGCCAGAAGATAAAGCCAACAGCGCCGAACAGGAGCCGCCTGATTAGGGACACCCGCTTCTGGTCGGGGGCCTGCACCGCTTCCCACAGATTGGGCCCCACCATGCCAAACAGCATGGCCGCCAGCCCGGCTCCAATGGGATAGAACACATCCATAGTGGCAAGCTGGTGCTCGGCGACAAATTTGGTCAGGGGTGAGAGCAGCAGGGGAAACAGATACCCCCGATACAGGCTGTCGAAGCCATAAAAATTGAAGTAGCCACTAGCAACATATTGAATGGCATAGTCCCAGTAGCCCTGCGAATCATACAGGAAAAAGCGGGGAGCTTCTTCGGGTAGCGGAGAGTAATAAACGGCCCATAGCACCAGCATGGCTATTATTCCCGGACGGGCCGCCCAAAATTGCTTCAGGCGTTGATACCAACTACTGGACTTACCGGACGTGGCGGTTAACTGCATTTATCTTTTCTTGTACTTGTACTTGTAAATCAGGAGGGTTGACTTCCTTAGCGTAATAAAATAGTGGGCTTACAAAGCTACGCATGACGGCCCAAAGGCGTGAAGCCAGCCGGGTTTACCCCCAACCACTCCAGCGCGTTGGCCCCCAACATGCGCGCCTTCATTTCGTCGGGATACGGCATGGATTCAATCAGCTGCCCGGGCTCCAGTTCCCCCAGCGGAAACGGGTAGTCGGTGCCGAGCACGATTTTGTCGGCGCCCATCGTCTTTACCAGGTAGTCCAGCATCAGCGGGTCGTGCACCAAGGAATCAACCCAGAACTTGCCCAGGTACTCGCGCGGATTGACTGGGTTATCGACGGCACACAGGTCGGGGCGCACGTGAAAGCCGTGCTCGATGCGCCCAATGGTAGAGGCAAACGAGCCGCCGCCGTGGGCCACGGCAACGCGCAGCTTAGGCAGGCGCTCCAGCACACCGCCAAAAATCAGGGAACAGAGCGCCAGGGTACTTTCGGCGGGCATACCCACCAGCCAGGGCAGCCAGTACTTGGGCATTTTCTGCTGGGCCATCATATCCCAGGGGTGGACAAACACGCAGGCGCCCAGCTCCTCGGCGGCAGCAAATACTTCGAATAGCTCAGGCGCGTCCAGGTTCCAGTCGTTGACGTGGGAGCCAATCTGCACGCCGGCCATACCGAGCTCCTTTACGCAGCGCTCCAGCTCCTTCACGGCTAAGTCGGGGGCCTGCATCGGGATGGTGCCCAGGCCCACAAACCGGGTGGGGTAGCGGGCCACCACGCCGGCAATATGGTCATTGAGCAGGCGGCTCAAATCCAGGGCATCGAGCGGCTTGGCCCAGTAGCTGAACATAACGGGCACGGTGCTGAGCACCTGCACATCCACACCAAACTGGTCGTACTCGCACATCCGGACCTGCGGATCCCAGCAGTTGTCCTGAATTTCGCGGAAGAACTTATCATCCTGCATCATGCGAGCACAGCAGGGCTTGTGGTGCTCGAGCCGGATAAAGCCGCCGTAGCCGTACCGCTCGCGCAGGTCGGGCCAGGTTTCGGGCAGGATGTGGGTGTGAATGTCGATTTTGAGCACGCCAGCGGGGTGGGATGGGTGGACAGGAGGTGGGCAGTGCCTGGGGGTGGGTTACCAGCTAGTCTTGAGGAAAACCTGCTTGTACTGCTCCCACGTCATGTAGCAGCAGTCAATCATGCCAATGTAGTACTGGTAATTCTGAATAAGGCTCATAATCAGCAGGCAACCGACCAGAGTACCCAGCAGTGCCGGCGCGGGCCAGAGGCGGGCAGGCTGCCCCACCCAGCGTTGCCAAAAGGCCGCCAAGCCAAAGCTCAGAATAGGATACATACTGATTAGGGCTCGGCCGCCATAGCTACCGCCGTACTGCCAGTTCCACCAGCAAAAAGTCACGTAGATATAGATGGGTACCAGAATCAGGAGCAAGGGCAGCACCGGGGCCGCCCAGCGCCGTACCCAGGCAATACCGATGAAGGGCAGAATCAGCAGCGGGGAGTAAATCAACCAGCCTTTCTGAATGCTGAACAGGCCCAGCAACACGTGCGGGTCGGCAAAGTGGAAGGTTTCTCCTTTGTAGAACGGTATTACCCACTGGCCCCCGACCAGCTTCCAGAACAGAAACTGCATACCGCCGATGAGCAGCACCAAGCCCGCAATCAGCAGGCACTGGACCGCGTGCTGCCACCAAAACCGCAACCGCTCAGCAATGGCCGGCCGGGTCGTCAGGCCCCAGAGCACGGGCACGGCCATCATCATAACTTCCGACGGGCGAATCAGCACCATCAGGCCCCCGATGGCACCCAGGGCCATGGCTGCCCCCACGCTGCCCCGCTCGTACCAGCGCCGGGTAGCGATGAGCAGCAAGGTGTTCATCAGGAACAGGGTACCGTGCGACATTAGTGCGTCGTAGGTGGCGTAGGTAAACAGGTTGGTACCCAAAGCCAGAACCAGCAACGTGAGGGCCACCACGTGGTCGGCGAAGGAGCGGCGCAGCTCCCGGCCCAGCAGGGCCAGGCCCAGCAGCACGTAGGCCATACAGCCCAGCGACACCATGTACTGATAGGCTTTTTCGTAGCCGTTGGTACCAGTACGCCCCTGGATAGTATAGGCGGTCTTGGCCAGGAAGAAAAAGGGCGAGTACGCTACGGACATGCCCATCGGAAACTTGAAGACCACCTTGCCATTGGGCAGGGCGACAAAGTCCCACTGCGGATCAATATCGGGCCGGGAGGCAATGCGGGCCTGTTTTACCCAAGTGCCGTCCCCCAGGTCGTGCAGCAAAAAGGCCGAGGGCAGATACATATAGTATCCGCCCCGGTCACTGACGAACACGTCGTTTCGTTCCCAGCGTGGCGTTTTGCAAATAGCGGCCAGCATCAGCAGCGCAATACAAATCCAGACGTAGCCGGTGTGTGAGAGCGGTAGTAGCCCTTGCTTTGCTTTTTGAAAATCTACCATCTAATTATTTGGTTACAACACATAGTCGGGCCGACGGGCGGAAAGCCGACCGTCAGCAGCCGCGGTGGCCCCGTTCCGGTTCGGGCCCACTGCACCGTTGAGGCTACAAAGAAATCGATAAAGCCGCGACTAGTTGGTATCCCCTCCCCATAAAATGTCGGGAGGCTAGCTCACGGGCGCGGGGGCTGCCATATAGGTACCGCACTGTTTGCAGGTGCGCAGGTCGTCGTTTTGCCAGAAGGCGTTCATGATGGGTGGCAGCTGCTGCACGATGTCGGTTATTTCGGCAAACTCCTCGTGGAGCTTGTGCCCGCAGTTTTCGCAGTACCACTGGAAGCCGTCGAGCTCCCCGGCCGTGCGGTAGCGCTCCAGTACCAGGCCTACGGTGCCAGCGGGCCGGCGGGGCGAGTGGGGCACGCCGCCGGGCAGCAGAAACATTTCCCCGGCCTTGATTTCGATATCCACCGGCTTGCCGTCTTCAATGATCTTGACCACGATGTCGCCCTCCAGTTGCAAAAACAACTCTTCGCCTTCATCGTAATGGTAGTCTTTGCGGGCATTAGGCCCCCCCACGACCATTACAATAAAGTCTTTGTTGTCTTTGAAAACCTGCTGGTTACCGACTGGTGGCTTCAACAGATGACGGTGTTCATCAATCCAGCGCTGAAAGTTGAAAGGGCGAGTAACGGGCATGGCGGAGGTGGTTTGGTTGGCTGTACGGTGGTAAACTAGTGAAATAGGGAGTCAGTAAGTTTATCATTCGAGCCGCGCAAACAGCACCACCAGGACAAAACTCACTATAGCCCCATCTCTCTTTGGTGCTCAACTTACGCAAAACCGCTCAACCGAGTCGCAGAGGCTTATCAACACCGTATTTAACTACTTTTAACCCGTGCAACTCGACCTTACCTCCCATCGCGCCCTTGTGGGCGGCAGTACCCAGGGCATCGGCCGCGCCGTAGCCGAAGAACTGGCTCAGCTCGGCGCCACCGTCACGCTGCTGGCCCGCAACGAAGCCAGCCTGCAGCAAGCCGTGGCTGAGCTGCCCCGCCCCCAGGGCCAGCTCCATGACTACCTCGTAGCCGACTTCACTGACCCCGACCAGTTGGCCAGCCGCCTCCACGAATATTTGGCGGCGCACCCCGCAGGCTTTCACACATTAGTCAACAACACGGGTGGTCCGGCCGGCGGCCCGATTCTGGCAGCCCCGGTGCAGGCCTTCCGGACCGCGTTTGAGCAGCATCTGGTTTGTAACCATCTGCTGGTGCAGGCCGTGGTACCGGCTATGCAGGCCCGTGGCTACGGCCGTATCATCAACATCATCAGTACTTCGGTAAAGCAGCCGCTGGCGGGCCTGGGCGTATCAAATACTATTCGGGCGGCCGTGGCCAACTGGGCCAAGACCCTGGCCAATGAGCTGGGCGGCAGCGGCATCACCGTCAACAACGTGCTGCCGGGCGCCACTGTGACCCAGCGCCACACTTCCCTGATTGAGAAGCGCGTGGAGCAAACCGGGCAGACCGTAGAAGAAATTGAGGCCACTATGCTGCGCAGCATTCCAGCCGGCCGCTTTGGGCAGGCTGCCGAGGTAGCAGCGGCCGTAGCGTTTTTGGCAGCCCCGGCGGCGGCCTACATCAACGGAATAAATGTGCCTGTAGACGGCGGGCGTACCGGTAACCTATAGTTTTCTTAGCAAGCCTACCGAATTACCGGGGCGCGTCGGGATTCTATCTTATTTTTGCACCCTAATCCTAACACCTACTGCATTTTGGTAAAATTTGACACGCTCTCCATCGTCATCCCGGTTTACAACGAAGCTCGCACGATTCACCAGATTCTGGACTTGCTGCGGGAGCTGACGCTGGTCAACAATATCCGCAAGGAAATCATTTTGGTCAATGACTGCTCCTCGGACAACTCCTCGGAGGTCATCACCGCCTACGCCGCGCGCTACCCCGACCTGGGCCTGCGCCTGCTGCAGCACGCCGTCAACCAGGGCAAGGGCGCAGCCCTGCACACGGGCATCCGCGAGGCCACCGGCGACTACGTCATCATTCAGGACGCGGACCTGGAGTACGACCCGGAGGAGTACAACCTCTTGATCAAGCCCATCCTCAAGGGCTTTGCCGACGTGGTCTTCGGCTCACGCTTCATGGGCGGCAACCCGCACCGCATCCTGTTCTTCTGGCACAGCCTGGGCAACCAGATGCTCACCTTCCTGAGCAACATGTGCACTGACTTGAACCTGACCGACATGGAGACCTGCTACAAGCTCTTCCGCCGCGACATCATCCAGGGCCTGCAGCTGCAGGAAAACCGCTTCGGCTTCGAGCCCGAGGTCACGGCCAAGGTCTCACGCGTCAAGGACGTGCGCATCTACGAGGTGGGCATCAGCTACTACGGCCGCACCTACGCCGAGGGCAAGAAAATCGGTTGGCGCGACGGGTTCCGCGCTATTTACTGCATTCTCAAGTACGGACTACTCGGTGCTTAAACTCTCCTCCTGGGCCCCCTGATAAAGAGAAGGCCCCGACAATCAGCGTGATTGTCGGGGCCTTCTCTTTATCAGGACCAGTAATGGCACCGGCATGCTTGGAGCTAAGCCCCAATACGTTAGTCGGCGTTAGTGATACGCAGGTCGTCGAGATATACGGGCTTGGCAGCAGAGTTACCCCACAGGTACACGCCCAGAACCTGGTCGGAAGCAACGTTATCCGGCAGAGCCAGTTCCTTTTTTATCTCCGTCCACTGGCCGGGCTTGCTGCCTTCGCCCAGGCTAACGCCTTTCCAGAAAACTTTCTCGTCGGTACCGGGCCGGGTAACTTCTACCACTAGCTGAGCGGGCGAGTTGGGCTCCTCGGTTCTCACCCAGCCTTCGATGGCCAACTTGCGAGGCTTAGCCGCAATCAGCTGGCCGAGTGGCGACTTGAACGTCAGGCCATACTCGCGGCCACCGCCAATGGTAAGAGAATAGCGCCCGCTATGAGCAGCTTTGTTGCTGAGTGAACCACCGGAGTTGTCGATCCAGCCCTGAAACTCATCGAACGAGTTATTCACTAGGGTCTTGCCATCGTCTGTCTTTTTATCGCCGCCGCAGTTTGTCAACAGCAGGCCGGTTAGCAGCAGGGCGAATGAGGCGGTAAGAGTGCGCATCAGGGTAATGAGAAAAGAGGTTTGAAGTTAAATTGTAGTAAAGGTACTAGCTTTCAATGCGATGCCAGGCATCTTCAGGGCCCAGTAGGCCGATTCACATAAAGCACTTTGGAGCGGGACTAGTCCGGCGAAACCCGCCGCCGATAGTTACTTGAGTGGCCCAGGCCTCGATGGAATAGTGTTTTTTCGTCGTCAAGGGCCGGTAGCGGGTCACTACTCGGGCAGAGGGTTAGGCTGACTAGAGGTTCAGTAGGCTCAATGGCCGTGACAGGTGCCGACGGCTCCTAAGGTTCAACGCTCAGTTCGATATCATCCATATACGCGGGCCCACCAGCCTCGAAACGCCACAAGTAAATGCGTATCTGGCTAGCCGGGTCAAGCACGGCAGGCATCGTCAGTACTTGGCTGAGTTCGGTCCACTTCGATACTTCGCTAAGATCAAATTTTTGGTAGAACACGCTTGGGCCGTTGGGCTCCGGGCTATTGATCTGAACTACGACTGCGGCCTTACCGGGCTTGGCCTGGTAAGTCCAGGCTTTCAGACGAATCTTGTTGATGCGGGTAGGCGACAGGTGCCCGATCGGGTTAATGTAGGTGAGGCTATATTCAATGGCCGGGTCAACCTTCACCGAATACTGCCCACTATGTGGATTTTCCTTGGTTAGCGACGGGTTGTTAGGCACCCAACCTTCCAGGTCCTCAAACCCGTTGCGCACCAAAACCTGCGTTTCCTGACCACCAGTATCATCCGCTGATTTCTTTGAGCAGGCTGCCGTCAACAACAGCAAAAGCAAGAAGTAAGAATGACGCATAAAAGCACAAGTTGCAGCAGGCGAATTTTCCGCAAAGATAGACCAGCTTACCGATATACGAAGAGTTATTATGCGCCTAAACCTGTAGTTTTGACGGCGGTAACCCTATGCCGGGCTGCCACCATCCAGTTTGTCCAGCTTTTGGGTGCTTTCGGCTGGCGGCACATTCGATTTTTTTTACATGATTTTATCTCGTCGCAATTACCACTGGCTTGGCCTGGTGGGAGTAGGTCTGGTTACGGCCGCTGTTCTGGTTTTTCTATTCTCCTTCGCAATAGCCCAGCCCAATAACTACTTTTTTCAGGCGGGTGGTGATGGTATCCAAAGTTATTTTGCCACGGCGTATTATGCCCTGTACGACTCGGGCAGTCATTTTTCGGGGATGAACTACCCCTTTGGGGAAGACTTCAACTACCCCAACTTGCAGCCGTTGATTGCTTGGGTGATGAACCTGTTGCAAGGCCTCGGCCTGCCGGCCGGGCAGCACACTATTGCCATTACCAATCTGATTGCCCTGGCCAGTGTGCTGGTCACTCCTATGATTCTGTACGCCATTCTGCGGCGCACCCGCATGGCGGTGTGGTACGCGGCCGTGCTGGCGCTGATTATTGGCTTTCTTTCGCCCCAGATTCAACGTCTCGGCGACCATATGTCGCTCAGCTACACGTGCTTTGTGCCGCTGCTGTGGTATTTTATTATCCGCATGCAGGAGGCTCCCCGGCAGTGGCGCTGGTATATCCTGTTTGGGGTCAGCAGCCTGCTGATGGGAGGCGTGATGCTGTATTTTCTGACCTGCGGTTGCTTTTTCCTGCTAGGCCACGTGGTCATTCTGAGTCTGCGCCGTTCCCGCCCCTGGGATTTGATCTGGCGGATGGCCCTGACGGCCATTCTCCCGCTGCTGGTGTTTCGGGTCTGGATGCTGGCTATTGACCCCACCACTGACCGGCCCCCAAACCCCTATGGCTTTCTGGTGTATATGGCCACGCCCCGGGGCGTGTTTACGCCGAGCCTGGCCCCTCTGCGGGGTTTGTGGGAATCAGCATTTCACACCGAGGAAATTAGCTACGAGTCGATGTCGTACGTGGGCCTGGTGGCAACGGGCGTATTGGTAGCGACGGGCTTGCTGCTGCTGTGGCGGGCCTGGCAGCTGCGCAAGCATCCGAAGCGCCTGCTCACGCGTCAGCTCATGCCCGCGCACCTGTCGGCGGGGCTGGGCGCCGCCACCTTGCTGCTGCTGTTTTCCTTTGCTGTTCCCTTCATCTTTCCTGGCTTCGAGCACTTGGTTGACTACCTGGGGCCGCTGAAGCAGTTTCGGGCGCTGGGCCGCTTTGCCTGGCCCTTCTACTACGTAATGAGTACCTATGCCGCGTACCATCTGTACCGGCTGCTGCGCTACCAACAGCTGCGGCGCCTACCCATCTTGGCCGCGCCCTGGGTGCCGTTGCTGTTGCTGGTGTGGGCGGGTGAAGCCTGGATTAATATTTCATCGAAAGCCAAAGCAGCCGAGCAAGGCTTCGGGGCTGCCGCTTTTTTGAGCCCGAAAAACAACCTGGTACAGCAACTAAGCTGGTCGAGCCGCACGCCCAAAGACTTTCAGGCCATTCTGCCGCTACCGTACATGAACAAGGGCAGCGACAAAATCGACCTGAGCGGTTCGGGAGCCTCCATCTACGAAGCGCACCGGCTAGCCATTGCCACAGGACTGCCGGAGTTGTCGACGTATGTTTCGCGGCCTTCCGTGGAGCACATGCTGCGCCACGTGCAGCTGCTGAGCAGCCCGCTCGTGGAAAAGCCTCTGCTCAAGCAGTTTCCTTCGGATAAACCCATCCTGCTACTGGTCACGGCGGATGCTCTGACACCGGCCGAGCAGCGGCTGGTAAGCATTGCCAAACAGCTCGTGAAGGTAGACAACATCACGCTGTACGAGCTGCCCGTAGCGGCACTGGCGGCCACCACCCTGGAACAGGAACGCACCAAAGCCACGGCGCTACTGCCCACGCTGCCCCAGCGCGCGGGCGGCCTTTACGCGTCCACCGACCGGGGCGTCATCTACCAGTCGTTTGCGGATAAGCCCGACCGGCGCGGCCGCCTGGCGCCGGGTGCTATGTACGAGCCCAAGGAAATGAACACCGTGCTTTACGACGGGCCCTTGCCCACGCCCACCGATACGGCCCGCTATGAGGCCAGTGTTTGGGTTAACGGCAAGATGGACTACGGCTACGGGTTTCTGCAGGTCAAGCAATTCAATGGCGGCAGTGAGGTTGGCTCACAGGCCGCCGACGGCCGTCTGACCACTGAGGTTGATGGGGACTGGGTACGGCTGCAGGTAGTATTTCGACCCGTGCCGGGCGTTAACCGGCTGCAGGTTATCTGCGGAGGCCGGGATATCCTGGCCGACGACCTGCTGATCCGCCCCTTGACGACTGATGTGTACTGGCTCGACAGCCGCCAGCAACCGGTTCTGAATACCTACCCTCTGGCGCGCTAAGCTCTTCGCAGCACCGACCGTTTGGTTAGTACCTTTGTTGGCAACCCACTGGTTACGCGCTGCAGTGCCTGACTTTGTCACTTTCGTAACCCTGCCTCGTGCCCCAACCACCGGGCAGGCTTTTGGTCCGGCCTGCTGGTTGGGGCTCTAGCTGAATCCAGCCGCAGCCCACTTGCCGCTCGTTTTCTGCTCTCCTACCTTTCCCCTCCTGCCCGTGGATATCTCCGTCATCATTCCCATCTATAACGAAGAAGCTAATATTCCGGCGCTCTACACGCGCCTGGGCGGCGTGCTGGACCCCATGGGCCTGCAGTATGAGTTTATCTTTATTAATGACGGTTCGCGGGATAAGTCGCTGGCGCTGGTGCAGAACCTGGCCGCCCGCGACCCGCGGGTGCGCTACATCGACTTCAGCCGCAACTTCGGCCACCAGATTGCCGTCACGGCCGGCTTAGACCTGGCCGCGGGCCAAACGGTAGTCATCATTGATGCCGACCTACAGGACCCCCCCGAGCTGATTCCCCAGCTCTACGCCAAGCTGCAGGAAGGCTACGAGGTGGTGTATGCCAAGCGCCGTTCCCGTCAGGGAGAAAGCGCCGCCAAGAAACTAACCGCCAAACTATTCTACCGCCTACTGGCCAGCATTACCAGCATTTCCATTCCGGTCGATACCGGCGACTTCCGCATCATTTCGCGCAAGGTCGTGGATGCCTTAAAGCAGATGCCGGAGCAGAACAAGTTTATCCGCGGCCAGATTTCCTGGATTGGCTACCGCCAAACCTACATCGAATACGACCGGGCCGAGCGGGCCGGCGGTGAAACGGGCTACACCTACCGCAAGATGATCCGGCTGGCCCTCGACGGCATCACCGGCTTTTCCGACGCGCCCCTAAAGGCGGCCACCATCAGCGGCTTTATCGTGTCGGGCATTGCCTTTCTGGTGATGCTCTACACGCTCTACTCCCGCTTTATCTCCCACGATTACCAGCCGGGCTGGGCCTCGCTGATGATTAGCATCCTGTTTTTGGGTGGCGTGCAGCTCATTGCCGTCGGCATCATCGGCGAGTACATTGCCCGCCTGAGCGCCAACGTACGGCAGCGTCCCCTCTACATCATTTCCGACACCAATATTCCGGTAACGCACACGTCTACGCAGCCGGCAGAGCAGCCTGCGCGCTAAAAGGGCCTCTGCTTAAGGGGCGGGTACCTCAGCGGCGGGAGCAGCTAGCAGCACGTAACCATCCGGAAAGTTCTGCTCCTGAAAATCAGGGAACACCTGGCGCAGGTAGCGGTGGGCTGGGCCGTTGCGCCAGGCGGGGCTTACCAGCACGCCAGCCGGCTGGTAGCGCCGCCGGAACCGGGCCGCGGCGGCCGTTGAGGGAGCAGCTACCGCCGTATCCGATTCTACCGGCAGCCCTTGCAGCACTACAATAGTATGCATCACGGTATCGGCTTCGAACTGGGCAAACTGCTCGGCGGCGACGCGGGAAATGTAGGCGGAGGGGATTTTCTTGCGATAGTAGGGCTGGTAGAGGAAGTTGCGCAGCTCGGTTTTGCCCACCTGCCGGTAACCATCTACCAAGCCCACGGGCAGAGTAAACAAGGCTTCGCCAGGCAGCTTGGCCACGGCCTGAAACGCGGCCGGCATGCGGCGCGACGAATCCAGGGGGGGCGGCACGGGCCAGAACTCCACCAGCACCACGGCCAGTAGTGCCGCGCTCAGCAAGCCGCGGGCTACGGGCCGGGCGGCATGGTCCCAGGCTGCTTCGAGGGCGCTAAAACCGACGATGGGCAAAAGCAGCGTAACCAGCAGCACCCAGCGGGTGGGGCAGCGGATATTGTTGAAGAAGGGAATGAAGTGCAGCAGGCCGTTGGGCAGGTTGAAATTAACGTGACCCAGCACCCGTAGCGCGGGCAGCGTGAGCAGCACGAAAAACAGCAGCACCCAGGCCAGCGGCCGGCCCTGCAAATCCTCGTGACGCCGCGAAGCCGGCCGGCCGGGCCAGAACGAAGCGAACAGCACCACCAGCGGCACAGCGTAACCCAGGAACATGACGTTCTCGACCGAGCCGGGCATGTTAAACGCTTTTGGATCATTATATAGCTGCCGGGCCCAGGCAAAGTTGAGCCAGCGGCTGTTGTCGGCGGGCATAAAGTAGCCAGCCAGGTCGCCGCCCCACCAGAAGCCGGAGTTGTCGGGCACGCCGGCCAGCCGAATCAGGCGGATGGCAATGTGCGTCACGACGAGCACTACGGCCAGAATCAGCCAGGTGCGGGGCCGATGCCAGTTGATAGCGCCCAATTGCAACCAGAACCAGAGGGCGTAGGCTAGGGAAAAATACAGCAGGGCAAACAGGACGTAGTAGTCGCTAAACAACGTAATTACGCCCAGCCCGAAGCAGGCTGCCACGGCCTTCCAGCTGCGCACCTGAGGCCAGAACCGGCCGGGCTCAAACCAGAACGCCCGCAGAAACGCCAGGATGTAGAACGGCACGGTAGCCGTGAGCACCAAATCGAAATGGTAGGGCAGGCGCACCATCTTGTAGGGCGAAAAGGCAAAGTACAGCCCCGCCAGCCAGGCCAGCACCGGCTGCCGCACCCAGCGCCGGGCCAGCAGCCAGGCCCCCAGCCCCGACAGCGCGTACTCGGCAGCCAACGTCAGGTTGAGAGCCAGCATTTCGTTGCCGATAAACACGTTGACCATGCCCGCCACCGGAATGTAGGTATGCAGCCAGAGCGAGGCTCCATCCGGGTACAGCAGCCAGTTAGAGTAAAACGGGTTTTGCCCGCTGAGCACGGCCTCCCGAAAATGCCACACGTTCCAGAGCTGCATGTAGCCGTCTTGATCGGCAACGGCCGGAAAGGCCGAACTTAGCTGCGCAGCCAGCGGCCAGGTCCAAGCCACGAAAACGAGCAGGTAGCTCAGCAATACTCCTAGCCAGAGGAGCCCAGAACGTGCTTTCATCGGGCCGTAGTTGAATCGGAAGAGGCAGCCGTGGCCGGGCGCAACGCCAGCACCCGGAAGTCGCCGACTTGCTTGACGGTGCGGGCTACGTAGGGCCGCAGGCGCGGGTCTTGGGTCAGCAACGTGGTGTCGTTGGTATACAGATACTGAGCGCCGCGCTGGATGCAGTTAGCCAGGTAGGTCTGCCCACCCGCTACGGGCTCAAACAGCTGGCCGCTTTCGTTGTAGCCGAAGCCTTTCTTGTGCAGGAAATAAAAGTACTTGCAGCCCGATTCGTCGGGGCCGACTACGCACAGCGCCGAATCGGGCACGGCATTGTCCAGCTCGGCCCGGGTAGCGGCTTCAAACAGCTCGGTGGGCACTTCGCGGGCCCCGCCCATCCAGCGGGCCGGCGCGATGCGCACGAAGGCCAGCACCGGCTGAGCCAACAGCAGCAAGGCCAAGGCCCAGCGCCACTTGGGCTTTTGCGCCAGCCACCCTGCCCCTACCACCACCAGCAGCAACAGCACCGGCACATACGGCAGCATGTAGTACTGGTGCACACTCATCTGGCGCAGCTCAATAATATGGTAGGCCAGCAAGGCCAGGGCCCAGGCCAGCAGCGGCCCAAACCAATAGCGGCGCACGTAACCGCCCCGAACCACCGCCACCAGACCCAGTACCAGCAGGCCAAAGTTGCCGTAGTTGATCAGCAGCTCGGGAATATCCGAAATCAGGTTGTGGGTCAGCGTTTTAATAGCCACGGCCACGTCGGTGGCAGGGCGCAGCTCCAGGCCAAAGTCGGCCAGGCCGGAGGTTTCGATCAGGCGCACGGCATAGGCGTACCAAGCCAGGGTGCAGCCGACAGTAACAACGGCAAAAACCAGCAGCGGCAGCGCATCGCGGCGCCAGCCAAGGCGGCGCTGCCACAGGTCGCGCAGGATAAGCACGGCAATGGGAAACCCAATAACCAAGTACTGCAGCTTGGTCAGGCCGGCCAGGGTGGTCAGCAGCAGGCTCAGCCAGAAATCCAGGCCCCGGCGCTCCTGATACCAGCGTAGAAAGTAAAACAAGCCCGCTACGGACGCCGACAAGGCCAGCACGTCGGGCAGGGCATTGATGCTATGGTAGAACAGCTCCGGGCTCCAGCTTAGGCCCCAGGCGCCCACCGCGGCCAGCCAGCGGGAGCCCGAGAGACGCTGTACCAACGCGAAAAAGGCCAGCACGCCGCTGGCAAAAATCAGCCAGGTCACAACCCGCGGAATGGCCTCGTGGAAGCCCAGCACCTTATAGCCCACGGCCACAATCCACTCGTAGCTCGGAAACTGCATGCCCGTGACGCCGTCCGACTCGTTGCGCCGGTCTACGCGGGGGCGCAGCAGGTTCATGTCCTCCTCGTAGAGGTTGCGGGCCACGGCCATCGTGTTGCTTTGCCGCCACACGTGCACACTGTTGGGCGGCTGATTGAAAAACGGCAGGTGCAGCAGCAGGTTCAAACCCAGCACCAGCGGCCAAAACCAACGCGGTACCGTGTAGCCATCCAAAAAGGAAAGTTTCATAAGCGGGAAAGGCCAGCGGGGCCCGAACCACAAAAGTAGTGGTTTACTATGGCTAGATTTGCTGACGCCTCATCCTGCACTACCCGCCATGCTCCAGCTCCAGAATTTCATCAACGGCCAGTTTGTACCGCCCGCCAACGGCCGCTACCTCGACAACGTCGAACCCGCTACCGGCCAGGTCTACAGCCAGATTCCGGACTCTGACGCCGCCGACGTAGCGCAGGCCGTGGCCGCCGCTCAGGCCGCGTTTCCGGCCTGGCGGGCTTTGCCGGCCGAAAAGCGGGGCCGGCTGCTGGTGCGCATTTCGGAGCTTATCGAGCGGGACTTGGAGCGGCTGGCCCAGGCCGAAAGTCAGGACAATGGCAAGCCCGTGACCCTGGCTCGCGCCGTCGACATTCCGCGGGCGGCCAGCAACTTCGCCTTTTTCGGCACCGGTATCGGCCATTTTTCCTCCGAAAGCCACTTTCAGGAAGGCCAGTCGTTGAACTACACCGTGCGTCACCCGCTGGGCGTAGTGGGCTGCATTTCGCCCTGGAATTTGCCGCTGTACTTGTTTACCTGGAAAATCGCCCCAGCCCTGGCTGCCGGTAATTGCGTGGTGGCCAAGCCTTCGGAAATTACGCCGGCCACGGCTTACTGGCTGGGCGAGCTGTGCCAGGAAGCGGGCTTGCCGGCCGGGGTGCTCAACATTGTGCACGGCACCGGGCCGGGCGCGGGCCAAGCCATTGTGGAGCATCCGGCCATTAAGGCCATCAGCTTTACGGGCGGCACCAAGACCGGGGAGCATATTGCCCGCACCGCGGCGCCCATGTTCAAAAAACTGTCCTTGGAGCTGGGCGGCAAGAACCCCAACCTGATTTTCGCCGACTGCGACCTGGCCGCGGCCGTGAGCACCAGCATTCAGTCGAGCTTCGCCAACCAGGGCCAGATCTGCCTCTGCGGCTCCCGCATCTTCATCGAACGGCCCATTTACGAGCAGTTTAAAGAGCTGTTCCTGGCCCGCGTGGCCGGCCTCACCGTCGGCGACCCGCAAGTGGAAACCTCCCGACAGGGAGCTTTGGTCAGTGAGGCGCATCTGAATAAAGTCTTGTCCTACATCGAGCTGGCCCAGCAGGAAGGCGGCACGCTGTTGGCCGGCGGGCAGCGCGTGCAGGTGCCCGGCCGCTGCGCCGACGGCTACTTTCTGCAACCCACCGTGTTTGAAGGCCTCGCGCCCGACTGCCGCACCAACCGGGAGGAAATCTTCGGCCCGGTCGTCACGCTCACGCCCTTCGATACGGAGGAGGAAGCCCTGAGCTGGGCCAACGGCACCGACTACGGCCTGTCGGCCACCATCTGGACCACCGATTTGGACCGGGCCCACCGCGTGGCTCACCAGCTGCATGCCGGCGTGGTCTGGATTAACACCTGGCTGCTGCGTGACCTGCGGACGCCGTTTGGGGGCATGAAAAACTCGGGCGTGGGCCGGGAAGGCGGTCTGGAAGCGCTGCGTTTTTTCACCGAACCCCAGAACGTGTGCGTAAAGTTGTAGCCGGCTTACTCCTCTCCCACCGCTGGTTGTTCCAACCTTGAAGCTCCAAAAGGCGTCAGAAACGGCGCTTGGCGACTGACCAGCAGTACCAGAAACAGCGAGGTGAACAAACTCACGAAAGCCAGGTAAGTGTAGGGAATAATCAGGAAGGCGTAGAACGTAGCCAGGTAAGCCTTCAAACTCAGCAGGGCCGCCAGGCGCGGGTCGAAGCGGTGCCGGACCTGCCAGAACAGCAGCCCGGCCAGAGCCACCAGGCCGATGCAGAGCCCGAACTGGGTTATTTGCAGGCGGGTAATTCGCTCGGTAAGCGTGCCGGCCATGTCGTAAAACCAGGGCGCAAACCCAACGCCATTGAACAGGTGGATGGGCCCCGCCACCGGCGCCAGCGGTTCGATATGCTGCCATTCGCCTTCGGCAATACCCAGGTTTTCGAGCTGAGCCCGGAAGAAAATAGTGGGGTCGTGGAGCAGGAAGGGCCCCAGCACGAGCAGCACGCCAGCTAGGGCCAACCCAGCCGTGCGCCAGCCCTGCCGCGGATTTTCCCAAAGCAGCAACAGCCCGTAGAGCGGCACCCAGAGCACCAAGGAAAAGCGCGACAACAGACACAGCACCAGCCCCAGAGCCTTCAGCCACGGCTTGGCGCTTAAGGTGGTGGCCGCCAGCACACAGTAATAACCCACAATCAGACTTTCCACGGTCAGGCCAAACATGGAGTCATTTCGTAACACGGTGAAGTGCAGTACCAGCACGGGCAACACGCCTTTGAGCAGCCATTCGCCCCACGGCAGAGCCAGCCGCGCCAGCTGCCATTGATAGGCCACCAGCAAGGCCAGCAGCAGCGCCCCGAATGCCCAAGCCCGGTAGTCGAGCCCTAGCACCTGGGCCGGCACGAAGGGCAACCACTGCAGGGGCGGGTAATTAGGCAGAAACGTATATCCCCCTAAGGTAATGGGTTGGTACACTAGCCCAGGCCCCAAAAAGCGGGTAACGTATACTTGCAGCGCGGGCAGAATATCGGACTTAGCCAGAATGGAGCTTACGGCATGCTGGTCAATGAGCTTGCGCACAAGCGGCATCGTTATCAACCAGCTAACCAGCGTCAGGCCAACGGGTAGTATCAGGCGCGGCCAAGGGGAAACCGCCGCCGTCGCCCTGGGCCACTGAAACCGGTAGCCAAGCACAGTGCGGGCCACGAGCAGGCACAGTGCCAGGCTCAGCGCATACAGCAGCACCGGACTCCAATACGGTCCCAAGCTGTTGCGCCAGTACGTAAAAAACAGGACTTCCAGCACAAACACCAGCCCCACAGCAAGAAGTAGTGCGGAGCTGGTCGGGCGAAACAAACTAGAGGACTTCATTGGGGCAGGCAGCGTGCTGAATAAGCGGCAAGCTGAACCGTAAGATACTACTGAATTTTCTCTATTGCCCGCTCCAGATCCTCCAGCGTCGTTTCCTGAAACACCAGTGCCTCACTGCTGGCCTGCCCCGCTACGGTGCGGCGCATAGCCAGATACGGCGTGCCGTTGCGGTACTGCGTGCCGATAAGCAATACTTTGCGCCCCCCGGGAATACCCTGAAACGCGTAGCCATCGGCCTGGGGTTGGGCTTCGGCAATGGCGGCCGAGCCTTCCACCACCAGCCGGATACTGGTGCCGGGCTCCACATCTACGGGCACGGTAAAGTCGACCGACTGGCCCATGGCTACGGGTTTGTCGGCGTTGAGCCAGCCCAGCTTACGGCAGGTAAACACGCGCCGGTCGGAGGCCTCCTGCTCTTCCGGGGCGTCGTCGTCGGTAGACAGTGCCACGGGCGTAGGACCGGCAGTATCAGCCGAGGCCACGGCGGTTTCGTCGGAATTGGCCAAGCCTTCATGGAAAGAAAAGCGGATGGGCAGCATCATTTTTACTTTCACCAGCTGCCCGCCGCTACGGGCCGGGGTCCAGTGGCCCGAGGTTTGGCGCAACACCCGCAACACTTCTTCGTCGCAGCCGCCCCCAATACCGCGCACGATGCTCGGCGCCTCCACCCGGCCCTGCTCGTCGACCATAAACGAGGCGTACACAATGCCCTCAGTTTTGTTTTCGACAGCGGTTTGCGGGTAGCGCACCAGCTTATTGATGTCGGCCGGACCGTTGCCATAGGTTGGCATCTGGTCGGCGTTGCTAGCGACGGGAGCGGGCGGGGGCAAATCGGCGGCGGGGCCGGCGGCTATCCAGCGCACCGGCTGCTGCCCGCGGCCTCCTTGGCCGTAAAACAGTTTCAGCTCCTTGCGCCGCGAGGCCGGACCGGGCATTTCCAGCTGAAACGCCTGCCCGGGTGCCAGCCGCAGCTGCTGCCCGCGGGCTGAGGCCCGCACCAGCACGATACCACCCGATTCGAGCAACTCCCCGTCGGGTGTCACCGTCGTCAGGTTGGAGAGCAGCATATCGGCCACGCTGTAGCACTCCTTCATTTCCACCCACACGGGGTTAGCAGCGACGCGGTTACTGTTATCAACCAAAGCGCCGGCCGGAATCCGGACCACCGTGCCTTCGCGCCCGTGCACTTCGGCGGGCTGGGTAGGGTCAATCTTGAAATACTCACTGGCCTTGAGCGTGAGGTCGTGGAGGCGGGCTTCCGAGGGCGGCAGGGCCGTGGTGTCGGTGCTACCCGGAGCCCGCAAAGTGCCGCGCTGGTACACCACCAACGGGGCCGTGCGGGAAGTACGGCGCCCCAACTGGTGCCACGAACGGCTATTGACAGCACCGGTAGCCGGAGCTTCGGGCAAGGAGTCGGCTAGGGCTGGGGCAGTTTCGACGGGCTTGGAGGCTTCCGACTGAACCGGCTTTTCGCGCTGGCAGCCAACTGCCGTGAGGAGGAACAGACTATAAAAAAGTAGACGGCGTTTCATTCGGGGAGTACGCATAAAGGTCGTTCTACGCGAAAACTATCCGAAGGAAACGCCGCCTAGCAGCATTTTCTTGTACGAAGACTGAGTTAGCGGTGCGTAGCACCGGCTAGTTACAGGTTTTTCAGCACGAAATCAGTCATTTGACGATATAAATGGAGCCGGGTGTTGCCTCCATAAATACCGTGGTTACGGTTGGGATAGTATAACGACTGGAAATCCTTGTTGGCTTTTACCATGGCGTCGACCCAGGCCGTCGAGTTCTGGAAGTGCACGTTGTCGTCGCCGGTGCCATGCACGAGCAGGTACTTGCCCTTGAGCTGCTGAGCAAACTGCACGGGCGAGTTGTCGTCGTAGCCACCGGGGTTTTCCTGGGGCGTTTTCAGGAACCGCTCGGTGTAGACCGAGTCGTAGTAGCGCCAGTTGGTAACGGGAGCCACCGAAATAGCCATCTTAAACAAGTCTGCATTTTTAGTCATGGCCAGGGCCGTCATGTAGCCTCCAAAGCTCCAGCCCCAGATACCGATGCGCGACTTATCTACGTAAGGCAACGTGCCCAGGTACTTGGCACTTTCGCCCTGGTCGATGGTTTCGAGCTTGCCCAGGTTGGCGTAGGTGCTCTTCTTAAACTCAGCGCCCCGGGCACCCGTGCCGCGGTTGTCCACCGACACGATGATGTAGCCCTGCTCGGCCAGCAGCTGGTGCCAAAGGTAGTTGGTCAGGGCAATGCCGCCGCCCACATCGTCTTTCACGGTCTGGGAGCCGGGGCCGCCGTATACGTACATCAGCACCGGGTATTTCTTGGTAGCGTCGAAGTTACTGGGCTTCAGCATCGAGCCGTTGAGCGTCACGCCTTCCGAGGTTTTGAAGCTGATAAATTCGAGCTTGCCCAGGTTGTACTGGCTCAGGGTCTGGCGCAGCTTGGCGTTGTCTTCCAATACCTTCACCAGCTTACCGTCCTTGCCGTTGCGCAGGCTCACCGTGGTCGGTTCGCCGGCGGCTGAGAAGTAGTTGAGGTAATACTTGCAGTCGGGGCTGATGTTGACGGTATTGTTGCCGTGGGCTACCTCGCTCAGGCGGGTTTTGCCGCTGCCCTTCAGGTTGATGCGGTAGAGTTGCCGCTGCAAGGGCGAGGCCTCGGTGCTGGAGTAGTACACGATGCCCTTGTCCTCGTCGAAGCCGTCGATGCTGGTGATTTCCCAGTTGCCTTTAGTGAGTTGCCGCACCAGCTTGCCCTTCATATCATACAGGTAAAGGTGACGGTAGCCGTCCTTTTCGCTGCTAAATAGGAACTGCTTGCCATCGGCGAGGTAGCGCAAGTCGTCGTTGACTTCCACGTACGCCTTGTCCTCGTCAGTCAGGATTACCTGGGTTTTACCGCTGCCAGCGTCGGCGTGCAGGATTTCGAGCTTGTTCTGCAACCGGTTCAGGCGCCGGATGCTGAGCAGGTTGGGCGTTTCGGTCCAGATGATGCGCGGAATGTACTGGTTGGTTTCCGGGCCTACATCCATCTT
Organism: Hymenobacter cellulosivorans; assembly: GCF_022919135.1. NCBI lineage: Bacteria > Pseudomonadati > Bacteroidota > Cytophagia > Cytophagales > Hymenobacteraceae > Hymenobacter > Hymenobacter cellulosivorans. The sequence goes on along the minus strand of NZ_CP095049.1, from coordinate 1,352,893 downwards.
GGTTGTGCGGCCGGCCGCCACGTCGTGCACCGAAATGCTCACCACCGAGTTTTTCTCGCCGGCCTTGGGATACTTGTAGCGGTAGTCCTGCGGGTATAGCTCGCCCCACACCTGCATGTTGTACTCGGGCACCTGGCTTTCGTCGAAGGTGTAGAAAGCCAGCTGCCGCGAGTCGGGCGACCAGAAAAAGGCCTGGGCAAACTCGAATTCCTCCTCGTACACCCAGTCCGTCGAGCCGTTGATGATCTTGTTTTGCACGCCGTCGGTGGTCACGGCTTTTTCCTGCATCGTGGCTAGGTCGGTCACAAACAGGTTGTTGTCGCGCACGAAAGCCACGCGCTTGCCGTCGGGCGAGAAGGTGGCGTAGCTCTGCTTGCCGCCGGCGCTCAGGGGCACTAGTTGCTTGCTGGCCCGGTCGTACACAAAGTAAGTGGCCCGGGAACTGCGGCGGTAAATGGGCTCCTCGGCCGTCCAGAACAGGATTTTCTTTTCGTCGGAGTTAAACGAGTAGCCTTCTACGGGCAAGGGCTGGGTGCTGCCGGCCAGCTTGAGGTCTTGGCCAGCCACGAGCGTTTGTACGGCTTTGCCGGTCGTCACGTCGTGCTGCACCAGGTCGCCGTTGTCGAGCGAGGAGTAGTAGCGGCCGTCCCGCATCCAGTTGAAACCCGGCACCGAGCGAGCCTGGAAAGTGCCTTTGGCCCAGATATCTTCGAGGGTGATATTCTGTTTTTGCTGAGCCACGGCCATCGGAGCCGAAGCGGGCAACACTACAGGGCTAACGGCCGAGAGAAAGAAGGCCAGCCCGAGAAAGCGAAAATTCATAGAAGCAAATAAAGTGAACGGCCGAATGGATGTCCGGCAAGTTACGCACGAAAAGACGGCTCTAAAGTCGACGTTGCCCGGCCGGGGTTGCGCCGCCTAGTCCAGAAAATACTCGGCACTAGCCCAGCCCAATTCTTTTTGGTGGCCGGGCATGAATCAGGAGCCCGGCGCGTTAGTAGGAAACTGGTTTCTTTGCCGGGCTTCTCCGGCCAACTTAGCCGTTCACTTCCGACCTTTGCGCTCTATGCGTCACCGCTTCTCCCTTTTTGCTTCGGTTGCAGCTGGTCTGCTGGCCAGCGCCTGCGCCCCGGACACGACCAGCAGCCCCAATCCCTACATCAACTTTGTAGGCAGTACCCGCTACATCAGCGCCAGTCGGGCGTCCACCACTCCCGGCGACACGCTTACCAGCAAGCTATACGCCGAAACCAAAGGCGATATCAAGCTAAAGCGCCTCCTCATTACAGTAGCGTACTCGCCCCGCAAAAACCCAATTGTTTACCCGGCCTCGGGCTATAATCCCAACAATTTCGCCGAGCCTGAGCTGGTTTACCTCGATTCAACTCTGACCGAGCAAAATGCTCTGGCCTACCAGTTCACGTTCAATACCCGCACCACATCGGGCAATGAGCAGTGGAAGTTCGAAGTTTTCGACACGAAGCAGCTTAGTTCCAGCCGCAGCTTTCGACTTACGTTGCGCAACAACGATTCTCTGTTGGACTATCACCGCTATACGGTACGGCTGCAGGAGCGGCGCAATACCACCAGCCGCAGTTTTTTGGCGTTGTCGTCGGGTCTGCCTTTGCCAGGCTTTACTGTGCGCACAAACCAGCAAGCCCAGCAACTCGTCGACTTGATATACGTGCCTACTGCTGATGGCAAGCCCAGCCTAGCGACGCTCAAGGACAAAGCAGTACAGCGTGATACCACGTTGTGGCCCACGCGGCGCGTCACGCTCCTGCGCCGGGTAGCTGAACCCGACCGGGGCAGCTTTGCTACATCCATCACGGCCCAAAGCTTCACCAGCATCTACAACCGGGGCGTGCCTATAACCAATACCGGCGCTCTGACCAAGGATAATCTATTTGCCTTTCTCACCGCCGACGGGAAATATGGTCTGCTGACTGTTACCGAAGTCCGCCCAACGCCCACTCCGACTTTGAACCTGCAGGTCCGCATTGCGAAGTAGAGGTTGAGTAACGGCATAAAAAAGGCGCCCTGATCTAGATCAGGGCGCCTTTTTTATGCGAAGAAATACCGTTAGAAAGTCCAGCCCGCCGTGACGGTCGTAGTGTAACGGTTGCCATCTACTGCTACCACGGGCGTGTTGGTTTGCAGGGCATAAGGGCTGTAAAAGCGCTTATTGGTGCTGTACACCCCGGCTACATCCAGGAAGAAGTTGTTTTGGCGCATACCGGCTCCCAAGGTGAATGAGTTCTGCGTCCGGTCAAATTCGTTGGCCTTATATGGGTCGCCGTAGCGGGCATATCCAGCCCGCAGGCGGAAGATATCCGCCCGCAGCTCCCCACCGACGCGCACGTTCACCGTCGATTGGTAGAGCTGGCGCACTTCATCGTTGGTAGGCCCGAAGTCAAAGTTGTTGTTGACGGTCGGGTCACTGTTGTCGTTGCTGAGCCGGGCGCTGCTGTAGTTTACATATTCCACATCCCCGCTAATAAAGCCGTGCTTACCGATAACAGCCGCTACCCCACCGGAGGCCTTAAAGGGCGTCGTCAGGGCGTAGTCAAAAGCACTTGGGTCGGTAGCCGAAGTGCTGGAGCTAATGGTTTTGCCTTTGACTTCGATAGGCTGATCATACGTCACATCCATAGTTGCGCCATAGGTTTCCGACAATGCCATATACGTCGGCGTCTGAATGGCAGCCCCAACGCGCAGTGCGTCACTAACCCGGTAAATGGCCCCAATCCGGGCGTTGATACCCGTCCCGCGGGTTTCCAACGATTCGCGATACGTCAGAGAACCGAACGAAGCACCCTCCGTGCCGGCCGGATCGGAAGCAGGGTCTGTGGCCTTCAGCGTACTGGTCGAGTTGAAACGGGTGCCTACTATTCCGATGGCGCCTCCAATATAAAGTCGGTCCTTATAGCTGGCGCCGTAGCCAAAATCAAACTGAGTCTGGGAGCCAGTCGTCAGCACCGTTTCTTCCTGGGTCAGGTTGCCGCGCGAGAGGCTGTAGTCACGCGGCACGTAAATACCGTCCGCGTCTTCTTCGGTGAGGTAGTTGTTATACGCCAAATCATCCAGATCCTGCTTCCGGTCGGTGCTCAGGCGCTGGAAGATGTCCTGCTCCCGAGACGGGTTGCCGCGGTAGCGGAAGCTCTGGTTAAAGTCGTTGATGCGGGTCAAGCCTACGGCAAACGTTCCGCTCCGCCAAGGATTCTCGTCGCTATCCGGGCGCCGGCTAACGAAAGCAGCTCCCAAGCTACCCAAATGAAGGCTGTTGCGAGAATCAGTGGTAGTGGTGCCGAAAGCGGTGGCCTCGGTGTTACCCAAGCCCAGGCCGGGCGAGAAGCTGAACTCGGAGCGCTGATACATGCCCAGGCCGGCCGGGTTAATAGACAAACTGTTCAGATCGGCTCCTACTGCTACGTTAGCGCCCCCCACACCGAGGGAACGGGCCGTGCCCCCGAGCTGGGTCTGAGAAAACCGCAGCGCATCCACTTGGTATTGGGCAAAGCCGTAGCTAGCCTGGCCGGCAAAGGCCACAGCAAGTAAGTATTTCAGGTTTTTCATGAGAGTAGAAAGGAAGGTGGCCGACCAGCGGCCGGCCACGATAAGATTTCCTATTAGCTAATTTATTCGCGGCCACGGCCACCGCCGCTGCTTCGGCCTCCTCCTCCGCCACTGCTACCACCACCCATTGAGGGGGAAGAACTGCGCGAAGGCTCAGAATACGAGCGTTGGGGAGCTTCATAAGACCGCTGCGGTGCCTCGTACGTGCGAGTAGGCTGCTGCGGGCTTTCATAGGAACGCTGCCGACGGGCGGGCTGCTCAGCGGCTTGGCCACCGGTGTTATCTTGGCGAGTGGGCTGCTCACTGCCATACGCTTCACGCGAACGGCTCCGACGCTGCTCCGAGTAGTTTGGGTAAGCAGGAGTTGTGGTGGCCTGCTGCCCGTTGGAACTACCCGTGTTTTCTACTACCCGCCAGCGACGGCCACCACTCTCGGTGGTACGGGTCTGGTCCACGCTTCCCCGGTCACGTGTTTCAACCTGAGTCCCGGTTTCGTCGGTGAAGACGGCCGTATTGCTTCTGCGCTGCACTTGTTCGCTGCCTGTGCGCGTACGGCCCGTATTTACCTCTTCAGCCCGAATGCCAGAAGAGGTAGAAATTCCACCCGTTGGGTTGTCTGTGCTCCGTTCGCGGGAACGACCGTTCCCGGCAGCATTACCGGTCGTGTTTACGCCGCCCTCGGTATTAGCAACCCCGCCTTCGCGAGTCCGGCCCCGGCCGGGATTGGTGCCCGTCGAAGCGCGGCCATCAGTGGTAGCCTCCAGGCTGCGGCCGGTGCGGGGTGCGTACCGGACGCTACGGCTGGAGCCAACTGTCCCGCCGTAGTAGCTGCCGTAGCCGCTGTACAGACCATTACGGTAGCCATCATAGTAGCCACGACCATATCCACCGTAGCCATACCCGTAACCGTAGCCATATCCCCAGGGGTTATAGTACGGGCGGCCAAAGCCGATATTGATGATTACAGCCGTGTTGCCGTAACCATAAGGACCGTAGAAGGGGTCGTAATACGAGCCGTAATAGCCAGGACCCCAGCCGTAGGGCGAGTAACCGCCACCGTAATACGAGAAGGCACTACCGCCGTACCAGAAGGGGTCAGCGTAGAAGGGGTCGTAGTAGCCGTAGTTAAAGCTACGGTACCCAGGCTGGTGAAAGCGCCGGATGCGGGCTGAGTAGCCGTAATCTTCGTCGTAATACTCCGAGCCGCCGCTTCTTGATGATGACGACGAGCTACCAGAGCTGGCATAGTCCGGATTGGTTTCTGCATCGGTAGTCGAGCTACCCTCGGAGGCATCATTTTGTACCGCAGCCGTCGAGCGCGCAGGCTCGTTATAAGTGGTGCGGTCCTTAGAGGAATAATAAACCCCGTCGCTCTCCGTAGAGGTAAGAGCTGAGGTGCTTGCGCAGCCACCCAGCGTGAGCAGGGCCATGGCGGGCAAAACAGTGTTAAGGATTGATTTCATGGCTGCTGACGCTGAAAAGTGGACCTTGCAAGGAACAGAGTAGAGAAACCTCAAATTGGTTGCCTGACTTATAAGAACTGGCGAGGTGAGCTCCAGTTTAATAACGTAATTTGGCGCCGAAACGGTGCCCTTTTCCTAGGACAAATCTTATACCAGATTTGGGAACTATTTCGCTTACCCAAAGATACCTCGAATATGAGTAAAAGTTTGCCAAAGCGTAGTGAAGATTATTCACTGTGGTACAATGAGTTGGTGAAGCGTGCCGGCCTGGCTGAGAACTCGGCCGTACGCGGCTGTATGGTCATCAAACCCTATGGCTACGCCATCTGGGAAAAGATGCAGCGCCAGCTCGACGATATGTTCAAGCGCACAGGCCACCAGAACGCCTATTTCCCGCTGTTCGTACCTAAAAGCCTGTTTGAGGCCGAGGAGAAAAACGCCGAAGGATTTGCCAAGGAATGCGCCGTGGTAACGCACTACCGTCTGCAGAACGACCCCGACAAGCCCGGCAAGCTCCGCGTAGACCCTAATGCCAAGCTGGAAGAAGAGCTCATCGTGCGTCCCACCTCGGAGGCCATCATCTGGAGTACTTACAAAAACTGGATTCAGAGCTACCGCGACCTGCCTCTACTCATTAACCAGTGGGCCAACGTAGTGCGCTGGGAAATGCGGACCCGCCTGTTTTTGCGCACGGCCGAGTTCCTGTGGCAAGAAGGCCACACGGCTCACGCCACCGCCGAGGAGGCCGTGGCCGAAACCCGGCAGATGCTGGAGGTATACGCTCAGTTTGCCGAAGAATGGATGGCCCTGCCCGTCGTGAAAGGCGTGAAAACGGAGAACGAACGGTTTGCCGGCGCCCTCGATACGTACTGCATCGAAGGCTTGATGCAGGACGGTAAGGCATTGCAAGCTGGTACCTCGCACTTCCTGGGGCAGAACTTCGCCAAGGCGTTTGATGTGCAGTTTACCAACAAGGAAGGTCAGCTGGAGCACGTGTGGGGCACCTCTTGGGGCGTAAGCACCCGTCTGATGGGCGCCCTCATCATGAGCCACTCCGACGACGAAGGCCTGGTGCTGCCGCCCAAGCTGGCCCCGATTCAGGTGGTTATTGTGCCGATTTACAAGACCGGCCAGTTGGAAGAGCTGACCGAGCGGATCCGGCCTATGCAGCTGGGCCTGGCCGAGCGGGGCATCAGCGTGAAGTTTGACGACCGGGACACGGAACGGCCAGGCTTCAAATTTGCCGAGTGGGAGCTGAAAGGCGTACCAGTACGGATTGCCGTGGGCATGCGCGACCTGGACAATGGCACCGTGGAAGTGGCCCGCCGCGACACCAAGGAGAAGATGAACCTGCCGCTGGCCGATATCGTGAACAGCGTAGACCAGCTGCTGACCGACATCCAGAAAAACATTTATCAGCGCGCTCTGACTTTCCGCGAAACCCATACTACCCGCGTAGACACCTACGAGGAGTTTAAGCAGGCCCTGGAGGGCGAAGGCGGCTTTGTGGTGGCTCACTGGGACGGCACTTCCGAAACCGAGGAGCGTATTAAGGAGGAAACCAAGGCAACTATCCGGTGCATTGCCCTGAACGAGCCCGACGAAGAAGGCACCTGCATCCTGACCGGCAAGCCCAGCCCGCGCCGCGTGTACTTCGCCCGCGCCTACTAGACCACGGATTCGACGGATTGCACGGATTTTGGGATGGTTTCCCTTCTGCAAGCAATAAAAAGGCCCGCTCCAGATTTGTAGCGGGCCTTTTTATTGGTTTCTGGCACTTATTGAGCAGCCTGAATGGCCTGGGCTAGTTCTTTATCCGATAGGTTGTCCAGCCAGTCTTTTTCGAGCTCTAGGCGCACGGTTTGAGCACCGCCGCTGGGCGTGCACACCACGGGCACGCCGCCGGTATCGGTTTCGCTGAGCGTGGCGGCTTTGTCGGCGGCATCACTATTCACGGCGCTGTAGGCCTGCACGCAGGTCCACTGGGTATTATCGGGGGTGGTTACTTCGCGTTGTTTCATCATGGCTTGGCATACGCAAAACCGGGTGCGGCGTATGGACTACGACGCGGGCTAGACCACCAGCACCGCGGGCCCTGCCAGGTGCTGTGCGGCCTGGGCCGCCCGCAGTGCCTGCTGCACGTGCCGCTGCTCGTGGGCTACTACAAACTGCAGCGCCTCCCCAAGCCGCAGCTTGAGCAGCCTGAAAAACTCGACGCGGACAGCTTTGCGGTTCAGCTCAACGGTACGAGCAGCAGCTAACAGCTCGAGCAGTTGGGTCTGATGCTGCAAAAACTCCTCGACAACCTCCCCCGTGAGCTGGCTGCCGACGGGGTTCATGTACTTGATGGTTTTTTGCGGCTTCACGTTTTCGGGCTTTACCGTGTCGTACGACTTGCGCCCGAGCCAGCTGAAGCCAACTTGGTGGGGCGCTGCTGCTGGCGCGCTTTGCAGGGCCCGGGCCAGCGCCGGATTGTAGAAGCAACTATAGCGGTTCAGGTGCTCCAGGCACTCCAGCACGCTCCAACTCGTAGGCGTAGGCTTAGCATTGAGCTGAAGACTGGATAAGGGGCGCAACTGCTGGGCTGCGGTAGCGGAAAGCTCCTGCACCTGGGCTTCGAGCTGGGCAATAAAGGCGGTAGAAAGCATGACGATAGACGTTTGAGTTTGCTGCTGACAAAGGTGGGCTTCGGCGCCCCGCCAAACCTTGATTGGAATCAAGAGTTAGCGCAGGCGGCTCAGCGTTTCGGGCGTCATGCGCAGGTAGGAGGCAATGTACTTCTTGGGCACCAGCTGAAAAATGTGCGGACTCCGTTTCAGCAGCCGCTCCAGGCGCCGCTCGGGCTCGGGCAGCAACAAATCTATTTCCCGCTCGATGCGCCCGACCAGCACCCGCTCCAGCTCCAGGCGCCAAAACCGGGCAAAGGCCGTGTGCTGCTCCACAAAGGCGCTGAAGTCGGTGCGGGAAATGGCCAGCAGCTCGCACTTTTTCAGGGCCTGCAAGCAGTACTCCGAAGGCTGATTGGCCACGAATGAAGGAAACGAGCACACCATGTTGTTGGCGTAGCCAAACCCCACGCAGATTTCCTCCGCCTGACTTGGGTAATAGATGCGCAGCACACCACTCACCACGAAGTACAGATTGTGCTCGACCTGCCCGGCCTGAATCAGGAAGTCGTGGCGCCGGAGCTGCACGGGCCGTTTCCAGAGCGCCACGAACTCCGCTACTTCAGCCGCTGGCAAGTACGGAACCTGGGCGAGCAGGGCCGTTAGCATCGTGGGACCGGAAGCAGGCACAGCAGCCATGAATAAGGTATAGAGGTATTGACCGCCCGAAAATAGCAACTCCGCCTGACCTACCCGTACCGCTGCCTACGGCTTTCTGCGTATATTTAAGATAACCTCTACTGCCCTACTCATGGACTGGATTACCATTTCCCTGCTCCTGCTATTTGGCCTGCTGTTTTTGCTGGCCGAAGTCCTCTTCATTCCCGGCACCACATTGGTCGGCCTGGTAGGGTTTGCCTTGTTGGCGGCTGGTATCTGGCTGGGCTACCGCGACCTGGGCAGCACCGGCGGCCACATCACGCTGGTTACGGCGGCAGTGCTGGCAGGCGTGGTGCTCTACCTGGGGCTGCGGCCCAAAAATCTGCACCGCTTCGCCCTTACCGACGTCAACAACACGAGTGTGCGCGACGCCCGCCGGCCCGATGTAGAGCCCGGTACCGTAGGCCGGACTCTGTCGGCGCTGCGCCCGGCCGGCACGGCTCTGTTCGATGACGACCGGCGCGAAGTAGTGACCCGGGGTGAGTTTCTGGCTTCTGGCACGCCCGTACGGGTCCTGGGCATCGAGCAAAACCGCATTGTGGTGGAGCAGGCCTAAAACAGGTACACCGTTGCAGTACCGGCTTGGCACGGGAAACCAGGGAAAAACTCGTAACTCGGAGCTGATACTAACTTACTCAGTATGAACGTGCCTTTCGCCCCGCTTATCATAGCCGCCGTTGCGCTGCTGGTTTTTCTTTACTTTTTCCCCATCAGCCTCTGGATTACGGCCATTTTCTCCGGCGTTCGGGTGAGCTTGTTCCAACTGGTGCTGATGCGGGTGCGCAAAGTCTCGCCTACGCTCATCGTCAACTCCCTAATCACAGCTACTAAGGCGGGCCTGCACATTACCAGCAATGAGCTGGAAACGCACTTTCTGGCCGGCGGCAACGTGCCCAACGTTATTAAAGCCCTGATTTCGGCCGATAAAGCCAATATTCCGCTCGACTTCAAGCAGGCCACCGCCATTGACCTGGCCGGCCGCAACGTGTTTGAGGCCGTCACGACATCGGTAAACCCGAAAGTCATCAACACGCCCAACGTGGCGGCCGTCTCGCAGGATGGTATTCAGCTCATCGTCATTGCCCGCGTCACGGTGCGGGCCAATATCACCCAGCTCGTGGGCGGGGCCGGTGAGGAAACCATCCTGGCCCGGGTCGGGGAAGGCATCGTGACCAGCATCGGCTCGTCGGTGTCGCACAAGGAGGTGCTCGAAAACCCCGACAAAATCTCCAAGCTCGTACTTAGCAAAGGCCTCGACGCCGGCACGGCCTTCGAAATTCTGTCCATCGACATTGCCGACATCGACATTGGCGAAAACATCGGGGCCAAGCTGCAAATTGACCAGGCTACCGCCGACCTGAAAGTAGCCGAAGCCAAAGCCGAAGAACGGCGCGCTATGGCCGTGGCCGTGGAGCAGGAAAACCGCGCCAAAACCCAGGAAGCCAAGGCCCGCGTGGTCGATGCCGAAGCCGAAATTCCCAAGGCCATTGCCGACGCCTTCCGCTCCGGCAACCTGGGCGTCATGGACTACTACAAAATGCGCAACGTGCAAGCCGACACCGACATGCGCGACTCTATTGCCAACCCCGGCGGGCAAAACAGCAGCACTAAGCCCGGCCGTGACGAGTCTAGACTGAGTTAATGTAGTTGCAGAAGACGCATCATGGCGCATAAAGCACGGCCCCGTCCTCTGCTCTGACCTATGCAGAGTACCCTGAAGCAAAAAGCCCCTTACTACCACGTGTAGTAAGGGGCTTTTTTAGTAAAATGAAGTGTCGTACTGCGCAGCTTCAGCCTTTGGCCTCACGAGGACAGGTGATTAGCACAATTCCCTACTAGCTTCTTATTTCTTCGTAATTCGGAATTCTACGCGGCGGTTAAGCTTGCGGCTTTCTTCTTGCTCGTTGCTGGCAATAGGCTTTTTGTCACCAAAACCCTCGGTAGTGATGCGGTGGCCGCTGATGCCTTTCGATACCAGGTACTTCTTTACCTCGTTCACCCGGTCCAGGCTGAGCTTCAGGTTCAGCGCGGGGTCACCCTGGTTGTCGGTGTGGCCTTCCAGCTTGATTTCCACCGTGGGGTAGTCCTTCAGAATACGCACCAGGCGCAGCAATTCGGGGTAAGAGTTGTCGCGCAGGTAGTACTTACTCTGGGCAAAGAAAATGTTGTTCAGCTTAATGGTCGAACCGACGGCGAAAGGCACCAGGAACAGGTCGTGGTTGACTTCCGAGTAGTTCTGCCGGTCCGTCACGTCCAGGTTGTCGCTTTCGGCCAGGTAGTTTTCAGCCTCGGCGCGGTAGCCGTAATGGGCGCCCGAGGGCAACACGATGGTGTAGGAGCCATCTACGGGGCTGGTTTCGGCTACCCCGATTTCTTCGCCGGTCAGCAGGTTTTCGTACTTAATGGTAGCAGCTACTGGCTTCTTGGTAGCGGCATCCAGTACCCGTCCGCGCACCAGTGTCACCACTTCAGGTTTGAACTGCGGTGTCAGGTTGATGCGGAAAATGTCGCGGGAGTTGCCGATACCATTGCGCGACGACACCAGGTACGCATCTTCGCCGGCCGCCGACAACGTGAAGTAGCCGTCGAAGTCGGGGGAGTTGATATTGGGGCCCAGGTTGCGCGGCTTCGACCAGTTGGTCCAGGAGTCGTCGAGGCGCTTGGAGGAGAAAATGTCGCTCTTGCCGTAGCCGCCCAGGCCTTCGGAGGCGAAGTACAGCGTTTTACCGTCGGCAGCCAGGAAAGGCGCAAACTCGGCCTTTTTGGTGTTGATGGTAGCACCCAGGTTTTTGGGCCGGGTCCAGGTACGACCGTCTTCCTTCTTGAAGCTCACGTAAATATCCTGGGCACCTTTGCCATCCTTGCGCTGCACGGCCATCAGCAGAAACTTGCCCGAGGTGCTCAGGAAGTAGTCGACGTTTTCGTCATCGTCGTTGTAAAAGTCCTCGATTTCAATTTTGACCGGCATACCCCAGCCGGTTTTGGTGCGGCGCGAAATGCTGGCCCCTTTCGGGTCCAGCGTGCCGTCAGGGTTATACACGTTGATGAGCAGGGCCGTATTGCCATCCGACGACACCGAGGCCAGACCGTTGGGGCCGGGCGTGTTGATAGGGCCGCCGATGTTCTTGGCCTGGTTCCAGGTTTTCTTGGCGGCGTTAGCCAGGGTGCTATACCACACGTCCTGCACGTCGTTGGCGCCGCCCACGTTCTGCGGACTTTCCTGACGGGCGAAGAACAGGGTTTTGCCATCCGGCGAAATAACCGGGTGGGTATCCACGTACTTGGAATTGACGTTGGCTCCCAGATTTACCATAGCCGAGTCGAACCGCACGCCTTCCGCCTGGGCTATAAACTCTTTCTTTACCATGGTTTCGGCAACGTCGGCAATGCCAATGGCATCAATCTGGTTGACGCCCTCCACGGCCTTGGTGTTCATCGACACGACAACCCCCACGGTGCGGTACGTGGCGGCCGGAAACGTGACGCTCAACGACCGAAACGCCTCGGCCAGCGGGCCCGGGCTCTTGTTTTCGTATACCTGGTGCCGGGTGCCGCGGGTATCTACTAACTCAATTTTGGTGATGGAGCCCGGATTGAAGTTTTCCACGACCGTCACCTGCTTGGCAATAATGGATTTGCCGTAGCGAACCTCGATAAACTCGTTGGCCCCTTCCTTCTTCGGAATCCAGGCGTCGTTGTTGATCTGGCCCAGCGGCTGGGCATTCGGCTCACCTAGTACTTTCTCCGGCGAAAAGGCCTCTTTCCCCTCCGCCTTCTGGGACGAGACCTCCACTACTTTTGAGGCCCAGATGGCCCGTTGGGCATGCGCCCAGCTTCCCATACCAACAATTAACCCGAGGGAAAGAACAAGTTTTCGAACGATCATAAGCTTAGATGGCAAAACGGAGGTCTGCGGGTGCATGCGGACCTGTCCGTGCGACAGTTCCAAACACTCAAGACGTCCTGAACAGCACGCGGGTTTCGTAGCACACGCCAGGGGAGCCAAAAATACACACTCCAATACTTATAAAGTTCGATTATTTGTCTAAAACCTAGATTTAGGCGACAGTTGTAGCCCGTTTACCGATTAGCTAACTTACGCCGTAGCGGTTGCCCTTGGCCGTTTCCCTCCCATGCGCCGCTGTCGAGCTTTTTTGTCTGCTGCTTGTCTGTTGCTGCTGCTGGAGGGAAGCCTGGCAGAGCCGGCTGCCGCCCAGACCGTTACTCCCGACACCCCCGCGGCCAGCGCCGATTCGCTGCTCCTGCTTTCCTTCCGGACCCGGCGCGTGGGTATCAGCACGTATTCCCAGCAAACTGACCTACGGGGCCGAGCCCACCTTACCCCCGGCAACTGCTGGACTACCGCCTGTTCAGCGACTGGATTTACGATGAGCGGGGCCAGCCTCCCTTTGTGCGCGAAGACTACGGCGCCCACCTGCTACACACCGTGGCTGTGGGCCGGCACTGGCAAGTAGGGCAGCTGCTGCACTATGAGCAGAGCCGGGCCAACGCTACCCGCACCGGCGCCTGGCTGGCCCGCCTGGGCTACGAGCACCGCCTGCGCCTGGCCCCGGCCCTCGATACGCTCTCGACGGCGCGCTACGTGCTGTTCGGCGGCGGTGCCTCCGATGCCCGCAACGGCCGGCGCGACCTAGGGCCATCTTACGGCCTGGAAGTCACGACGCTGATTTACCCCAGCAGCGCGACGCGGCAGCCCGTGGCTGTGCGCCTGTTCGGCACCCGCTCCCAACTAGGCCCGCGCATCTGGCAGCGCACCCTGGCCGAAGGCTACTACGAACGAACCCTCGACGAATATTCCAGCGGCTCGCTACGGCTGGGCTACCGCTCGAACCGGGCCGAAGACTACGTGCCCGGCAACGTGCAGCGCATTCAGAGCGACACCATTTCGACCCAGCTCAGCTGGACCTACCAGCTCGGCGACAAAGTCGCTTTTCGCTCCGACAACCTGCTGGCATTGCCCCGTCGGGCTTTTGCCTACCGGCAGCTTAGCGCTGAATCGGACACGGTACAGAACATCGGGTACCGGCAGCAGGAACTCGATACCCGCCAGGAAGTGCGCGTGCAAGGAAAGAAGCTGCAGTTTATGCTACTGTTCAACTACCGGGAGCGGAACCGCAATTACGCGCTGGACAACAACCGGAACCTGTCGGACAGCCGGTTTAGGGCCGCTACCGAGCGGGAGCAAATCAAAGACATTTCCGAAAAAACCACGCTGTGGCAATCTGAGCTGACTTGGCTGCCGACCTCTCGTCATTCGCTCACGCTGCTGGGCACTGCGCAGCTACTGCGGGTCGATACGCCCAGCAAGAACAACAACCAAGACCGCGACGAAGCCCAGCAGGGGTTGCGCCTGGTGTGGGTAGGCCGCTGGGCCGGGGCTTTTCGCACGTCCCTGGCCACCGGGGCCGAATACCGGCAGTTCGTTTTTATTCGGGCGGCCCTGAGCGCCGAAAACTATACCGACCGGCTTCTGCACTGGGAACCGTCGTTTACGTGGGCACCGGGCCGCTTGAGCCTCAAGTCGACCTACCACCTGTGGGTGAGCTACCAGGTGCGCGACCGGCTGAGCGAGCAGCTGAAAAACCGGGCCAGCCGAATTTTGGAGCAACAGCAGCACGTTAATTACCAGTTTACGCCCCGCCTGCTGGCCTCCCTCGATTATGCACGGCGCGAAAACCGCATTGGCTTGCTCAACTGGCCCGAATTTAAGGAAAGCCCCCTGGACACGACCATCACCCACGATTTGGCGGCTGGCCTGCGCCAGAGCTGGAGCGGGTCACGGGGCGCGAGCAGCCTGCGCCTGGGCTACCGTTTTTTGGAGCAGCGCACCCACGGCCGGGCGGCTCTCATCGGGTCCAGCACCACCACGCTTATCTACCTGCACAGCCTCACCCGGCAGCAGGGCCCCGATATTGCCTACGAACGACGCACCACCTCGGGCTTCACACTGGTGGCCAGCCTGTGGCTGCAGCAGCTGCGCACCTTCTACCGCTACACCGAGGGCCAGGGCACTTATGTGGGCACCAGCTACACGCCCGAAGACCTGCAGCGCGCAACTAGGAACCTTTACCCCTACTTCGAAGTGAGTCTGCACTGGCGCCTGCGCACCCTGCGTCGGGACTGATGCACCGGCGCTGTCGGACAGCAAAAAGCCCGTCGGCACGGGGCCGACGGGCTTTGTACTATCCCGGAGTAGCTCAGGCGTTACGGCTGCAGCGTAAAGTTGCGCGTTACCGAGTTGAACGGACCAGGAATCAGGTTGCCGCTAGCATCTACCAGCTCCAGCTTGATAGTGTTTTGGCCGGCGGGCAGGCCTTCCATCATGTAGGGGGCCCACTGTTCGAGCATAAACTCGGTGCCGTTGATAGTGGCCCGCACCCGGTTGCCTTCCGGCGACAACGTCGTGTTTACCAGGTAGAAGTCCAGCATTACCTTGGCCGCATCCTTGCCGGAGTACGTGTCTTTGGGGCGGCTGTAGAACAGGTGCGGAGCCTGAAGGTCGGCGTTCAGGGGCTTAGCAGTAGCAGCGTCACCTACCGTAATGACGCGCAGATCGTAGGCGCCGCGGTGCTTGAGGCTCTCGTGGTAGGAGCGCGACAGGAACGACAGCACCACGTGCTGGCCGTCGACAATAGGCTTGGTGAATTCAGTGGTATAGTGGGCCGTGTAGGGCTCATTATCCACGATATTATGAATGTGCTGGCCTTTTTCCGAGTTGGCCATTTCCTCCGAGTGCATACCACCCGTCATCTTGGTCAGCTGGAAATTGGTGATGTCGTAATCGAACGATACGCTCCCGCTAGGCACCGTGGAACCTGTTGCGGGCGACTTGAGTTGCAGTTGCGCTTCAGGGTTTTTGGGCGAATCCGTGAATGGTGTCAAACGGATACCGTTTTTCTCCATGGTAGCCGCGCTGGTCACGCGTTCGGCGGTGGCTTGCGAACCGGACTCCTGGGTTTGTTTGGCCGTGTCGCAGGCGGCCAGACCAAGCAGCATGACGCTGCTCATTAGTAAAGCAGATGCTTTCATGAGGGAAATGGTGGAAGGATTAAAAAGACCACCGGACCGCTCGTCCGGCCGCGCCCCACACCGGGACGACGAATGATTTTTTAAGTACCTTGCGCAATACGTAAGGTTTGCTCAAAAGTATATTGATTTTCCGCTATGGAAGAAAAATTGTTGGAAGAAATTCCCTCCCTCGACTTGGCCGATTTCCGTTCCGGTGACCCGGAGCGTAAGGCCCGCTTCGTGCAGCAGCTCGGCGAAGCGTATCAGAACATTGGCTTCGTGGCCCTGAAGAATCATGGCCTCACCGACGAGCAGACGGCCGCTCTCTACAATGACGTAAAAGCCTTCTTCGCGTTGCCCGACGATGCCAAGCAGCGCTACGAAAACCCCGAACTGGCTGGCCAGCGCGGCTATATCAGCAAAGGGAAGGAGCATGCCAAGGGCCGCAATACCGGCGACCTGAAGGAGTTTTTCCACGTGGGCCAGGAGGTCGACGATGCCACTGACCCCATTGGCAAGGAGTACCCGGCCAACATCTGGCCCGCCGAAGTTCCGACCTTCCAGCAGAGCACATTTACCACTTACCGCACCCTGGAAGCGGCTGGTAAAGACGTGTTGCGCGCCATTGCTTTGTACCTGAATCTACCCGAAAATTATTTCGACGACAAGGTTCGCAACGGCAACAGCATCCTGCGGCCCATCCACTACTTCCCCATTGAGAACCCCGATGAGGTTCCGTCCGACGCTGTGCGCGCCGCCGAACACGGCGACATAAACCTGATTACCTTGCTCATGGGCGCCTCGGCCGATGGCCTGCAGGTGAAGCGCCGCGACGGCAAGTGGATTCCGATTACGGCCCTGCCCGACCAGATTGTGGTAAACGTGGGCGACATGTTGCAGCGCCTGACCAACGGCGTGCTCAAGAGCACCATTCACCGCGTGGTAAACCCGCCCCGCGAGAAAATGAACTCCTCGCGCTTCTCGGTACCCTTCTTTATGCACCCCCGCTCCGAAATGAGTCTGGCCGCCCTGGAAAGCTGCGTGACGCCCGATAACCCCAAAAAAGAAGCCGACATTACCGCCGGCGAATTCCTCAATGAGCGCCTGATTGAGTTAGGCCTCAAAAAGAAATAAGTAGCGTAAAAAGCAGTAGCTGCCGGTTGTTGAAAGTGAGCTTGCGGGAATTTTCCCGGCCTTCCTTTCAGCAACCGGCAGCTTTCTTTCTGGCTGGCAATGGGTTGACCGCTATTTTACCAAGCCCTACCATTGTTTTTGCCCCGGCTTTCTGCGTCCTTGTCAGACCACTAAGTACCACGTTTTGGAAACGGAAGAAATTCAGCTCGCACCGCCACCCCGGGGTACTCGCGGAGCCCGCACCAAGCGGGTACGAGGAATTATTTTCCTGAAAGACGTAGCCGCGCTGGGTCTTACGGCCTTTGGTGGTCCCCAGGCCCATATGGCTATGATGCTGCGGCTGCTGGTAGCCAAGCGCCGCTACCTGACGGCCGCCGAGCTGCTGGAACTAACGGCCCTGTGCCAGATCCTGCCCGGACCTACCTCCACCCAAACCATTACCGCCATCGGTTACCGCCTGGGCGGGCCCAATTTGGCTTACCTAACGGTGCTGGTCTGGATGCTGCCGGCCGTCACGTTCATGACCCTGGCGGGCCTCACCATCTCCTACCTTGATAAGGACCAGGTTGCCCACGTAGTGCAATACATTCAGCCGATTGCGGTGGGATTTGTGGCGTACTCGGCTTACAAGATTGCCGAGAAAGTCATTCATACCAAAACCTCCGTGGCCCTGATGGTGGCGGCCTCCATGCTGGCCTACCGATTTCAGCTGCCCTCGGTGCTGCCGTTGCTGCTCATTGCGGGCGGCGTAATCACCACGTTCCGCTACCGCAAAATGCCGGTGCTGGAAAAGAAAGAGCCGCTGAACATTGAGTGGGCCAATTTCGCGCTGTGGCTGGCCGTGCTGGTAGGCGCGGCCGTGTTAGGCCATTATACCCGCCTGCTGCCCGTGCGTTTGTTTGAGAACTTCTACCGCAACGGTAGCCTCGTATTCGGGGGCGGACAGGTGCTGGCCCCGCTGCTGTTCGCCGAGTTTGTGGAGTTTAAGGGCTACCTCACCACCCAGGAATTCCTTTCCGGGCTGGGCCTGGTGCAGGCTATGCCGGGCCCCAATTTCTCGTTTGCCTCGTACATCGGGGCCTTGGCCATGCGGCAGGAAGGCAGCGGTATCAGCGGGCAGATTCTGGGCGCAGTGGTAGCAGCAGCAGGCATCTTTATGCCGGGCACCTTGCTCATATTCTTTCTGATTCGCTTCTGGGATCAGCTCAAGCAGTACCGCGTGGTAAAAGCCTCCCTGGAGGGAATCAATGCCGTATCGGCTGGGCTGGTGTGCGCCGCCACCTTCCTGCTGTACCACCCGCTGCCCGATACGCCGGTGAATCTGGCGTTGGTGGCCGCTACATTTCTGGTGCTACTCTGGGACAAGTTTCCGTCCTACGTCATTGTACTGGCGGGCTTGGCGGCGGGCATTGTGTTTTAGGCGTCAATTGTTGGTTGTTAGAAGTAGGCCTCCGCACGAACTGACAACTGACAATCGACAACTGACACCTACTGCTTGAAGTAGCCTGTAGGCAGCAAGGCTTCGGTGGCAATGCCCAGGCTTGCTAGTACCTGGTGGCAGCGGGCTTCCAGTTCCCGGGCCGGCAATTGATTGGTGTGGTCAAATACTTCGATTTCCAGAAATTCCTCCCCAGTAGCCATGGTGTCGAGGTGAATTTTGACGTTGGCGAGGCGATAAATCCGGCGACTTTTCTCGACTACGCCAACAACTTCGTGAGCCGCATACAGGCCAGTAATCTGCTGGGACGAGGGGTTGAGGTCGTACTGGTATACCACCGTTTTTTCGGTGGACTTATCCGGCAGCCGCTCGTAGTGCGTGACCAGGTTTTCAATCGTGCCTTGGCGTAGCTTGAGCTTGCCTTGGCTGACCCGGAAATACGTATCGCGCTGCGCATCCAGGCCGATATAGGTAAACCCCAACGCCAGTAGTTGCTGCTCTACAGCAACCCGCTCGTACAGGCGCGCTTTGAGCGTAAAATCCTGGTAGGTCATGGGCTGCATAAGAAAGCGGGCGAAGGTGAAACGGAGCAAATGTAAAAAGGCCTCCGCTACGAATAGCAGAGGCCTTTCGGGTACTGGTATGCCGAGGGCTACTTCTCCAGCAGCAACGACTCGGGCAGGCTCATCAGGTAGTCGCCGTAACCGCTCTTGCGCAGAGGGGCGGCAATTTCACGCAGCTGGTCGGCGGTAATAAAGCCCTGACGGTAGGCGATTTCCTCAATGGAACCCACTTTCAGGCCTTGGCGCTGCTCAATCACGCGCACAAACTCCGAGGCCTGCATCAACGACTCAAACGTGCCGGTATCAAGCCAGGCGGTGCCGCGGCCCAGGATGCCGACTTTCAGCTTACCGCGACGCAGGTACTCCTGGTTGACGTCGGTAATTTCGTATTCGCCCCGGGTCGAGGGCTTCAGGTCCTTGGCAATCTGAATAACCTCGTTGTCGTAGAAATACAGACCGGGCACCGCGTAATTGCTCTTGGGCTTGGCCGGCTTTTCCTCGATGCTGAGGGCCTTTTTGTTTTCATCGAACTCCACCACGCCGTAGCGCTCGGGGTCGTGCACGTGGTAGGCATAGACCACGCCGCCCTCGGGGTTATTGTTGCTCTGCAGCAGCTCCTCCAGGCCTTCGCCGTGGAAGATGTTGTCGCCAAGTACCAGGGCTACTTTGTCGTCGCCGATAAAGTCGGCCCCGATAACGAAGGCCTGAGCCAGACCATTGGGCACTTCTTGCACCGCGTACTGGAAGTTGCAGCCCAGTTTCTGCCCATCACCCAAGAGGCGCTTGAATTGCTCCTGGTCGTGGGGCGTGGTGATAATGAGGATTTCGCGGATGCCCGCCATCATCAGAATCGACAGCGGATAGTAAATCATCGGCTTGTCGTACACCGGCATAAGCTGCTTGCTGACAGCCAGCGTGAGCGGGTGCAAGCGGGTGCCGGAGCCGCCGGCCAGGATAATACCTTTCATCTGTGAGTTAGTGAGTTAGTGACTCAGTGAGTTTCGCTCGTCATGCCTCCCGTTGGTTGACATGACGAGCGTGCCAAAGTAATCAGATTACCATTGCCCGCGAGATGCCTCCTCTCTGCTTGAAGCGCAGAATAGTCGACATGACCGTCAATTTTTAGTTGCGCTCGGCAATAAACGCCTGATTTTCCTTAAACCAAGCCAGGGTTTTCTGCAGGCCCTCCCGGATACGGATCTGCGGGTCGTAGCCGAGCAGGTTTTTAGCCTTGCTGATATCGGCCAGGGAGTCGCGAATGTCGCCGGCGCGGTCGGGACCGTACTCGGGCGTAATGTCGGAGCCAGCTTCTTCCTTGAGGATGTTGAACAGGTCGTTGAGCGACGTACGGTCGGCCACGGCGATGTTATACACCTGGTTTACCGCCTCGGGGTTGGTCGTCAGGCCGGCCTTGATGTTGGCCTGCACGCAGTTTTCCACGAAGGTAAAGTCGCGGGTCTGCCCACCGTCGCCGTTCATGCGCGGAGGCTTGCCTTGCAGCACGGCATCAATAAAGAGCGGAATAACGGCCGCATACGCCCCGTTCGGGTCCTGACGGGGGCCGAAGATGTTGAAGTAACGCAGCCCGATGATTTCCATGCCGTAGGTTTTACCAAACACGTCGGCATACAGCTCGTTGGCGTACTTGGTCACGGCGTAGGGCGACAGGGGTTTGCCAATCCGGTCTTCTACCTTGGGCAGGGCCTTATGGTCGCCGTAGGTTGAGGAGGAAGCGGCATACACGAAACGCTTCACGCCGGCTTCCTTAGCGCCTACCAGCATGTTCACGAAACCGCCCACGTTTACGTCGTTGGAGGTAATCGGGTCATTGATGGAGCGGGGCACCGAGCCCAGAGCCGCCTGGTGCAGCACCACGTCGACGCCCACACAGGCGTCGATGCAGGTTTGCCGGTCCCGGATGTCGCCTTCCACTACTTCCAGCGCGGGGTTATCAGCAAACAGGGCTACGTTCTTGCGGAAGCCGTTGGAGAAGTTATCCAGCACGCGCACTTTTTTGGCGCCGTACTTCAGCAGGTATTCAACCAGGTTGGAGCCGATAAAGCCGGCCCCGCCCGTCACCAGAAAGGTCAGGTTATCAAGCGGCTGGTCGTGAAAAGGGGTATTATACATTCTTAATATGCTGATGTGCTAATGTGAGAAATGTGGAAATGCGTTGCAGCTAGGGCCGGTAATGGCTTAGCACATCAGCACATTTCCACATTAGCACATTACCGATTGTACTGTTGCTGGTAGTATTGCTGGTAGGCGCCGCTGGTCACGTGCTCGAGCCATTCGGTGTTTTCCAGGTACCAGTCTACGGTCTGGGCCAGGCCTTGCTCGAAGGTCACGGAAGGCTTCCAGCCCAGTTCGTTCATGATTTTCGAGGAGTCAATGGCGTAGCGCAGGTCGTGGCCGGCGCGGTCTGTCACGAAGGTGATGAGCTTGCGCGAAGTGCCTTTTTCCTTGCCCGTTTTCTCGTCGATTACGTCGCAGAGCAGGTTAATGAGCTCAATGTTCTGCCACTCGTTTACGCCGCCGATGTTGTAGGTTTCCCCAACTACGCCCTTGTGAAACACGGCATCAATGGCGGTAGCATGGTCTTTCACGAACAGCCAGTCGCGCACGTTTTCGCCTTTGCCGTACACCGGCACGGGCTGCCCGTGCTGAATGCGGTGAATAGCCAGCGGAATGAGCTTCTCGGGGAAGTGGTTGGGGCCGTAGTTGTTCGAGCAGTTGCTCAGCTTCACCGGCATGTGGTAAGTGTGGTACCAGGCCCGCACGAAGTGGTCGGAAGCGGCTTTGGAAGCCGAGTACGGCGAACGGGGGTCGTAGGGGGTATCCTCGGTGAACATCTCCGGGCCCATTTCCAGGGAACCGTACACCTCATCGGTGCTGACATGGTAGAAGGTTTTGCCTTCGTAGCCCAGGGGCTTCCACAGGTTTTTGGCGGCATTCAGCAAGTGCACCGTACCCAGTACGTTCGTTTTCACGAAAGCCAGTGGGTCGGTGATGCTGCGGTCTACGTGCGACTCAGCGGCCAGGTGAATCACGGCATCGGGCTCCTCGGTAGCGAAGAGCTGGTCCACGAAAGCCTGGTCGGTAATGTCGCCCTTCACCAGGCGGTAGTTGGGCTCATTCTCGATGTCGCGCAGGTTTTCCAGGTTGCCGGCGTAGGTCAGGGCATCCAGATTCAGGATCTGATACTCGGGATACTTCGTGACGAACAGGCGCACCACGTGCGAGCCAATGAAACCGGCCCCGCCGGTGATGATGATTTTCATAATCGGTGAAATTGTGAGATGTAAGGTGGTGAAATGGCGAGATAGTGAGGTGGTGAGTTCTATGTGCAGACTGCGCAGATGGCGCATTTTGACCGAAAACTTACCACCTCACCAGTTCACTATTTCGCCAAAGACTGCTGCCATTTCCAGGAGCTGGCCAGGGCCTCGTCCAGGGTAGCAGTGGTTTGGAAGCCCAGTTCTTGGGTGGCTTTGGTGACGTCAGCGTAGATGGCCGGCACGTCGCCGGTGCGGGGCGGGCCAATAACGTAGTTCAGCTTCTGACCGGTAGCCCGTTCGAAAGCCTGGACTACTTCCAGTACGCTGTTGCCGCGCCCGGTACCCACGTTGAAGGTCTCTACCGCGTCGCCGGTACCGTCGAGCAGGCGCTGCACGGCCACCACGTGGGCCTTGGCCAGGTCCACCACGTGCACGTAGTCACGGATATTGGTGCCGTCGGGCGTGTCGTAGGTGTCGCCGTAGATGGTCAGCTTCTCCCGGATGCCGGCCGCCGTCTGGGTGATGAAGGGCACCAGGTTGTTGGGCACGCCCAGGGGCAGTTCGCCGATGCGGGCCGAGGAGTGAGCCCCAATCGGGTTGAAGTAGCGCAGCAGAATGGTGCGGATAGCGCCGTCCGACACCGAGGCTACGTCGTTAAGAATATCCTCGCAGATTTTCTTGGTGTTGCCATAGGGCGAGGTAGCCGGTTTGGTCGGGGTTTGCTCGGTTACGGGCAGCTGATCCGGAATACCATACACAGTGCACGAGGAAGAGAAAACCAGGTTGCTCACGCCATAATCGGGCATCACCTTTAAGAGGGTAATGAGCGAGCCAACGTTGTTCTGGTAGTACTTCAGCGGCTGTTGTACCGACTCACCCACTGCCTTATAGGCTGCAAAGTGAATGATGCCGCGAATGTTTGCCTCTTGGTCAAACACGCCGCGCAGAGCCGCCTCGTCGCCACAGTCAATGTTGTAGCAGGGCACCGCCCCGCCCAGGATGTCTTTGATGCCGTCGAGCACCGACTCCTGAGAGTTGCTGAAGTTGTCAATAATAATCGGCTGGTAGCCGGCCTCAAACAGCTCAACCACCGCATGGGAGCCAATGTAGCCTGCCCCACCCGTCACTACGATTTTCGTTCTTTCCATCTTCAAGTTGTGAAATGGTGAGATGGTGAACTGGTGAGTTTGCTGTTCTGGTGATGCGTACTGCGCGACTTGCGCCAGTTGAACGACAACTCACCACTTCACCATCTCACCACTTCACCGCTACAGGCTCCAGTACTGGATGTCGTTCATTTTGCCACGGTACAGGCCTTTGATGTCGACCAGCACGGGGTTTTCGGAGGTAATAGACTGGAAGTAAGCTTCGTCCAGCGCTACGTAAGGCTTGTGGCTCACGGCCACGATTACCGCGTCGTAGTCCTTGCGGATTTCGGCTTCGGGCGTCAGGCGGAAGCCATACTCGTGGTGCAGCTCGTCGGAGTCGGCGTGCGGGTCCACGATGTCTACGTTTACCGAGAAGTTCTTCAGCTCCTGAATCACGTCGGCTACCTTGGAATTGCGGATGTCTTCCACGTTTTCCTTGAAGGTCGCACCCATCACCAGCACCCGGCTTTTGGCTACGTCCTTGCCTTGCTTAATCATCATCTGCACCGTTTTGCGGGCGATGTAAGCTCCCATGTTGTCGTTGGTCGTGCGGCCGCTTAAAATGACCTTGGCGTCGTAGCCCAGCTCCTTGGCCTTGTAGGTCAGGTAGTAGGGGTCCACACCGATGCAGTGGCCGCCTACCAGACCGGGCGAGAACTTGAGGAAGTTCCATTTGGTACCAGCCGCTTCCAGCACCTCGTAGGTGTTGATGCTCATGCGGTCGAAAATCATCGACAGCTCGTTCATTAGAGCAATATTGACGTCACGCTGGGTGTTTTCGATGATCTTGGCGGCTTCGGCTACCTTGATGCTGCTGGCGCGGTGCACGCCGGCCTTCACCACCAGCTCGTAGAGCTTGGCAATGATGTCGAGTGATTCCTCGTCGCAGCCCGAAACTACTTTTACGATGCTTGTCAGGGTGTGCTCTTTGTCGCCGGGGTTGATGCGCTCGGGCGAGTAGCCCACCTTGAAGTCGCCGTTGGCGAAGCTCAGACCCGACAGCTTTTCCATCACTGGAATGCAGTCTTCCTCGGTGCAGCCGGGATACACAGTGCTTTCAAACACTACGTAGTCGCCTTTCTTGAGCACCTTGCCCACGCTGCTCGAAGCGCCAAGCAGGGGCTTCAGGTCGGGCATGGCGTGCTCGTCGATGGGCGTGGGCACGGCCACAATGAAGAAGGTAGCTTCCCGCAGCACGTCCAACGAATCGGTGAACGTGATGTCGCAGCCTTCGAAGTCCTTGGCTTCCAGCTCGCCGCTGGGGTCAATGTTGTTGCGCATCAAATCCACGCGGGCGGCGTTGATGTCGAAGCCGATAACGCTGAGTTTGCGGGCAAATTCGAGGGCGATGGGCAGGCCCACGTAGCCGAGGCCGATAACGGCCAGTTTGTTCTGTTTCTGGAGGAGTTGCTCGTACACGTTGCGAAATTCAGAGTTAGCGGATGCTAATACGGGAAACCTGGTGATTGGTAAGCAAATATTGTTCGCCACTTTCCGGACACGTGGCATGGCCGGTCGGGTCGAACTGCAGCCGGTGCCCAAAGGCGCTCATCCAGCCGTGCTGCCGGGCCGGATTGCCGTATACTAAGGCGTAGGGCTTCACGTCCTTGGTCACAACCGAACCGGCACCCACGAAGGCGTATTCACCCAGTCGCACGCCGCACACGATGGTGCTATTGGCCCCGATGCTCACGCCCTTTTCCAGCACCGTAGTTTGGTACTGGTCGCGGCGCACAACGGCGCTGCGCGGGTTGCGCACATTGGTAAATACGACTGACGGGCCCAGGAACACATCGTCGGCGCACTCTACGCCAGTGTAGAGGCTCACGTTGTTTTGCACCTTTACGTTGCGGCCCAGCTTCACGCCATCGGCTACCATTACGTTCTGACCAATGCTGCACTTTTCGCCTAGCTCGCAGCCGGGCATCAGGTGAGCAAAGTGCCAGATGCGACACCCGTCGCCAATGCGGCAGCCTTCGTCGAGGACGGCGGTAGGATGCGCATAGTAAGCGGGAGCATCAGTCACAGGGGTGAGGCTTGGATGAAGGTCGGCAGTTTTTGAGCCCGCAAAGGTAGGGTTTTTCGAAGGTTTGTCGGTTAAGCCTCAAAGAAGTTTAGCCGCCCGCTACTTGCACGCGGTTTGGGAATGAGAACTTTACCCCTTCTTTACCCTATCCAGGTGGCACGCACCATCCGGTCTTTGCCGAAAATATCCTGACGCGGCTCAACCGTAGTATAGCCCTGGCTTTGCAGCAGCGCCACCAGCTCGGCGGCGTACTGTTCGTTGATTTCAAAATACAGGCCGCCGCCCGGCCGCAGCCAGCGCCGGCCCAGCTCCCCAATGCGGCGGTAAAACAGCAGGGGGTCGTGGTTGGGCACAAACAGAGCAGTAGCCGGCTCGAAGTTCAGCACGTTGGGCCGCATCAGGGGCCGCTCATTTTCCAGGACGTACGGCGGGTTGCTGACCAGTACGGCTACGGACCCAGCCGTAATTTCGACCGGTTCCTGGGTTAGAATATCAGTGTGGATGAATTCCACCGGGCTCTGGTAGCGGGCGGCATTGCGGCGGGCCACTTCCAAGGCGGCGGCGGAAATATCCAGGCCTACGGTACGCTTAGGCCGCAGCGTCTGCTGCAAGACAATGGGAATACAGCCGCTGCCGGTGCCAATGTCCACAATAGCCAACTCTGCCCGCCCTTGCTGCTCGGCAATAATTAAGGCAACCAGCTCCTCCGTTTCGGGCCGCGGAATCAGGGTGGCGGGCGTGACTTCCAGCTCCAGGCCGGCAAAGTGCGCTACGCCCAACACGTACTGCACTGGCTCGTGCAGCAGCAGCCGCTCCTGAACCCGGGTGGCTTGCGCCGCTACTTCTTCTGGCACCTCCTCTGCGGCCTGCATTCGGCGCTGTAGGGGCGAGAGTTGTAGTAGGTGCTCTACTACCAGGCCGGCAATGCTGTCGGCTTCCGGCGCCGGGTACACGGCGTGCAGGGCAGCGGCCAGCGCGGTAGTCAGTTGGCGGACGGTAGGCATAGGAAACGGTGTTTGGGAAAGCTCAACCAGTAGCGCGGCTCGGCGGCAACTGCGTACCTTCGGCCACTGCAAAGCTACGCGCTAACCCACCATGACCGACTTTGACGTTTTAATGATGCGCCGCGCCCTGGACCTGGCCCGCCTGGGTACCGGCTACGCCCGGCCCAACCCGCTGGTCGGCTGCGTGGTCACGCACGAAGGCCGCATCATCGGGGAAGGCTGGCACCGGCAGTACGGCGGGCCCCACGCCGAGGTCAACGCCCTGGCCGCCGTGGCCGACCAGCGCCTATTGGCCCACAGCCGGGTGTATGTCACGCTGGAGCCCTGCTCCCACTTTGGCAAAACCCCGCCCTGCGCCGATTTGCTTATTGCCAAAGGGGTGAAGGAAGTAGTAGTCTGCAACCTCGACCCCAACCCGCTGGTAGCCGGTCGGGGCCTGGAAAAGCTACGGGCTGCCGGCATCCACGTCGAAACTGGGCTGCTGGAAGCCGAAGGCCGCTGGCTGAACCGCCGGTTTTTTACCTTCCAGGAAAAAAACCGGCCCTATGTGGTGCTGAAGTGGGCTGAAACGGCGGATGGCTACCTGGCTGGCCCCTACTTTCAGCCGGTGCGCATCAGCGGGCCGCTGGCGCAGGCCGCCGTGCACCAGTGGCGCACCGAGGAGCAGGCCATTCTCATTGGCACCCGCACCGCCCTGCACGACAATCCCCGCCTCAACGCCCGGGAATGGCCGGGGCAGAACCCGATTCGGGTCGTTATCGACAAAAACCTGAGTCTACCCCCAACCCATCATTTGTTCGACGGTCAGCAGCCTACGCTAGTGTACACCTACCGGGAGCGGGCCACCAAGGACAATCTGGGCTACATCACTCTATCGGAGGCCGACGACCTGTTTCCTCAGCTTTTTGCCAACCTCTACCAACGCAATGTGCAGTCGGTGTTGGTGGAAGGCGGGCCCACGGTGCTCAGCTCCCTGCTGCGCGACGGACTCTGGGACGAAATGCGGATTCTGCGCAGCCGCCAAAAGCTGGGCGGCGGCATTGCGGCACCCAAACACGGCCTTTCGGGCTTGCACGAGCAGTTCACCCTCGGCGACGACGACGTTTTTGTGTACTACAATCGGTAAGCTAGTGAGCTGCTGAAACGGTGAGATTGATGGTTTTGGCCCCACCCTTAAAGCAAGGCCTGTATCGGGCATCCTTTTCCTGTTTTATCTGTTTTAACCGCGCCACCTTGCTCCGGCCGTACGACAACTCACTATTTCACCAGTTCACCATCTCACTCCTTCATGGCTGAAGAACTCATTCTCGATACCACGCTTACCAAGGCCGAAAAATACCGCCAGCTCCTGCCCCAGATTGAGGCCCTGACCACCGGTGAACCAGATTTGGTAGCTAATCTGGCCAATACTGCCGCCGCCCTGCGTCAGGCCTTCGGCTTTTTCTGGGTCGGCTTTTACCTCGTCAAAAACGACGAGCTGGTCCTTGGTCCTTTCCAGGGCCCGATTGCCTGCACCCGCATCCGCAAGGGCAAAGGCGTGTGTGGCAGCAGCTGGGCTCAGGCCCAAACCCTGCTCGTGCCCGACGTAGAGCAGTTTCCTGGCCACATTGCCTGCAGTTCCGAGTCCAAGTCGGAAATCGTGGTGCCCATCCTGAAGGACGGGCAGGTCGTGGCTGTGCTCGATGTAGACAGTGACCAGCTCAACGACTTCGACCAGGACGACCAGACCGCGCTGGAGCAGCTGATGCAGCTGGCCGCCACCTGGTTCTAGACCACGGATTCGAGGGATTTTGTGGACGGCGCGGCCGCCGACGCTATTGCCGCTCCTACCGCTCGAAAGAAAAGTATAGCCCAACAAAAAGGCCGCCCCTGCGGGTGGCCTTTTTGTATTTGGGATAGTCGGTCATAAAAGCCGATTACTCCTCAATATCCGTCGAATCCGTGGTTCAGGTTTTAAGCTGGGCAATGACGGTCTGTCCACCCTTTACCTTCTCCCCGATCTGCACTTTCACCTCCGTATCGAGGGGCACAAACAAATCGACGCGGGAGCCGAACTTGATGAAGCCGAACTCTTCGCCTTGGCTTACTTCGTCGCCCTCATTCACATACCACACGATGCGGCGGGCCATAGCGCCGGCAATCTGGCGGAACAACACCATGGGACCGGCTTCCGACTGCACCACGACCGTTGTCCGCTCGTTTTTGGTGCTGCTCTTGGGGTGCCAGGCCACGAGGTAGTTGCCGGGGTGGTACTTGAAGTAACGCACGATGCCCGAAATCGGGTTGCGGGTAATGTGCACGTTAATTGGCGACATGAAGATGCTGATCTGCTTGCGCATGTCGTCGAAGTACTCCGGCTCATGCACGTCCTCGATTACCACCACTTTACCATCGGCGGGGGCGATGAGCAAGTCTTCGTGAGTAAGCAGGTTGCGGAAGGGGCTGCGAAAAAACTGTAGCAGCAGCAGGAAGGCAATGACGGAGGCGCCGGCAAAAATCCGGTTGAAGGTGACGGCGCGGGCGTTGAACTGGAACAGCAGCAGGTTGAGGGCCAGCAGGGCCAGCAACGTGAAGAAAAGTATGCGTCGTCCTTCTTTGTGAATCTTCATAAATCGCAGATTAGCGCTGAGTCGGGAGAGAAATTTCGCTGGTTCAGACGCTATTATCAGAAACAGAAGCTGGCAACAGAATATTCCCAGCTAAACCATTACGTGTCAAACTACACAAAGATAGCCCGAGCCTCCCGGCCCGGGCTATCCAAAAGCAAATATAGCCGCGAAACAGTGAAATAGCGAATGAGTGAATGGGTGAGTTTTTTTGTTCAGCTGGCGCAAACGGCGCGAATTGAACGGCAACTCACTCATTCACTCACTTACTCATTCGCCGCTTAGAAACCGCCGCGGAACTTGTATGTCTGGGCTACTTTGTCGATAGCTACCACGTAGGCGGCGATACGCATCGGCACGTTATACTTCTGGCTTGTAGCGTACACTTTCTCGAAGGCATCGGTCATGATGCGCTCGGCGCGCTCAATCACCATGTCCTCGCTCCACTTGTAGCCGAGGCGGTTTTGTACCCACTCGAAGTAGGACACTGTTACGCCACCGGAGTTGGCCAGGATGTCGGGCACTACCATGATGCCCTTTTCGTTGATGATAGGGTCAGCGGAGGCAGAGGTGGGGCCGTTAGCACCTTCCACGATGAGCTTGGCCTTGATGTCGTGGGCGTTGTGCTCGGTAATGACGTCTTCCACGGCGGCGGGCACCAGCACGTCAACGTCGGCGAGCAGCAGCTCATCGGCGTTCATCAGCGTAGCGCCGGTGTAGCCTTCAAGGCGGCCGTTGTGAACGTTCTTATAAGCAATGGCTTCGTCGATGTTGATGCCGTTGTCGTTCCAGTAGGCCCCGCTGATGTCGGACACGCCCTTGATTTTCACGCCTTTCTCAGCCAGCAGCTTAGCAGCCCAGGAGCCTACGTTGCCGAAGCCCTGCACTACGGCCGACGACTCTTCAGGCTTCATGCCCAGCTTGCTCATAGCGGCCAGGGCCGATACCATTACCCCGCGGCCGGTAGCCTCGGTGCGGCCCAGGGAGCCACCCATCACGAGGGGCTTGCCAGTAACCACCGCTGGTGAGGTGGCACCTACCGTCTTGCTGAATTCGTCCATCAGCCAGGCCATTTCGCGGGGACCGGTGCCCATGTCGGGAGCCGGAATGTCGCGGTCGGGGCCAAACACGTCCTTCATGGCCAGGGTGTAGCCGCGGGTCAGACGCTCGATTTCGCCGGGGCTCATGGCCGTCGGGTCGCAGATGATACCACCCTTGGCACCGCCGTAGGGAATATCAACCACGGCGCACTTCCACGTCATCCAGGCCGCCAGGGCCTTTACTTCGTCGATGTGCACGTTCATGTCGTAGCGGATACCGCCTTTCGAAGGGCCCAGGATGGTGTTGTGCACCACGCGGTAGCCTTCGAATACGCGCACCTTGCCATTGTCCATCGTCACGGGAATGTTGACGATAACCTGCTTGTCGGGCGCTTTGAGGACGTTATACGTTGAATCGTCGAGTCCTAGAATCTCCGCCGCGATATTGAAGCGCGACATCATTGATTCTAAGGGATTTTCACGGTCCATGATTGGAGCCGGCTCTTTGTACACCGTGGTGGCAGCCATACGGGAAGAGTGAATTGTGATGGGTGGGTAAGAAAAAAAGCGGGGCTCAGCGGTGGGAAGCCGGAACCGAACGCCGGATTTGAGGGCTCAAAGGTAGTAGTTTATGCCATACGCAGGAAAATGCGCCAGGGTATAGCTTGGCCCACCCAAAGCGCTATGCAGACTAGTTCGGCAGGAAGTTCCCAACTGCCTCAGCGGCAAAAAATCACGCGTGGGTAATTACCTAAACCTGGTTTGTTGGAATTATGCCGTTTGAGTAGCTACTCAAACCAGAATTTACAAGCAAAAAGACCTCCGAGAATCCTCGGAGGTCTTTTCACTGGCGGAAAGCCGGTTGAGGAAGTACCGATACGTCGCCTTGCGCCTCTACCCACCGAAAAGCAGCTGCAACACGGCCAGTACGGGCAGGATGAAGAGGAAGGCGTCGAACCGGTCGAGCAGGCCGCCGTGGCCGGGCATGATGGTGCCCGAGTCCTTGATATCCACGCTGCGCTTGAGCATAGACTCGGCCAGGTCACCCAGAGGGCCGAAGACGGCCACGGTACCGGCCGCTACGAGGCGGTACGGCAGGGAAAGGTCGGTGAGCCAGAAGCCCAGGGCCCAGCCCATGACCAGGGTGAGCAGGAAGCCGCCGATGGCCCCTTCCCAGGTTTTGCCGGGCGAAATGCTGGGCGCCAGCTTATGCTTGCCAAAGGTTTTGCCGGCGGCGTAAGCCCCAATATCAGAGCACCAGACCAGGAAGAGCAGGGCGAAGATGCGGCGGTAGTCGTACTCGGCCGAATTACCGGAAAAGGCGACTACACTAAGCAAGCTCATGGGCAGGCTGACGTAGAAGAGCCCAAGCAGATTGACACCCACGTTGGCAAAGGGAACAACCGACTGATTCTCCCGCGGCCAGGCTGACATCTCGCGCAACAGTAGTAGCACAGAAAGCAGTAAAGCCAAGGCAATCAGCGTGAGCTCCGCGGCCCGAACAATGCGGTTTTCGGGGCCGCCGTCGTAGTGCGCAAACTGCTTTTCGATGAAAACGGTGAAGAAAATCAGCAGGCTAATGCAGATACCCAAAATAGCGGCCGGTTTGTAGCCCGCTTCGCGCATCATGCGGTAAAACTCGTGCAGCATCTTGGCCTGCACGGCGGCGAAGAACAGGGCAAACGTCCAGGAGCCATACCACACGGAGCCCAGCAGCAGCACGGCCCCAATGACGCCGAAGATGACGCGCTGGGCCAGG
Source organism: Hymenobacter cellulosivorans (assembly GCF_022919135.1). Taxonomy (NCBI): domain Bacteria; kingdom Pseudomonadati; phylum Bacteroidota; class Cytophagia; order Cytophagales; family Hymenobacteraceae; genus Hymenobacter; species Hymenobacter cellulosivorans. Next base: position 1,321,503 of record NZ_CP095049.1, on the reverse strand, counting down.
TTGGACATGGGCTTTTTTCCGTCGGCAGGAGCTTCGGTGGGAACAGCGGGCGAGGAGGAGGGCTCGGACAAGGGAAGTCGGGAATTCGGGAGGGACGGGAGAAAAACGGGCGGCGCTACGGGCTTACTTACGGTCGGCCTCGATGCCCTTACTGCCGAGCGTACGGGTTTCGGCGGGGGCAGTTTCGGGTGAAGCCACGGCTACGCCACCAGCGCTGAGCGTGTGCATTTCGGCGGGTCCCTGCTGGCTGCGCTGGTGCAGGAAATAGAGGATGGCCCCGACGAAGAGCACCGAAAGCAGCACCAGGTACCAGGGTATACTGTCGGTGGAGTCGGGGTCGAAAGCAGAGGCCGTCCATTGCTGCTGCTGCACATACACCAGCAGGAGTTGGAAGGCATTCTGGGTGAAGTGGGCCGTCATGGGCACCAGGATATTGCCACTCCATTCGTAGAGGTAGCCCAGAATCAGGCCCAGTACGAAACGAGGCACGAAGCCTAGAAACTGCATGTGGATGGCACTGAAAATGGCGGCGGCCACAAACACGCCCACGTGCCGCGACCTAAACCACTCTACCAAGTTGCGCTGCAGCACACCCCGGAAAAATAACTCCTCCCCTATAGCAGCACCAGCCGCAATGACGAGCACGGCCACGCCAAACCGCCCTGGCGAGCTGAATCGGGTCATGAAGGCCGTCGTCTTTTTCAGCTCTTCTTCCTTGGCCAGCGCCCACGTTCCAAACCGCGTCAGCCAGGACCCTTCCAGAAACTTGGGCACGTGGGCCTGGGAGTTCCACTCAATCAGATAAGCCATAAGGGGCAGGGCCAGAATCACGATGGCGGCGGCGGCCACAAACCAGACGGCCGAAACCGAGCGGCGGGGCATCAGGTACTCCCGCCACGAACGGCCCGTAAGCCACACCAGCGCCAAAGCGGCCCCGGCCAACCCAAACACCAGCGTAACGCCCTGACTGAGCATGATGGCCCCCCAGCTATTGGGGTAGTTCTGCGGGTTCTGGGCCGCATCGCCCATTTCCAGCAAGCCAATACCAAAGAAGAGCTTCGTGAGTACGCTAGCTACCAAAGCCCCCACGCTCAAAAAGACCAAGGCCAGACCGATTAAGATCAATAAGGTTGCAAACGGGTGCAAACGGCTGGACACGAAACCTTTCATGAGGGGCTGGTGGTTACGGAAACTTGGAAGAGTCGTAAATTTGCGCAAATTCCTGTAATAGCCTTCCTCTGTGGTACACATCCGCGACCTTGCCCTGCCTGATTTTCCCTTGCTTTTAGCGCCCATGGAGGACGTATCCGACCCGCCGTTCCGGGCCGTGTGCAAAGCCAACGGGGCCGATTTGATGTACACCGAGTTTATTTCCTCGGAAGGCCTGATTCGGGACGCGGCCAAAAGCCGTAAGAAGCTCGACGTGTTCGATTACGAGCGACCCATCGGCATTCAGCTCTTTGGCTCCGACGTGGATACCATGGGCGAGTGTGCCCGCATCAGCACCCTGGCTGGCCCCGATTTGATTGACATCAACTACGGCTGCCCGGTAAAGCAGGTAGCCTGCCGGGGCGCCGGGGCTGCCCTACTGCGCGACATTCCCAAGATGGTGCAGATGACTGAGGCCGTGGTAAAAGCCACCCACCTGCCCGTGACGGTAAAAACCCGCCTGGGCTGGGACGAAAACACCCTGAACGTGGAGGAAGTAGCCGAGCGGCTCCAGGATATCGGCATCGAGGCCCTGACCGTGCACGGCCGCACCCGGGTGCAGATGTACAAGGGCGACGCCGACTGGCGCCTGATTGCCAAAATCAAGGAAAATCCCCGCATCAAAATCCCAATTTTTGGCAACGGTGACATCGACTCGCCCGAAAAAGCCCTGGAGTACAAAAACCGCTACGGCGTCGACGGCATCATGATTGGGCGCGCCAGCATTGGCTACCCCTGGATTTTCCGCGAAATCAAGCACTTCGTGGCTACCGGCGAAAAGCTGGCCCCGCCCACGGTGGAGGAGCGCGTGGCCATGTGCCGCATGCACTTCGAGAAAAGCATCGAGTGGAAGGGAGAGCGGTCTGGTATCCTGGAAATGCGCCGGCACTACGCCCAGTACTTCCGCGGCCTGGAAGGTGCCAAGCAGTGGCGCATGCGCCTAGTTGATACCTACTCGGTAGACGAAATACACGCTATTCTGGCCGAAATTTCGGCGGCCGAGCCAATGCTGGTTGGATAGGCTGGTACCCTACTACTTATTCTGTCATCCTGAGCCCAGCGAAGGACCTTATGACGTTCGATTTTGCCGTTGCGCGGCAACTATTTGAGCGTGGTTAGGTCCTTCGCAAGCTCTGGATGACAGTTCTTTTTTATCGTCTTTCTTTCCGCCCTGCATGTCCTCCACCCCTACCGCCCCGGCCGTTACTGTTGCTCCCGAAGCCACGCCGGTAGCTTCGCCCCCGCCCCACCGCACGCCGGCCTCAGCCTGGGTGCTGCTTATCGTGCTGGCTACCATCTGGGGCACGTCGTTTATTCTGATGAAGAAGGGACTGGTGGTGTTTTCGGCCATGGAGCTGGGGGCTACGCGCGTCACGGTAGCAGCCCTGATTCTGCTGCCTTTTGCCCTGAAGCACCTGCCGCAGTTGGAGCGCAGCCGGGTAAAGTGGCTGTTGCTCAGTGGCGTAGTCGGCACCCTGATTCCGGCGTTTCTGTTTGCCTACGCCGAAACCAAGCTGGCCTCGGGCCTGGCCGGGGTGCTCAACGCCCTGACGGCGGTATTCACGCTGCTGGTGGGTGCTTTATTCTTCGGGCAGAAGCTCACGCCGCTGCGGGTAGCTGGTATTGTGCTTGGCCTGGTAGGTACGGTAGTGCTGATGCTGCTGGGCGGCAGCGGCGGAGAAGCCACGCCCACCGGGGAAGGCAATGCGTGGTACGGGCTCTACATCGTGCTGGCTACGGCGGGCTACGGAGTGAGCGTCAACGTGATTAAAAACCGCCTGCACGGCATTCCGCCCCTAGCCGTGACGGGCCTGCTGCTGCTCTACATTGGCGGACCGGCGGTGGTTTATCTGCTGCTGGGCACCGAGTTCCTTTACAAGCTGCAGCACGTACCCGGGGCCTGGACGGCCTTTGGCTACATTGCCCTGCTGGCTACCATGAGCACGGCCGTGGCCATGGTGCTGTTCAACAAGCTCATTCAGCAGTCGACGGCTCTGTTTGCGGCTTCTAATACCTACCTGGTGCCCATCATGGCCCTGACCTGGGGCGTGCTGGATGGCGAAGATTTTAATCACTGGCACCTGCTGGGCATGGTTATTATCCTGGTAAGCGTAGCCATTATTCACCGGGCCAAGTAAGGCGCGTGCAACCTTGCCCGCACTCTTTAGGCTCTCTTATCTACTAATTGGCAACGGTACTTCCCGGTCAGGTGTGCCTTTGTGCTCTATTTCTTACCCATCTTTTTTGTTGTATGACTAAATCCTCCGGCTTACTAGTAGCCTTTCTGTTGAGCACTGCCGCGGCTTCGGCCCAAACTACTTACCGGCTTGGTGTGCGCGTGGGTGGCAACCTGGCCAACACAACTGAGAAAGGCACAGCGCGCACTATTATCAATGCCTCAAGCTCCTCCAGCAAGTCGCCCATTGTGTCGGGGCAAGTAGGCGTAGTGCTGGCAGTAGAACGGGGTAAGTTTGCTTTTCAGCCCGCTTTGCTCTTCTCACAAAAAGGCACTAAAATTAAAGCAAGCAACACCATCGCAGACCCGACAACAGGCTATGAGTTTCGCCGGAAGGGGCACACTACTGTGCGCTACAGCTGGTTGGAAATGCCCTTAAATGTCGTGTATACCTTACCAGGGGAAACTGGTCTGCAGGTTTTTGCCGGACCTTATGTGGCCGTAGGTGTCGGGGGGAGAGCCCGAACGACTATTAACAACAGCACCACTGACCCCGGTTCATATACCGAGCCGATTACCAGTTACAGCTCCAAAATCACCTACGGCCGTGATGAAACCACTGGTAGCACGGCTTCTATCCGTAACTTCTATTCCCGGCGCTTCGATACCGGTTTCAACGTGGGCCTAGGTTACCGCCGGGGCCCGGTGCAGGTGCAGGCTGGCTATGGTGTCGGCTTGGTGAACCTGTACTATAGCAAAGCCGGCGGCGACAACGAACAAAGCGGCAACAACCGGGTAGCCCAGTTGACGGGCACTTATTTCTTTAAGTGAGCCCGGGGTTTAAAACGCTACGCCTAGCCCAAACTGCACCCAGGCGTGGTGGCGGCTGCCGCGGAATTCAGGCGTAATCCAGACGGCCGAAGTGCGGAAGCTAAGGCCAGCGTAGGCAGCTACCAGGCTTACTGTTCCCTGTCCTACTACCCGTTTAATATCCGAGGCGGGCAGGGTGTAGGGGCTGGCGCGGTTGAAAAGGCCACCTTGCATTGTAGCGTTGTAGCCCACGAGCCGGCCCTCGGCCAGCCCGGTAGCATACAGTTGGAACTTGGCCAAGCCGGCTCGGTTTGCCCGGGAAGCCAAACCCAGATTCTGGAAGTAAGGCGTCATTTTGCCCACCCGCACGAGCAGTCCTCCGCCGGCAAAGGTATTGAGCGTGCCGAGCGAGGCCTGCCCCTGCCCAATAACCTCTACTGCCCGGCCCACGGCCAGTATTTGCTGCTCAACACGGGCTTCGTAGCCCAGCACCACGTCGTTCCGAATCTGGTAATCCCAGCCGCGGGGCGTGGGTGCATCCAGCAGCTCGTGCACTTTGGTCTGAAAGCCCTTGGCACCAGCGGCCGGCCCAATGAAACCAAAACTCAGCCCTGAAGTCAGCCGGCGTTTTGCGGCAGGGCTGGTCGCAGTGCGGTAGAGCGTGGCGTAGATATAGGACGCGTAAGGTCGGTCGCCGCGCCGGATGGTGTCGTCCTGGATGCGCAGGGGGGTGAAGCCGTCGTAGTGCAGCTTCACGCCGTAGTGCCGGATGCTGGCTGGCGGGCCCGGCAGCAGGATTTTATTGACCGGCGACTTCCTAAGCCCGGGCAGCACCAGGTTCAGCGTCATACCCTGGGTGAAGTAGTAATCGGTGCGGAAGAAGGCGTCGTTGGCGAAAGTATAGAATACCAGCCGGTCAGTGCTGACGCTGTCGGCAGCTTTTTGCTGCGCAAGTGTGCCCAGCGGCAATAGAAGCAGGGGAATCAACCAACGACGAACGAGCATACGGCTATTTGCGGGGAAAGCAGGCAGGGTGGTCTATCTACGTAGCTACCATGATGCTCAGACTTACCTCCCGGCATTAAGCCTATAGCAGCGAAATATGCAGTAGTGGCTCCGCCGCAGAGTTCGCAGCCGGCGTGCTGGTATAGTAAAATTCGTTGCCGACCACCATTCCGGCAACTGGCCCTGCCGGCGGGGTGGGCAGGGGAAGCGGCAACGCATCGACCAGCACCAATCCAGAGGCCGCAGTATCCAGGCGGTAGCGTACCAGCTTCGGGGTCGTCGGATTGTCCAGCACGAGCAAGTATCCGTTCTGATAATACAGGCCCGTAATACTATCCACCGCCAGTTTACCAGGCGTTGCTACCGGCGTTATTTGCTTTGTGGCCAATGCAATACGCGCCAAGCCACCCGCGTGCACTACGTACAGGGCGTTGTCTTCAGCGTTGAGGCACAGGTGGGTAGGTCGGACGAAGGTATCGGCCGGCAGCCAGGCTTCTATTTCTTCCGTCAGGGGCATTTTAGTGCGCATCCGGTACAGTCCCCCCGACGCTGAATCAGTGGTGTACACCACTCCCTGCGCTGTCACGGCCAGATCATGAAAGCTGTGCTGCCGTACGGTATCGGTCACGAAGGCCAATTGCCGTAGCGTACCTGAGCGCGTATCAAATTCCCACAGCCCGGCCCGCTTGCCGACCGGTCCCCAACCACTGGCACAGGCCCAAAGGCTACGATGCGCGGCATCTACTCGCAAGCCCGTCACTTCGCCTAGCACGGGTAGGTGCTTTGCCCAAACTGTGTTGGCGGCAGGGATAGGTGCGGTGCCCCAGAAATCAGTAGCAGCCCCTTTGGCGGGTATCTTAACGATTTTGCGCAGCTGCGGCAGGCCAACGAAATATTGCTTCCCGCGCGAGTCATAGGCCAAACAGCCCGTCGGGGGAGTAGCGGCCACAGCGGTCAAAATAGGGCTGGCAGATGGTTGAGCCCGCAGAGGCAGGGCAGCTAGCAGCAACGGGAGCAGCATTTTCATAGGGCAAGATAGTAAGGCACTCCCCACTGGTAAATTCTCCGGCTTGGCTCACGACTGAGGTTGCAGCACTCCGTTAACTTCCCGCACCACTTCGGTTTCCACCAGCCGCTGCACGGCCGCGTCAATCTGCTGGCGCATCTCGTCACCTGGGCGGGCAAAGCCCAGCAATCGGGCCACGGGCAGCACTACAGCTGCTCGTTCCAGGGCAAAGCTATGCTGCACAATGACTTGAATGGCCCGGGCCAGCTCCTCGGGGGCCACGAAGCTCAGCTTGCGCGACGCAGTGGGCAGGCCGCTGCGGTCCCGGAGCGGCACGGTGGCGGCCGTCATAGCCGGGGTCCAAAGAAAGTCGCCTTCCAGCCGGATGTGACGCAGGTTGACGGCCAGCCGCACGGCCGAAGCCACGCTCTTGCGAATCCGGGCGCCGACCTGGGTAGCGCCGGTAGCCAGGGCAATGCGCCGCGTTACCTCATCGAGGTGCACCGGACTTTCGACAGCAACAATCTGGGCCACCCAGCCTCCTAAGCGGGTCATGGAATGCTGGTGCACTTCCAACTGCCGGGCCGCAGCGGGCAGCTGGGCCATTTGGTAAGGCTCGGCCAGGGGCACCGGGCCTTCGGGAGCTGCTTCCCGGGAAATACCTATTTGCGTATCGACAGCAGCAAATATTTCATCCTCAGTCTCATCCGAAGCGCTGCGGCGGGCTTCCTCAATGGCTTGCACGGCCCGCTCCGTTTCCCGTGCCGGGTCCCGAAACCAATCGGTGCTCCAGATGCGGTGCAGCTTCCAGCCCACGTTTTCGAGCACCTGCTGGCGCAGCCGGTCCCGGTCGCGGGCCGAGCGGGCACTGTGGTACATGGCCCCGTCGCACTCAATGCCCAGCACGTAGCGACCCGGCTGGTCAGGGTCGACGACGGCCAAGTCAATATAGAAGCCCTGGCAGCCAATCTGGGGGCGCACGGTGTAGCCACGGGCCGTCAGGGCGCGGTGCACGGCTTCCTCGAAGGGCGAATCCGGGGCCCGGCCGGTTGCCTGGTTTTGGCTGAGCACCCCGCACTGGGCAAAGTTGAGAAAGGTCTTGAGCGCCACCACACCTTTGGCCTTGGTGCGGGTCAGGTCGAGGTCGTCGGCCGAGAGGTTGGTGAAGACTTCGCAGCGCTGCTTGGCCCGGGTGATAAGCACGTTGAGGCGCCGCTCCCCTCCTTCGCCGTTCAGCGGGCCAAAGCTCATGCTCAGGTAGCCTTCCCGGGTGCGGCCGTAGCCGATGCTGATCAGAATGACGTCCCGCTCGTCGCCCTGCACGTTTTCCAGGTTCTTGACGAAGAACGGTTCGTGGGCGTGGCGGTTGAAGAAGTCCTCGGTTTCAGGGCGCTGGCGGCGCAGCTTTTCCAGGGCATCCTCAATGGCCTGGCGCTGGGCCTGACTGAAAGCCACGACGCCTAAGGTGAGCTTGGGCGTGGTGCGGGCATGGAGCAGCACGGCTTCGGCCACGGCCGCGGCTTCCAGCGGATTGGTGCGGGTAGTGCCCCGCTCGTAGTGAGTGCTAGGCAGATGATGATAAACCAGACCCAGCGGCCCCTGCCCGCCCGGACTGGGAAAAATGACCAGCTTGTCGTCGTAGAACAGGTGGTTGGAAGGCGCAATCAATGACTCGTGCTGGCTGCGGTAGTGCCAGCGCAGCATCCGTTCGGGCATTTGCCGGGCTTTGCACAGCTCCAGAATGCTTTGGATATCGGCCGTCACGTTTTCTTCGTCGGCCTCCTCGCCTGCTCCGGTCAGGGAGTCGAAAAAGGAGGTGGGAGGCAGCTGCTTCGAGTCGCCGACGACGACCAGCTGCCGGCCGCGGGCAATGGCACCCAGGGCATCGACGGGCTTCACCTGCGAGGCCTCATCAAACACGACCAGGTCAAACTCCACGGCTCCGGGCGGCAGGTAGCCAGCCACCGACAGCGGCGACATCATAAACACGGGCTTGATGGCCTGAATGGCGCGGCCCGCCTGCTGCATGAGCTTGCGCAGGGGCAAGTGCCGGGTTTTCTTGGCAAACTCGTTCCGGAGTAGCAGCATCTGCCCACTGGCCTGAGCGTTGGGCAACTGACTGAAATGCTGCATCATGGCCCGCACCCGGTTGTGGTAGAGCGAACCTTCGTCGACTTCGCGGAACCGGGCCGCGGTTTGCTCGTGGCTGGCCCGCTCAAATTGCCGCAACGCCGGATACTGACTGTAGGCCTGCTTCTGCAAAAACTCCAGCCAGGTCTGGCGCACGGCGGCCGCCAGGTGGGAGGCCGCCAGCTCCCAGGTTTCGGCCAGTATTAGAAGCTCCGGTAGATTTTCAGCTGCCACAGCCGCCGCTACATTGTTCCACTCGGTGGCCAGGCGCAGGGCGGGCACGTCGGGCAGCCAGGCGCTGAGCGTGGCGTGCTGGGCGGCAAAGGACTGAAACTCCAGGCGGCCCTCGGGGCCAAAGCGGCGGGCTTCGTTGAGCTGCAAGGCTTGAGCTACTGCCTGGATGGCTCCCCGGTGCCGCACCAAGGCTACTTCCAGCGCCGCTAAGGGAGCTGAAACAGTCGCAGGATCAGAAGATTGCGCCATATAATGCAGCAACTCGGCAGGCAATTGCCGCTGGGCAAGACGCTGGTGCGTTTGAGTCAGGTAGTCGGCCACTTTACGCAGGGCGGGCCAGTCGGAGCGCAAGCCCTGCCAGGCCGCACCAAATAAAGCGGCGGCCCAATCCTGCGTTTCCTGCACCGTCCGGGCGTGGCGGCGGGCTTCGTGAATAGCGTCAATAACAGCCACCACGGCGGCCGGGTCATCGGGCAACGAACCGCGCCATAGGCTTTGCAGCCGCTTTTTGGCTTGTCGGTAGTCGCCGCTGAGGAATTTCCACCACTTGTCGCCGTAGCTGAGCACCGCGGCCCGCTCGGCCAGCAGTTCCTGACTCCAGGCTTCGGGCAACAGCGCTGCGTCGTGCTGCTGGTGCAAGGCCGAGTAGCTGGCCCCGGCCAGCAGTACCTCCCCTACTGGGGCCGGGCGTTGATGCCAGGCGGAGTCGGCCACGGCCACACCGGCCAGCGGCGGGGCTAACTGAACGTGGCGGGCAGCGGGCAGCAAGGCCTCGGCCGCAGCGCGGTCGGGCGGCGCGGGTAAACCCAGGTGCTGAGCCAAAACCTGGGCCGCGGCTTGCAAATCGGCGAGGGCGACCTGCGCCTCCCGCAGCAGCTGCGTCAGAGCTTCCTGGTCGGCGGGCAATACTACGAGCAACTCACTACCCCAGAACAGCAGGTTTTTGGGCCGGCCAATCTTCTGCAAAACGGCTTGTACGCGCTGCGCCTGAGTTTCGGCATGGGCCGCGTCGGCGTCGGTCCAGTTGGCAAGGTTGGCAATGGCTAGGCGGGGCAATTCTACCGTGCCCCGCTCCTGGTTAAGCAGCAGCAGCTCGCCGACCACTTGCTGGGCCGTGCGGCGACTGCGGCCAATTGGGGCGTTGACGGCCAGGGCGTACTCATTCAGGGCGGTGCGGTAACGCGGCAGCTGAGCGAGCTGGTCGGCCAAGTCGGGAGCGGCGGCCGGTCGGCCCAGGCTGAGCGTGTGGCGGAGCTCGTCGAGCAGGGCCTTCTTGTTGGCTTTGTGACTGTGCAATTCCAGACAGGCGGCCCCTAAACCCAGATTTTCGAGCCGGCGCTGCACTACTTCCAGGGCCGCCATTTTCTCGGCCACGAACAGCACCTTTTTGCCCGCCCCAATAGCCTCGGCCAGCAGGTTGGCAATGGTCTGGGACTTGCCCGTACCGGGCGGACCCTGAATCACGAGGTTGCGGCCTTCCTGCACGGCCAGCAACGCCAGCAACTGCGAAGAGTCGGCGTCTAGGACCTGATGCAGCTCGTGGGCGGCACTTTCGGTATCCAGAAAAGCCGAGTCGTCGAGGGTGGGCGCGGCATCCCGGAAGCCGGCGTCGGGACCGAGCAGGGCGGCAATGGCGGGGTGGTCGAGCAAGCCCACTGGGGCAGGCCAGGTGGCGGGGTCCAGGTCGCGGTAGAGCAAGAACTTACCGAAGGAAAAGAAGCCCAGGATAATGGCATCGGGCTGCACCTGCCAGCGCGGCAAGCCGGCTACGGCCTGGGTTACGGACGCAAAGTAGTCGGCTGGGCGCAGCTCCTCTTCAGCGTCGGGCAAAGGCAGGTTGAGGCCAAACCCGGCCCGCAGCTTGGCTTGCAAACTCAGGTTGCCTTCCACTTCGGCCCCAGTGTGGCGGAGCTTAAACCGCTCGGCGGCCGTGCCCCGCTCCAGCAACACCGGCACCAGTAGCAGCGGGGCCTGTCGCGCCTCCGGGCTGCTGTCGGCCTCATACCAGGTGAGCTGACCCAGAGCCAGATACAGGATGTTGACGCCCTGCTCTTCCAGACTGGTGCGGGCCGTGTAATAGGTGTTGAGCAGCCGCTTTTCGAGCTTATCCAGCGGCTCGGCGGTTTGCAGCTTGTTATCGGTCAGCAGGCGTTGGCGCTCGGCCTCCGAAAGATCCGTAGGGGCAGCCGGCGCCCCGGTGGTTACCGCAGCAGCGGCCGTCACAACTTCCGGCTCCGTTACAGCACCTGCCGGCTTTGCTTGCGGCTTCGCCTCGGGGCCGGCCTGGAAATACATGGTTTTGCCCTGGCGCACCAGCACCTCGTACACCGCCACCGCCTGCTCCTGGGTCACGATTACGCCCCGGGCCGGGGAAGGCCGGTAGTTGAGCAGCGGGTTGCGCAATCCCAGATCCAGCAGTTCCTCGCGGGAGGCCAGCAGGCGGGAGAGCAAGGCCGTGGAGGCCGAAACCGGGGGTGTTTCCATAAGAAAAGTCAGTAGCACCAAACGCAGGGCGGGCTTTGCCCGGGGAGCCGGTCAACCAAAGTTCCTGGTTAAAGCCCCACCGGACAAAGCCCGCGCGTGTTTTTTATGGTGCGGTTTATCGAATCACCGGTGGCCGGTTGTTGGCCGTCAGGCCCGCGTTCAGCTTGCTGTGCTTGTAGCCGTAGTTGAAGTACAAGGCCAGGCCAATGATGAGCCAGCCGAAGAACAGCAACCAGTTGTTGATACCCAGCTGGGTCATCAAATACAGGTTGGTGAGCAAACCCAGCGTGGGCAGCAACGACAGGCGGCGGCGCACCGAGGCTACCGTCAGGTAGATGCAGAAGCCGAAGAACACCAGCATTGGGATGTAGTGCTGAAAGCCTTCCAGGCCCTCGGCCCCACCCACAATGCGGCCCATTTCACCGACGGCCTCGCCGTTGTAGACGAACAGCAGGACAATGCCGATGAGCATGAGCAGCGGCAGCAGAAACTGGCCGTTGATGTAGGGCACCTTGAAGCGGGCCTCGGAAGTACCGTGTGGGTCCAGAATCAGGATGCCGCCGCACACGAGGGCAAAGGCAAACAAGGTCCCGATGGAGGTCAGGTCGATAACCAGGTCCATGTTGAGCAGCAAGGCCGGCACGCCCACGAAGAAGCCCGTGACGATGGTGCTGAACGAAGGCGTGTGAAACTTGGGGTGTACCCGGCCGAAAATGGGGGGCAGCAGTCCGTCGCGGCTCATCGACATCCAAATGCGGGGCTGGCCGATCTGGAACACGAGCAGCACCGAGGCCATGGCAAAAATGGCGCTGACGGCTACCACGCCCGCCAGCTGGGGCAGACCTACTTTTTCGAACACAAACGCCAGCGGGTCGCCCACGCCCAGCTCCTTATACGACACCATACCGGTGAGTACCAGCGTGATGATGACGTAGAGAATGGTGCAGATAATCAGGGCATAAATCATGGCCCGGGGCAAGTCGCGCTGGGGGTTTTTGCACTCCTCGGCCGTGGTGCTAATAGCGTCGAAGCCGATGTAGGCGAAGAACACGGCCGACACGCCCTTGAGCACGCCGCTGATGCCGTTGGGGGCAAACGGCGTCCAGTTGGCGGGCTGCACGTAGAACACGCCCACGGCAATAACCACCGCCACCACAATCAGCTTGAGCAGTACCAGCAGGTTAGAGGCCGTTTTGGATTCCTTGATACCCACGTACACCACGGCCGTAATCAGGACGGTGATGAGGAAGGCGGGCAGGTCGCAGACGAGGCGGAAGTCGCCGAACAGCGCGGGGGCCGTATTCCAGGTTTTGTAGGCTTCCAGGGTAGCCGGGGCCACGTCGGTCAGGGGCTTGCCGTTCTGCATCAGCTCCAGCACTTCGTGGTAGCCCTTATAGGCGCTTTGGGTGCCCATGGTTAGGTAAGCCGGTATGTGTACCCCAATTCCCTCCATGAGCCCGGTAAAGTAGTCGGACCAGGAAATGGCCACCACGATGTTGCCCACGGCATATTCCATGATGAGGGCCCAGCCGATAATCCAGGCGGTAAGCTCCCCAAACGAGGCATAAGCATACGTGTAGGCCGAGCCGCTAATCGGGATGGTGGCGGCAAACTGGGCGTAGCACAAAGCCGAAAAAGCGCAGGCAATAGCCGTAAATACAAACAGCAACGACACGGCCGGCCCACCGTCGTGGCTGGCATTGCCGATGGTGCTGAAGATGCCGGCCCCAATGACGGCGGCAATGCCCAGGGCCGTCAGGTCGCGCACCGAGAGGTTGCGCTCCAGGCTGCCGTGGCCGTGGCCTTCCACATCGGCGGGCGGGTTTTGTAGAATAGCGCCGATATCCTTGCGGCGAAACAGATTCGAGAAAGAACTCATTTATGGGTTGTGAGGGAGCGGGGGAGTTTCAGGCCCAAAAGATAAAGAATAATGCGGCAGCGGCACATTATAGCGCCTTATAGCAGTAGCAGCCTGCTACTCCGGTCTACCCCTCCGCCGGGTACCCCAGCTGTGACTTCCGGGTTGAGCTTAAGTATGCGGCATTAAGCAGCAGCGAGCCCGACATCAAGAAACTCAACACCTATGCAGATGCCTAAGCACCAGCTGTGCCGGCGGCGCGGGCAGTATTGCCTGACAAAGCCAGCAAAAGCAACTCTGGCTTGAATTCGCTGGCCAGTACTACCTCAACTGGTAAAGTCCTTATTCCTATTCCCATACCGCTCCTTAAGCAGGATAATCACCTCCCAGGAGTTTGGACAGTACATCTTTTCCGCCGTTATTGCCCTGTTTTCTATCCTATCATCCCTTTCTATATGCAGCCTAATCGTTTACTTCAGGTATCAGCTTTACTAGTAGCGCTATTCGGTGCAAGCACTGCGGCCCAGGCTCAAGCTACTCCCGCTGATACGCTGCGCCAGTCGACGCGCCCGCAGCTCAACACACTGCCGCCCGCTAACCGGCCCGCCGCCGGCCCGGCCATCCCCTACCAGAACACCCTGCAGGTAAGCGAATCAGTACCGCCCCTCACCTTGGGTATTTCTCTGGGCTGGGGCGCACCCTATGGCTTCGGCCTTGAAGCAGCTTACCGCGTGCTGCCCGCCCTCGACGCCAACGTGGGCATCGGGTTGGGCTCCAGTGGAGGCAAAATAGGCGTGGGAACCCGGGCCTACCTGCCCAGCCGCGGCCGAAACCACTTGTTTGCCGGCACCAACTTGGTGTATTCGTCTTCTGAAGTAGCAGTCGATGTTGAGGACACGTACGGCGTAAAAGGCCGGTACGTAATTCACTCCAGCACCATGTTGCACCTCCGCGCCGGGCTGCACCACCAGTTTCGCCGCAATGCCCTGCAATTTGCCCTGGGCTACGGGGCCGTGCTGAGTCCTAACCCGGTCGTGGAGCTCCTTCCTGGGTACGGACCTGGCTCAGCAAATGCCCAAAACCTGGTCGAGCTAGTAGGGCCCGGCGGACTGGAAATATCGGTTTCTTTCCTGATTGGGCTGGGTCCCGGCAAAGTAACTGTGCGCTAACGTCCGGCTGCCTTATTCAAGCAGTTGGGGCACCTAGCACCCGCCGCAGCACCTGCTCCAGGGCGTCCAGCGTTACGACGTCGCCCTGCACCAGAATACGGCCGCGCTGCCAGAGCAGCATCTTGCGGGGCCGCTCGTCTTCGCCCGTGGTGCAAAACATAGGGCCGCCCAGGGCCGCACTGGTGTTGGGGCGGGTATAAAAGCCGGGGCGTTGCTGGGTGAAGCCGTAGCGAATGAGGGTATCGTGGAAATAGAGCATAGCGGTTACAAACTAAAGGTCTAGCTGGCAGGTACGTAGCGGCGCACAAAACAGCTACTCCGGGCGGGTAGCAGGCAGGGTGCGCAGAACTTTACGGGCGTCCAGTGCGCGTTGCCGACCAGCATCAAGCCCCAGGCACTGCTGCCGAAAGTCAGGGGCGTAAAAGGAGGCTATTCGAATGGTGCGCCGGTTAATCAAGTAGAAAACGTTGTCGTCGGCATCTTCCACCACGCACGTACCGGCGTTGTTCCCCGTCTCCCGGTCGTCCTTCACCTGCCATAGCAGTCCAGGGTCTAACTGCCGCCACGCCTGCTGTAGGGTAATGGGGCGCACCGGCTGCGGCAGTAGGTAGCGGTTGGTATCAGGCACCATGGTTCGGAAGGCCTGGTCTTCCTGGGCAAACTTTCTGGTCAGCTGGCCGGGGTAGTATTTTCCCTTGGTGCCCCGGTACGGGCTGGTGTAGGTGAAAAAGTCCACCTGGTTTTGGTGCTTGGCCAGAATCAGGTAGTTGGGAGAATTATTCCAACTCGAACCGCTATGGTAGATAATGGTGCTGTCGTAGTGCTGCTGAAAGAACCGGTGCAGCGGGGTGCTTTTTACCGTTGGCTGGGCCCATACAGAGCCAGCCAGCAGAAATTTTACCCCGATAACCAGCAGCAGCAAAACGACAGGACGAGGCATAGCAGGAAGGCCGAAAGCAGACTGAATCTGTCAAACGTATTTATTCTTTGGCAATTACCCGCGCACCAGGGTCGCCGCTCCGCCGCGTGTGGCAAGCTAGTGGCCGGCTTTCCGCGCCGTCTTGGCTTGCAGGGCCTGCAACTTCTGCCGGGTTTCGGGATACGAATAGATGGTCAGGGCTTTGCGGAATGCTTGTGCTGCGCTCTTTGGGTCACCGAGGGCACTGTAGTAGTCACCCATAGCATCGTACACGTTGAAGCTGTCGGGGTAGTTTTGCTCATTCAACTGAAAAAAGGCCCGGGCCGCCGCAAAGTCTTGCCGCCCCAGATAACTGTAGCCTATACGGTTGACCAGCGGTTCCGGGGGCCGCACCACGTAGTCCAATTGCCGGGAAACCAGCCGACAAACTGCCAGCAGCGAGTCCCGCATAGCCGGGGCGCTCAACTTGCTCACGGCGGGCTCCAGCAGCGCCACGTTGTCTATCGACAGCCGTTGGTGGGCGCTGAAAATGTAGCGCAGGCCATCGTACGTGCCGGGCAACGGTACCGAGTTGTGCCCTTCGGTCCGGTAGTACTTTGCCGACCACCGCAGCCCGCTTGCCGGGTGCTGCTTGAGTTCGGCAATAAAGTCGGGAACGGCCAGAAAGGCCCGGCGCTCAATGGTGTTGCGCACTGCGGCGGCGGCAGTGTCCCCGGCTTCCTTAAAGGCCGTGGCGACGGGCAGAAACAGGGTTTTGCCGGCAAACTTAGGCTGAGCCAGCAGACGGCCCGCTTCGCGCACCAGCTTCGTGTCGTCCCACCACAAACTCGGGTCGATAGCCACGTAGCTCTGAAACAAGTCGGGATGGTGCAGCAGGGTGTTGAGTACGAAGAGCCCGCCCAGAGAGGTGCCCACCAGCACGCGGTAGGGCGCCGGGGCGTAGGCAGAATCGATGCGGGGAATCAGCTCCTGCTGCAAAAAGCGGGTAAATGCCTCACCCCCGCCCGAGGTGGTAGCCCCGCGCCGGTCCATGTACAAGCCCGATTCAATGTGAGTGGGCGTCAGGTCCCGGATTCGGTCGGTGTTGTGAATAGCTACGATTATGGCCTCGGGCAATACGCGCTGCCCGCTGAGTTGCTTCAGAATCGTGGCCGTACTCTGAAATTGCGTTTCTCCGTCGAGCACATACAGTACCGGGTAGTGCTGCCGGCCAACCAGGGAGTCCTGGGCACTTTCTGGCACATATACCGTGTAGGTGCGCTGCTCCTTCAAAACGCGGGACTGGATGTGCCGGACGCTAGCGGTGGGTCCGCCAACCTGGGCCCGGGCCTGTCCGGAAAATACACTGCACAGTAGCAGGAAAAAGATTGTAAGCTTCATCGTTGACGTGGATAGATAATCGACACATAATAGCTGCCCCAGCAACTAGTGGACCTATAGGGCCGAAGGTAACTGAGCAAACCAACAAAGGTTACCGGCCAGACCTCTAGTAGCGCAGTTGGCCAGCCAGCTCCTGTTCCGGATTGAAGGTTACCTCTCCCACCCTTGGGGTGCTGCCCGTAGCAGCTTACCTGCCCTGTTCCAGGCGTTGCACCCGGCTCAGCAAATCCTGCAGGCTGGCTTCGAGGGTGCTGGCTGGGAACGGGACCGTGGGTAGCTGAAAGCTCAGGCGGCCCGTTACCCGCCACAGTTCTACTACCTCCGCCTGGGCAACCGTAACCGTCGTGGCAGCCTCTGCAGTAGGGCGTAGCTGCAGCTTACCGGGCTGCTCGGGTGTGGTAAATACATACTGCACCCGCAACTGCTGCCGGGTCACTACCACGTACAGCACCCCGTTCTGCGGAGTGGCACCGGGGGCTTCGGCCTGGGCAATAACCCAGTCGAGCGGAGCAAAAACGGGCGCCAGAGAAGCATCGGGCAGCTGAAATGCCCGGAACACGCCTTGCTGCACTTCCGGCAAGGGTAAATGCCAGGTAGGCAAATGCTGCGGGTAGGCCGGCTCAGAGCAGCGCTTAGGATAAGCTGCCAGCTGCTCCTGAGCCACCAGCCGCAGTTCGGCGCTCCTGGTAGCTGAGCCAGAACTCTTAGGACTCGCGCCGTAGCCTACCACCTGGTCTTCGGCGGCCAGAGTGGGCAGCGCCTCATCGGACACGTATTTTTTGGGGGCACTTGCGGCGGGACGGACCTCTTCGGCGGCAGGATCGGTGAATAACCAGTTAAGGTCAACACCGCGGCTATGCAGAAAGTGAATAAACTCCTTGGGCAGGCCTTCCTTGCGGCCATTCTCCAGCTGGCTGATGTCGCGCTGGGACAAACCACTGCCCTGGGCCATTTCCAGCTGGGTCATGTTGAACTCCTGACGAATTGTGCGCAGCTTGGCAGGAATCCACTCCATTAAAATTTATTCAAAAAACGAATCAAAAATTTGGATACTATTCAAAATAAGAATAAGATTGTATCCGTTACCCTAACAAATATGCTTACCCCATTCCCCCTGTGCAAGTATCCACTACTTACTGCTAGGTGATTTATTTGAAAAGGTCTGTTGCTCTAAGACCTTTTCTATTGCTTCTACCTTTTACCTGCGGTGCCTTTCGGCAGCAGGTGAATTTTCATATTCAATACTGCCTCGCCTGGCCAGCGGGGCCCGCGCCTATTCATAGGTCGCTCCCGCCCTTTCTACTCTACCTATTTGCATCCTACTCCTATGGCATGGGCCCTAGGCAGAATCCCTTTGTCCTTACTGAAGCATCTTATGAGCACACATTTACTCTTTTTGTATCTGCTACGGAAACAGGCAAGCAAGCTTTTATGGGTCCTAAGCATTTTCCTGCACCTTCCTGCTACAGCTCAGATCGTGAACCGTTTGAGCGCCGGGACGCCGCCGCCGCCGGAAGCGGCGGCCTTAGGCAAGTTTGCTGAAACACCCGTCAGCCTCTTTACTGGCGTACCCGATATTTCTATTCCAATCTATGAAGTGAAGTTGCGCGGGGTCACGCTCCCCATCAGCTTAAATTACCATGCCAGCGGGGTCCGAGTGACCGAAGTGGCCAGTAGCGTTGGCTTAAGCTGGGCTTTGCAAGCCGGGGGCAGCATTTCCTCTACTGTGATGGGCCTCGATGACTTTCGCGGCAGCGCTACCGGGGCCGGCTATACCAATACTTATCGTATCCCAACCGACCGCCGGTTAGTGCCCATCTATCCCGAAACGGATTATAGTTTCTGCATGTATGCTACGGCAACGCCAAACGCCTACCAGAACACTGTCTTAGCGGGCTTCGACACGCAACCTGACCTCTTTTATTACAACTTCTGCGGCCGCAGCGGAAAGTTCTTCTACACGCAGGATCGGCAGCCGCATACAATGCCTTATACCCCTATAGTTATTCAGCGCGGCACCGAGCGCTATACAATTACCGACGAGGCCGGTAACAAGTACCTCTACACTGCACTAGAAGAATCCTACACCTACATTACCCGCTCTGGTGGCCGCTCTAGCCCCCAAGATGATTACAAGCCGCGTTCAACGGCCTACTATTTAACGGCCGTTGAGACTCCATACCATGAGTCTATCACGCTCACCTATGACACGCTCACCTACCATTATCAGAACCTGGGCAGCTATACACGCTACAAAACGTTTGCTACCGAGGCGAACGGTCTAAATCAAGGGTGCTTTGATAAGGAGCCAACATCCACTACCAGCATTACCAAAGTGCGGAGCCTGCAGCTAGCGACGATTCGCTCTAGCCGAGGTGATTTTGTAGAATTTGACTACAGCACCTGCAAGCGTCTCGACCTGGCTAATGCCGAGGCGCTCAAACGCATCACCGTACATCAGGGCTCGACCACCCGAACATTCAACCTGGGATATGGCTACTTCAACCTGCCTCAGTCTACCTCCGACTGCGACCATTCTGGCTTTCAGGGCCTGCGTGATGATCATCGGTTAAAGTTGACGAGCGTTACGGAAGTAGGCAAGCCGAGCTATGTTATTACCTATCACGAGGAAGTGGCGATGCCTTCGCGCTTGAGCACAGCGCAGGATCATTGGGGCTATTTTAATAATTGGGATGGAGGCCTGCTTCCAGCCGAACCAAGCAAAGGCTTCATTGAAGGAGGGCGTCGGGAACCCGATGCAGCGGCAATGAAAGTGGGCATTATTAAAAGCTTACAGTACCCGACCGGCGGCCGCACGACCTATGAGTTTGAACCCAATGATTTCTATTCGCCACCCGGCACTATCGCCTACGACACCCTTGTACATGCCGTATCGTTTATATCGACTCCCGACGATGACCACATACCGCTGCCGAGTGAAGTCGTAATCCAAGAAGTTTCTTTCACGGTACCTGCCAACGTTCAGCTATACTCTATGCAAGCTCGCTACCGCACCGGCTGCGGGGTGGGCGAAAATCAAATTACCCCTCAGTTTCGGCTGAATCTGACTGGCCCCAATGGCTTCACCAAAACCTTTGCCTCTTTCGTCAATGCCGACCGCGAGGAAACCCTTAATCTGGCGCCGGGCACGTACCACATGACGGCCACCACCGTTGGCAACTGTCCCGCCAACTACTTTTACCTGCAGTGGATGGAGCACAAGAGCCGGTCTACTCCTGGCTCCAATGTCTTGGCCGGCGGCCTGCGTATTCGCGAGGTGAGGGACACCCCCCAGCCTGGGGCCGAGCCCCTACGCCGGCGGTACCGCTATGCGTTACCCACCGACTCACTGCGCAGCAGTGGCCGGACCCTACACGTGCCTCAGTATTCTTACGAGATAACGCAATACAACCGCGACCCTGCCGCGCCGGATCGAATCAGTACGGTATGTCGGTATCAAGCTCAGTCCTCTAACAGCGTCCAGTCACTGGGCGGGGTACAAGGCGCCAGTGCAGGCTACCCCTACGTGCAGGTATATCGTGACCGGCGGGGCGAGCAGGGCATGAGTGCCCATACCTTTTCGTGGGAAGACGATTTACAATATTTCGTTGGGTATCCCTTCACGCCGCCCACCAGCATGGACTGGCAACGGGGGCTGCCCCTTGAAATAATTGACTATTCGTACAACAACGCTACGGGGAAATACCAGCCGCTTCGCAAGACCAGAAATCGTTACCATCATAACTATACCCCACCTACCAATTACAGCTGTGAAGACTGCGCCAACTATACTGTTCCTACGCAGCCGAATGAATCTCATGCTATTGGCCTGAACATCATCCTGCAGCGGCCCGAAACGATTGTCAAGCCTATCGGCTGGGGACCTAGCACTGTCAGCCCGGCTCAGTTCTTAATTGAATCGTTCAAGTATACCTCCGTGTGGAGCTACCTGACAGAGAAGGATGAGTACTCGTACAGCCCCTCGGATAGTACTAGCTACCACTTGGTTAAAACCTTCTATAAATACGACAACCCTACCCATGCCCAACTCACCCGCACCCAGACGCTGACCAGTGCCGGCGATACGATGACCACCAGACAGCTGTACGCCTTGGATTATGACACGGCCAACGCGGCCAGCGCTGTAGCCCTCGGCCTTAAGTCGCTGGCCCGGCGGCATATTCTGACCGATATTGTTGAACAGCAGCAGTGGCTCAAGAAACAAGGCGCGAGTTATTTGCTGGGTGGCAAACTAGCGCAATACCGGGGCACTTTGCCCAGCCAGGATTTCGCGCTGCAAGCAGCAAGCCCGATTCCGGCCTCGCAGTTTACCTCATCTGCCATCCGCAATGGGAGCTTCCTCCAGGACCGCCGCTACCGCCCCACACTGGCTTATGAGCTATTTGACGGCTTGGGCAACATTCTGCAAGCCCGCCAATTTCAGGCTGGTCCGCAAAGTTTTCTGTGGGGCTATTCGGCCACGCAGCCCGTGGCTCGGGCCCAGAATGCGGAATACAACCAACTAGCGTATACCAGCTTCGAAGCTGGCTGCCCCAGTCGCTGGCGCCACCCGAGCCTCTACGTGACGGCCGGCGGGCATACCGGTCAGCAATGTTACCAACTCCTCAGCCCGGTTAGCTGCGATTCTCTGCCAGCGGGTAAGTATCAGCTCTCCTTTTGGGCTACCGCATCGCCTGACATCACTCAAAATGGGCAACTCCTACCAATTGTAGTTCAACCTATCGGTCCCACCGACCCCAATGGCTTCCGCCAGTACACCGGCACGCTACAGCTGAGTGCCACCCGCAACCAGGTGACCTTGTCGAGTAATCAAGCCCTGCGCCTCGACGAGCTCCGACTGCATCCGGCAGAGGCCCAGCTTACGACCTATACCCACGACCCGCTGACTGGCATAACCTCCCAAACGGATGTGAACGGCCGAACGGCCAGCTACGAGTACGATGCGTTGGGTCGCTTACAGCGGATTCGGGATGAGCAAGGCAATATCCTGACCCAACAGGAATACCACTACGCCCGGCCGTAGCCCTCTTCTGCCCTTCTATTCTGGTTTTATCGCCTCCATTTAATCTGTGGCTCGTATGCGTATACCTTCTACTTTCACCTTTCTGCTGACCCTGCTCTGCCTCTCGCTAGGCCTGGAGCACGCAGTAGCTCAGACTATTCCCCACCAAGGAGAAGTACCCGATAGCACCGAACTACGCGTGCTGCGGCAGTTTTACTACGCCACCGACGGCCCTGCCTGGACTCACCACGAACAGTGGCTCGCTGGCTCGACGTTAGCTGATGCAGCCACCTGGCAGGGTGTACAGGTTGGCAACGGTGACATTGTAAGTCTGCGCTTGCCAAGTAATAACCTCACTGGCTCCTTACCCACGAGCCTGGGATTGCTCAGCCAACTACATTATCTGACATTGAGTGGCAACAGCAGCTTAGGAGGCTCCATCCCAGCCACTCTGGGCCAAAGTGATTTATATAATCTGGATCTGAGCGCTTGTCAGTTCACAGGCCTACTGCCTCCTGAATTGAGTTCTTGCCATAACCTCTCGGTGCTTAATCTAAATGCTAACCGACTGACAGGCTCGATTCCGCCTGAACTAGCGACGTTGCCGCTTACCTATTTGATGCTAGCCAACAACCAACTTAGTGGCGCTATTCCAGCGGCTCTTGGGCAGATACCATCCATGTCGACGTTGGCTCTTAGCTACAACCACTTATCGGGCGCCATTCCAAGCTCGGTGCGCTATCTGGAGAATCTTACTTACTGCTTTCTAGATCATAACCAGCTTAGTGGTAGCATTCCCAAGGAATTTGCCCAATGTAGGTACCTAACTCAACTCAACCTGAGCAATAATAAATTGCAGGGAAGCATGCCGGACGAGCTGACCAGTCTCCCTCAGCTAACTTGGCTGGTTGCTAACCACAATGCCTTGACCTTCATACCGTCCTGGGCAGATAAGACTAACATTCCCAATTTCTTGAGGGTGCAAAACAACTTTCTGGATTTTGGCTCTATCGAACCCAACTTCCAGGGCATAGCTTACCCCTTGCCTTTGCAATTTGAATATAGCAATCAGCAAACGTTACCGGCAGATACCATTCGTGGCTTGCCGGGCACGACGAAGACGCTCCACCGAGGCATGCCCGGTACGCGCAATCACTACCAGTGGGAGCGGCAGATAGGTGGTGCCTGGGTTGACATTCCCGGCGCCACAGACACTACTCTGACTCTCGCACATCTAGCCTCCGCTCAGGGCGGTTTATACCGCAGCCGGGTCTGGAATGACCTAGTTATTACCTGGGGCCACTACCAATACCTATACACCCGCCCACAATATCTGGTAATTCTACCTTACCAGCCACTGGCCGAAAACGTGCCCGTAGATACTGAAAATGAGGCTCCACTGACCGATCTGCTGGCACCCGAAGCCTTTCGGGGCCATCCCGACTCGCTGTATTTGAACTACGTGCGGACCTACCAGGCCCGCGTTGCGATAAGCTCGCCGCAACGCCTAACTCGGGCGTCGGTTGATTCGGTTCAGGTCAAGACGGACTATCTGGATGGCTTGGCCCGACCAATACAAACGGTCCTGCGTCAGGAGTCGCCCCAACGCCGCGACATCATTCAGCCGGTAGCGTACGATGCTTTAGGCCGGCAGCCCAAAACGTATCTGCCGTACACAGCCCCCAATGCCGCAGGCTCTTTGGGTGATTACCACCCCGATGGGCTACGAGAGCAGTACAATTTTTACCATGCCACCCCGTCTGGCTCAAATACTGCTATCAGCGGGATAGCACGCACCGGCGTACCCTACAGCGAGTCAGCATTTGAGGCCTCTCCCCTAAACCGGATTGTTGCGCAGGCAGCTCCCGGAGAAGCTTGGCAATTATCTACCGACCATGTCGTAACGCTGCAAGAGCGGCCCAACACTGTGGCTGATGATGTGCAACGCTATTCCGCCGGGTATGGCAGTCTCACCGCTGAGCTGTTGCCGCACGGAGTGTATGCAGCTGGGGAGCTATGGGTAAAGGAAACCCGCAATGAGCAACATGCCCGCACGCTCGAATTTCAGGACAAGCAAAATCAGGTTATCCTGAAACGAGTCGAAACCGGGATTCCGAAACGAAACCAGCCCGCGCCTCAGTGGCTGGATACGTATTATGTGTACGATGATTTCAATCACCTGCGCGCAGTACTGCCACCCAAAGCCGTAGCCTTACTGCGCCAGCAACAGTGGCACTTCAGCGCCGCAGTCGAAAACCTGCTTTTTCGCTACCGCTACGATGACCGAGGCCGTGTTATTGCCAAGCAAGTACCCGGCACCCAGGGAGAAACCCAATTGGTGTACGACCAGCTAGACCGTGTTATTCTAAGCCAGGATGCGGCCCAACGGCAACGCCATGAGTGGTCATTCACGAAGTATGATGCCCTGAACCGTCCGGTTATTACGGGACTTTGCCGCCGGGCTGCTCGTCAAGACTCTCTGCAAAGCGAAGCCAACCGGACTTCGGCGCAATATGAGCAGCGCACTGCGGCTACCACGAGCCCACAACACTATACGCTTGACCACGCATATCCACAATTCTCTGCCCAGAGCCAGTTCACGCAGTACCAGGTTCTAACGGCTTCTTATTACGATGACTATAATTTCGACAATGACCTAGCTGGCCAACCCGATGCCACTTACGATACACAATACAACAGCCAGTTCAGTAGCCCCGCCCCTACTCCCGATACCCGCGTAACAGGCCTGGTAACCCGCACCTGCGTACGTGTGCTGGGCATCCCCGAGTCGGCGGCGGGTGCTTGGCTCACGACGACGAGCTTCTATGACGTGCAGGCCCGGCCGATTCAGGTGCGCAGCACCAACGCCCGGGGCGGCGAGGACATCAGTACTTCCCAGCTGGACTTTGCCGGCAAGGTCCTGAAAAGCTACACGGTTCATTCCGACCCTCGCTCGTTGCCTACCCCCGTAACCGTGGCCGAATCCTTTACTTACGACCACGCCGGCCGTCTGCTTACCAATGCCCAGCAACTACCTGGTGAAGTACAACCCACGGTTCTGGCTACGCTGCACTACAATGAAATAGGGCAGCTGCAGCAGAAACAGCTGACGTTAGGCGCTCAAAACGTCGATTATCAGTACAATATCCGCGGGTGGCTCACTCACCTCAACGACGCCGCGCAGCGCGACCCCAACGACTTGTGGGGTATGGAGCTATACTATAATCACGGATTCACCCGGGACTATCATCAGTATGGCGGTAACATCACTGGGCAGAAGTGGCGCAGCAAGTCTGACTCAGTTACGCGCGCCTACGGCTACATCTACGACCTTAGCAGCCGCCTGCTGCAAGGCGACTTTGTGGCCCGCGCCGCTACGGGCACCTGGACTGCCGAAAAGCAGAATTACGGCTTACATTACGTCAGCTATGACGAGAACGGCAACATTCTCTCCCTACAACGCCGGGGCTTAATTGCCAACGCTACCCAATCTACGCCCAAGCAGTACGGCCCCATCGATGCGCTTGCCTATACCTACAAAGGCAACCAACTGACCACCGTTGACGACGCAGTCACTGCAAACCGGCCCACCAATGGCACGGCATCCTTGGCCGGCGACTTCCAGGACCAAGCCGCTGCTACGGCTTCAACTGGCCAGGATGAGTATACCTACGACGCCAACGGTAACCTTACCGCCGACCGCAACAAGGGCATCACCACCATTCATTACAACCACCTGAACCTGCCCCGCCGCATTGCTTTCGGCAACGACTCTATCGTGTACCGCTACAGCGCTACTGGCCAGAAGGTGGCGAAGCTGGTATATCAGACTGGCAAGCCCACTCAACAAACCGATTATGCTGCCAGCTTCCAATATGAGCAGGACTCCTTGCTCTTTTTCCCGCACGCCGAAGGCCGGGTGCTACGCTTTGTACGGCGCGACGAAACCAACCAGACCCATACCCGCTACACTCGGGAGTTCAGCCTCAAAGACCATCTGGGCAATTTGCGGGTAGCCTATCGCACCGGTCAGCCAGCCATCTTTACGGCCACTATGGAAAAGGACCCTGCTAGCGTAGCCCGCCGCGAGGAACAACAATTCGATTCCGTAAGTATTGCCAGCACCCGTTTTCAAGCTGGACCCGTAGCCCGTACTGGGTCATACATAGCCCGTCTCAATGCTGCCATTGGTCAGCCTTTAGGGCCAATGAAAGTGTTGCACGTACAAAAAGGCGACACTGTACAGGTAGTTGCGCCTGGCATTTACCAGCAGGAAGTCCGGGACCTTAACTTCGGCTTCTCCTTGGCAACCTTTGCAGCTACTCTTCTCCAGCAACAGTCCCAAACGGCTACTACCTCCGAGTCCTCACGTAAGTTTCGGTCGTTACCGTTCCTAGGCCTAAGCCTGTCGGTGCTACCCGTTCTCCAGCAAGTTGCTCGGGTTCCCAAAGGATATGTTCGTCTGCTCGTCTTCAACCAGGACTCTGTGCTGGTATCAATCCAGACTAAGCAGCTCACCAGTGCCGCCCGGAACAATTATGAGGAGCTTCATCTCAACATTATCTCTCCCACCGATGGCTACATCCAGGCCTACGTCGGCAACGAAAGCGACGTGGACGTGGGCTTCGACGACGTAAAAGTGATGTACAAACCTACTTTAGTCATTCAAGAAAACCACTACGACCCTTGGGGCATGAATCTGGCCGGGATTGAGCGGAGCGGTAGTGGTTTTGAAAATAAATTTCAGTATAATGGGAAGGAAAAGCAGTTAGAGTTTGGCCTTAACTGGCAGGACTACGGTGCTCGTATGTACGACGCACAACTAGGACGTTGGCATGCTGTAGATCCGTTGGCTGAGAACAGCATCTTTGTTTCACCCTATCATTACGTATGTAATAACCCAACAAACAGTATAGATCCTGATGGCAAAGATTGGTATAAAAACAATGATTCGGGCGCTGTAATATGGCAAGATAGCAAAACCAAAGAACAAGAAATAGAAGGGCAAAAATACTCTAATGTTGGAGCGAACTATAAGCAGGACCTTGGACAGGGTGTCACGCTTAACTATACGCAAAATGAAGTCACTTCTATAACTTATACAGCAGTTGAAAACTCCAGTTGGGTATCACAAATTACAGAAAATGTAAATTGTTACGAAGCATCGAAAATGATTTTAAACAACGATGGAGTAGAAACAGCTGATAGAACCCATGAAATATTAATAGCTAATAAAACAAAAGAAGGTAGGGCTGGCGACGCTAGTAATCAGGCACCAAATGGGCTCAATGAAATAGACAAGGCAATAGACAGGGGCAACGGAATCATACTAGGTGTTGACTATCACGATGGATCACCTAATCATGATGGTATGACCGATCATTTTATTGTGGTATCAGGAAGAACTGACGTTTTAAAGAAAGGTGTAGTTACGTCTAGCACATACAATTATCTTGATCCAAGAACTGCTCACAAAAACAAAGGAGTATCCCCAAACAACATTTTAACAGTAGAAAGTGACGGGAAATTGACTGGCAGTTATGACAACTACCACTACACTGGAACTACAGTAAGAAAAAACCAATGAAATATTTACAAATAAACGCAGTATGCTTGGTACTATTGAGCAACATTACTCAATACAATAAAAACACTGGTAATTTCAGCCAATTTATTAAGAACGCTAGAAACATCAACGTATCAAAAAACTATTCAAGCGACTCCATTCATGCGTTAACGAAAAAACAAGCTATAAATATTAACAAGGACTACTGGTCACTTATCATTGATAATAAATCAAAATGGCCCTTTGAAAAAAATTATTATTATAAACTATATGGAAAATCGATTGTAAACAACAAAGTAGTTGCTCTTTTTTATACAAGATCTTTTTTTCCAAAAAACATCGAAAAAGAAGCAACAGAAACAGTAATCGCCACATTCTCTTATCAAGGAAAGCTTATAGATTCTCTGCCTATTCAAGGAAGTATTGGAGATGACTTAAATTTCGTCAGCATCATTCGCAGGGATTATAAAATAACAACAAATTACGAATCATACGTAAATAATCAGAGGACTACATACACCAAGGCATATATAATAGAGCCCTCTGGATTAATAACATCTTTATAAGTAGCGCCACTCGTAGTTGCATTAACAATACCTAAACCTTTTACCCCAGGAAATACTTTTCCTGGGGTATGAAGAATCTGCTGCTCCTTATCCTCTTACTCCTTACCAACGCCTGCGCCTTCAAGCCCACGAACAAGCACGACGTCTTCCAAGCTCAGGCTCAGCTACCCCAAGAAGAAGCGCCGCACTTGCGCAACTCCCTGGAGTGGTGGTACTTCACAGGACATCTGAAAGACAAGGCAACGGGGGAAATGTATGGGGTCGAATACGTCTTCTTCCACTTCAACCCCACCGGCAAGAAGGACTGGCAGATGGTGAACTTTGCCCTGACCGACCCGCAGCAGAAGCAGTTTCGCTACGACTATAAGCTGGAGAGCCTGCCGGAGTTGCTGCCCGCCACCCTGCCCCTGAACCTTTCGATGCAAAAGAAGTCCCAACAGTGGAGTCTGACCGGGCAGGAAGGTGCTTACCATTTGCAGGCCCGCATGGCCGACCATGCCGGGCACGCTATTAATCTAATTACGAAGCCTGCCAAACCGGTGCTGCTGCACGGCGGCACCGGTTACGAGCAATACGGGCCCGTAGCCAAGGCTGGCTACTACAGCTACTCCCGCCTCGCTACGGCTGGCACCATCGAAGTGGGTGGCAAGCAACGGCAGGTGGAAGGCGAGCTGTGGTACGACCGGCAGTGGAACTGCAATTCGGTAATGAGCAAGGACACCGGCTGGGATTGGCTCAGCATTCAGCTCGATGAGCCCCGCACCGAGATTATGACCTACCAGCTGCGCAACAACATCACCGGGGAAAGCATCAAAGGCGGCTCCCACTACTCAGCCCAGAACCAGAACGCACACCTGGACGGCGCCGATTTTCAGCTGGAACCCCTGGAATACTGGGTAAGCCCCCGATCCAAGCAGCGCTACCCCGTCAAGTGGCGCCTGCGCATTCCCAGCCAGGGCTACGATTTGATGATCGAGCCCGTCATGCCCAATCAGGAACTGAGCCTGCGCCTGTTTAAGGCCATCAACCTGCACTACTGGGAAGGCATGTGCAAAGTCACGGGCACGCATAATGGTAAGCCCGTGACGGGCAACAGCTACGTGGAAATCACCAACCCGGCCGGGGCTGCTGCGGCCCGCAAAGCGGCGGCCACGGCCGTATCAGAGCAGCGCTAGCCGTTCAGCACTACCCGGAACGTGGTGCCCTTGCCCACCTCCGACCAACGCACGTATAGCCGGCCTTGGTGATAATTTTCGATAATCCGCTTGGCCAGGGCCAGCCCTAGCCCCAGCCCCGCTTCTTGGTAGTGAAGCCCGGGAGAAAGACCGTTTCAATCTTGCTCTTGGGAATACCCTTGCCGGTATCGGTGATGTCGAGGGCTATAAGCTGCTTGCCCTTGGTGGCCCGCCGCAGGTGCAGGGTAATGCTGCCTTTGCCATCCATGGCGTCTACCGCGTTTTTGCAGATATTCTCGATTACCCAGTCGAATAGCGGCACGTTGATTTGGGCGGGCGTATCGGTTGGCAGGTCAGTTTTGATTTCAAAAATCACCTTCTTCGATACTCGGCTTTGCAGGTAGGCAATGGCGTTTTTGGTAGCCTGGAGGATGTTCTCATCCTTGAGGACTGGCACCGAGCCGATGTTGCTAAACCGCTCGGTAATGATTTCCAGGCGGCGCACATCCTTGCCCAACTCGTCTACGATGGGCTCATTCTGCCATTTTTCCGAATCCTTGAGGTAAGTATGCCAGGCCATCAGGCTGCTTAGCGGTGTGCCCAACTGGTGAGCCGTTTCTTTGGCTAGACCCACCCACACCCGGTTTTGCTCGGCCCGGCGGGAATAGCTGAACGAGAAGTAGGCCATAACGCCCAAGCAGGTAATAACAGCCAGCTGTACCAGCGGGTAGGTGCGCAGCTGGGTCAGCAGTTGGGAGTCTTTGTAGTAAATGTAGTTGCGCAGGCCAGCCCCCAGCTCCACCACGATGGGCGGATGCTGCAGTTTCATAACGGCAATTTCGCGCCGCAGAAAGTTCAGCGCGGCCTTCTCCGACACGTTCTTGGGAATATCCACGTTGCGGGTACCCAGAATGTTGGCATCCCCATCGGTGAAGATGATGGGGATGGTGGTGTTGGCATTGATGATTTCCTCGAATACAAAATTGGTGTTCGAGTCCACCTCCGAGTTGATGATGAAACGCTGGGCCTTGGCATAGAGGTCAATCTGCTGCTGCTCCCTTTCCGACAGCCGCTTCACCAGAATGTTGGTATATACCACCGTGGCCGCGGCAATCAGGATGGCGCCGGCTAGAATACCGAGCTTAATCCGGGATTTTTGATCGTAAATGGGTAGCACTTGCCGGGAAAACGAGAAAAAGGCCATGACTGCAGAAAGCGGAGGTACTCTCCTTGGCGAAGGTAAGCAGCGCCGGGCAGCCCGGCGCGTGTGCGGTCCTAACGCAGGAACCCAAGCGGAGTTATTTTTAACCCAATCTGGTTTTTCTTTACGTCACTTCTACTATATTAGCCTACTCAAGCCCGGCGCTATTCATTATCGGGTCTTGAGCGCTATAAATATTAGGATGATTTTTATCAGGTAGTCCACAGATAACATGCCATCTGGGGGCCGTAGAGCCACTTTCTAAACTGCTTGTGGGTTTACCCGAACCTCCGAACGGCATTAGCTGTTTCAGACTATCGAATTACGCCGTAATTTTGCCTCCTACAATACGCCGTAGCCCCAGCTATGCTCCATCCATTTAAGGCCGTTAGTCTATCTTTTAAGAAAGCGCCACTCGAAATTCGGGAGTTGATTTCTTTGGACGAGGCCGCCTGCCGCCGCTTCCTCCATACCCTGCACCACGACCTGGGCCTCACCGACCTGCTCGTGCTCAGTACCTGCAACCGTACGGAAATCTACTACTCCGCCCCGCGTGACCAGAGCCCCGAAATCATCGAGGCCCTCGGACAGCTCAAAGGCCTGACGGACGTGGCAGCCTACTTTCCTTACTTCGACATCCTCGACACCTACCACGACGCCGTTCAGCACCTGTTTGAGGTTGCAATGGGCCTCGACGCCCAGGTGGTCGGCGACTTGCAGATCAGCAACCAAGTAAAGCAGGCCTATCAATGGTCGGCGGATGAAGATGCGGCCGGACCGTTTTTGCACCGGCTGCTGCACACTATCTTCTTCACCAACAAGCGCGTGCAGCAGGAAACTAGCTTCCGCGACGGAGCCGCGTCCACGTCGTATGCCACGCTGGAGCTGGTCGAAGAGCTGACGGCCGACGTTGCCAACCCGCGGGTGCTGGTAGTAGGCCTGGGCGAAATCGGGGCCGACGTGTGCCGCCATTTTGCCGATAGCAAATCCTTTACCGACGTCACCCTTTGCAACCGTACCCGCGGTAAGGCTGAGGCCCTGGCCGCCGAGTGCAACCTGCCCATCCTCGACTTCGAAAACCTGGTGCAGGGCATGAAGGAAGCCGACGTGGTTATTTCCTCAATTTCGCGCGACACGCCCTTCTTCACCCGCGAAATGGTGGAGCGCCTGGACGTGCTGAGCTACAAGTTCTTTATCGACCTGTCGGTGCCCCGCAGCATTGAGACGGAGGTAGACAATGTGCCCGGCGTGCTGGTGTACAACATCGACGCTATTCAGAGCAAGGCTTCGGCTGCCCTGGAACAGCGCCTGGCGGCCGTGCCCCAGGTGCGGGCCATTATTGCCGAAAGTATTGCTGGCCTCTCCGACTGGACCAAGGAAATGATGGTGTCGCCCACCATTCAGAAGCTCAAGAATGCCCTGGAGCAGATCCGCCTGGAGGAGATGGACCGCTTCCAGAAGAAGATGAGCCCTGAGGAAGCCAAGCGGATGGACGAGGTAACCAAGTCCCTGATGCAGAAGATCCTGAAGCAGCCGGTGCTACAGCTCAAGGCCGCCTGCAAACGCGGTGAAGCGGACCAGCTCATCGGCGTACTCACCGACCTATTTGATCTGGAAAATCAGACCACGCACGCGTAATTGCCGTGCTGTCCTTGCGAGCAGAGTAAAGCCATCCGTACTCGGCTGGTGACAAACGACCTTTTACCAGAAAGCCCTTTCTCGTTCACACGGGAAAGGGCTTTTCAGCTTAGAAAGCTCGACACATTTCAGAGGACGGATGGTTTCGTTCCTCGCAGGGCACCGGGAGCATCAGCCCATCAGTTCACCAAAACCTATTTCACGAAAAAAGGACCGTCGTTGGGCGGTCCTTTTTCATTTTTTCGGCGGAAAAAACGGCATGAGCACTACAGCGTGTCGCAGCAGTCCTCGAGCGAATCAATTACGTCGAGCAGTTTCGGAATCGACAGGGAGTAATAGATCTTGGTACCTACTTTGAAGGAGGACAAGATACCGCGGTCTTTCAGCGTGATAAGGTGCTGCGACGCAATGGCTTGAGGCAAGTCGAGCGAACGGTAAATTTCCGTTACGGTCATCTTATCCTCTTTGCCGAGCAAGTCGACGATGGCAAGGCGCTTCGGGTGAGCCAGTACTTTGAGCATGGCTGCGGCCTTGTCTACTTTTTTAGATTCTACGCGCGAGAGCAATGGTTTCATGGGGAAGTTACAACGGTGGTCCTGCGGGTGGGTCGGGCAGGAATATGCGTAATACGATATTCCTAGCTTCAAGAGTTCCGCTTTGCGAGGATTTTACAGAGAAAATTTGATTAAAACAGTATTTGCGTTAGAAGAAACGCTTTTTTATTGACAGAGCCCAAAGACTCCGAACGCTTTCCGGGGGCTGCTTACCTTTGGGAGATTATTTCCCCACCCACCTCACCAAAAGTATTGCTACCCGATGAAAGACCTGCTGGCCAAATTCGAGAATAAACGCCCGGAAATTGTTTTTGAGTGGAAAGATTCTGAAACCGAAGCCGAGGGCTGGGTTGTGATTAACTCGTTACGAGGGGGAGCTGCCGGCGGCGGCACACGCATGCGCAAGGGCTTGGACAAGCGTGAGGTAGAAAGCTTAGCCAAAACGATGGAAGTGAAATTTACCGTGTCGGGCCCAGCTATCGGCGGGGCGAAGTCGGGCATCAACTTCGATCCGCAGGACCCACGCAAGCGCGGCGTGCTGGAGCGCTGGTACCGGGCCGTGATTCCGCTGCTCAAGAACTACTACGGCACCGGCGGCGACTTGAACGTAGACGAAATTCATGACGTGATTCCGATTACGGAGGATTACGGCCTGTGGCATCCGCAGGAAGGCATCGTAAACGGGCACTACCGGGCCACTGAGCCCCAGAAGATTCAGAAGCTGGGCCAGCTGCGCCAGGGCGTGATTAAGGTTATCGAAGATGCCGCCTTTACCCCGGAGCTGAGCCGTAAATACACCATTGCCGACCTGATTACGGGCTATGGCGTGGCCGAAGCCGTGCGGCATTACTACGAACTCTGGGGCGACCAAAGTGTAGCCGGCAAGCGCGCCATCATTCAGGGCTGGGGTAATGTGGGTGCCGCAGCTGCCTACTACCTAGCCTCGCAGGGTGCCCTGGTTACCGGCATCATCGACCGGGCTGGCGGCTTGCTCAAGCCTGAGGGCTTCTCGCTGGCCGAAGT
Organism: Hymenobacter cellulosivorans; assembly: GCF_022919135.1. Lineage (NCBI taxonomy): Bacteria > Pseudomonadati > Bacteroidota > Cytophagia > Cytophagales > Hymenobacteraceae > Hymenobacter > Hymenobacter cellulosivorans. Next base: position 1,288,377 of record NZ_CP095049.1, on the reverse strand, counting down.
TCGTCAACTGTTCCTTGACCGGCAAGGCAATGCGCTGACGGCCGACAACCTGTTGTCGTTTGAGCAGATCAACGAGCAGGTATGGACTTCGGGTGCTGAAATCTTTATTCCGGCCGCGGCTTCCCGCCTCGTGACGCGGGAGCAGGTCGAGAAAATGATGCAGCACGGCCTAGAAGTCATCAGCTGCGGGGCCAACGTACCATTTGCCGACCCCGAAATCTTCTTCGGCCCCACCGGCGAGTACGCCGACCAGCACGTGAGCGTCATTCCCGACTTTATTGCCAACTGCGGCATGGCCCGGGTATTTGCCTACCTGATGGAAACCAACGCCGAAATTACCGACCAAGCCATTTTCGGCGATACGTCCCGCATTATCCGCCGGGCCCTGGAGCGCACCCGCCAGCAAAGCAGCGACACGGTGGGCGTAGCGCAGAAGTCGTTCGAAATGGCGTTGCGGCAGCTGGTATAAGTAGTTTGCCGGGCATCGGGTGGCCACGCACCATTGGCTGCTCGATGTCCTCCCTGCCCTCCCTGAAGTTCAGCTATGACCATCCAAGAAATTCTGCACTACCGTTTTCTGGGCAACAATGTAGGTGCCTACCTGACCTGCGCAGGTATCCTGGTATTTGGCTACCTGTTCAAAACCCTGCTCTCAAAGCTGCTTTCCCGGCTGGTTTTCCGGTTTATCCGCCAGAAAACAGAAGGCGTCAGCGAAACCCAGTTTCAGGCCCTACTGATTCAGCCCGTATCCATCGTGGTATTTTTTGTCACGGTGTATCTGGCGTTTCAAGTGCTCGACTACCCTGTGAACAGTTCGGAGCTAAAGCACAATGAGCCCTGGCCGCAGGTGGCCTTGTTTCGCGTGTACCAGCTCGGCATCATCTTCGGTATGGCCTGGATAGCCCTGCGCGCCGTCGACTTTCTGGTGCTGGTGTTCCGGCGCCGGGCCGAAACGAATGTGTCCCGACTCAACGACCAGCTGATTCCCTTCGCCAAGGACTTGCTGAAGGTATTGGTGCTGACCATGGCCTTTCTGGTAATGCTCAGCCGCGTGTTTGGCGTCAACGTTACGGCCCTGATTGGCGGTCTGGGCATTGGGGGTCTGGCGGTAGCTTTTGCTGCCAAGGAAAGCCTGGAAAACCTGATTGCTTCCTTCACCATCTTCCTCGACCGGCCCTTTGCCGTGGGTGACTTGGTGGAAGTAGGCGGCGTGACGGGTACTGTAGAGAAGGTTGGCTTCCGTAGCACCCGCCTGCGCACGGCCGAGAAAAGCTACGTCACGGTACCCAATAAGTCGATGATTGACAAGCCCCTGGACAACCTGAGCCTGCGCACGGCCCGCCGCGTGACCTTCACCCTGGCCCTGAGCCATGCCACTACCAGTGAGCAGCTACGCCACATTGTGCAGGAAGCCCAGCAGACCATTCAGGAGTATCCGCTGACCAACAACGACGTGCAAATCAAGTTTGCGGCCCTTACGCCAGCGGCCAAGGAGGTAACGGTGCAGTACTTCGTGGAAACCACCAGCTACGACGAGTACCTCAACGTGAAAGAGGAACTCAACTACCGCCTGGTAGAGCTGGTGGAAAAGCACGGCGGCACCTTTGCCAGTACCGGCACCACCATTGTGCAGCTCGGAAACCCCGACCGGCTACGGGGCCTGCAATCGGCGGAGCAGCATATCGTGTAAAAAGGGTTACGCCACTGACAAGCCCCATAGACAAAAGGCCCCGGCAATGACTTGCCGGGGCCTTTTGTACGTTTTTCAGACTGAACCTTTAGCCTACCGGCCGCCAAACAGGCCGCCAAGCAAAGAGCCCATGCCACCGCCGCCACCGAGTAAGCCGCCTAAGCCGCCGCCGCCGGCGCTACGGGGTGCCGAGCCGGGCTGCCCGCCCAGACCGCCCAGGATAGACATCAGGGAGCCCAGGCCGCCGCTGCCTACGTGGCTGCCCTGCTGCGGGTAGTTGCCGTAGGCGCCAGTGTTGCCACCGCCACCCATAGCGCCCCCAAGTAAGCCTCCACCGAGCAGACCGCCGAGCAAGCCGCCCATCGAGCCGCCGCCCATGGCACTGCTGGCAGCGCCGCCGAGCAGACCGCCCATCGAGCCGCTGCCGCCTAGTACGCTACCCAGGCCGCCGCCCATACCGCCCATGCCTGCCGAACGGCCACCGCGGTTCATAACACCCGAAATAACCATGGGTGCCACTACGCCTAGCAAGCCTGCCATCAGGGCACCTTTTGGAATACCCACGCTTTCCAGCTTATTTGTTACACCGCTCAAAAAGCCCTGTTTGCCGGGGTCCTGAGGATCGTGGGGTACGGAGGCTGCCTGGTCGACCACACTTTCCAGGGCCTGGGTCTGCTGCTGGTTAATGCCCAGATAAGCGGCCATTTTGTTGACCATCTCTTCTTCCGTGTTGGAATAGGCTCCGTCGGCGCGGGCGAAGCTGATCAGGTCGGTGATGAGCGAGAAACGCAGGTCGCTGCCGCGGAGCGCGTCCAGGTTGTGCTTGATGCTTTCATTGGTAGCGTCCTGGGCGGCAGTCAGCACCTGCTGGGTAGCTCCGCTGCTCAGGCCCGCATTTTGGGCGAGCTGCTGCAAAAACTCTACTTCGGCCGCGGAGGCCTCCCGGTCGGCAGAAGCCAGACTGGCAATAACACTCAGGTAGGCGGCCTTTTCCGGTTCAGAATAGTTCTGCAGAAGTTGGGTATCGTTCATAGATGTCGAGAGAAAGGGGTGAGAGAACAAAGCGCAAATCTTAACGGTAATGCGGCAATTAGGTTGAACTTCAGCCATTAGGCCAACCGGCTACGCTGCCGCGCCAGCTTTACATCCCAAAAAATTTGTTGAATCCCGGCGGTTTGAAATTTCTGATTGTAAAAGAGTTGTGATGTTTCAGCCCGCCAGCGCAGAATTTTCTCTCCGGATTTTTGGTCAAATGGTTGCGTAATCAAAAACGAGCCGCCATATTTGCATTCCCAAACGGGACCCGGGAGATTAGCTCAGCTGGTTCAGAGCATCTGCCTTACAAGCAGAGGGTCACTGGTTCGAACCCAGTATCTCCCACTTTTTCTTGCATTACCCCTCGGGAGATTAGCTCAGCTGGTTCAGAGCATCTGCCTTACAAGCAGAGGGTCACTGGTTCGAACCCAGTATCTCCCACCAAAAAAGCCTCTTCGCAGTACTGCGAAGAGGCTTTTTGCTTTTCAGTCAGATGAGTAATTCGCCAGCGGACCGTGCCTTTATGCCTCGCCTGGGCTTGGTAGCTTTACCTTGCCAGGTAGGCTTCGCAGTCGTTGCCAGACCACCAGCGGATACACCAACAAGGCGGGCTCGGCGAAGTAGCGCCAGCGGAAGCCCACGAAAAACACCAGGCTCAGCAGCCACACCGCTAGCAGCGGCGTCAGCAGCAGCCCGTCGTGGGCGGTGAACCGCAGCCCCCGGTACCGGGCGGCAGTGAGAAACACCGAAGCCAGAAAAGCCAGGTGCACGGCAGCGGTTAGGGGGTGATAACTAGTGCGCGGGGCATCGGCAATAAAGTTTTCGGGAGCAAAGAACAGGACCGTTTTGCGCAGCCACAGCCGAATTTCGGCGACGGGGTTTTCCCGTACCCAGCGCCCGGCCAGCGCCGCCCGAGCCTTACTTTCCTGGTACTGATTCAGGGAATCGAGAGTGGGAATGTGGGTGCGCACGAACTGGTCGAACGGGCCGGTATGCTCGTCCCAGTCGAACATAAAGCGGCCCTGCGTCACGGGGTTGTGGCCTTGCAGCAGCTCGAAGCCGGCTTGGTTGCTCAGCGTCCAGGCCCCGAACAGGCGGTGGTTTTTCAGCAAAATAGGCGCGTGGCCCACAATCAGTAGCGTGAGCGTCAGAAGCGCCGCCCGCCAGGCCGTATTGCGCGCCAATGGTTGCCGCCAGGCCAGCCCGAGCCACACGATAAACAGCAGCCCGTAGACGGCCAGCAAATAGCCTCGCAGCAGGCAGGAAACCGTGACGCTGCCGGCCACCACCGCGGCATCGGGCCAGGCCAGGGGTCGGCCACCCAGGTGCCGCAGCAGCTTGTAAACCACCAGGATCAGCAGCGGCAGGGCTAGGTTTTCGTACCACATGTAGGCCCCCACATAGTACAGCACCGACGGATATACGGCCCACAGCAGCGCCCCGCCCCACGCCCAGGGCGGCTGTACGCCGAAAAACGCCAGAGTACGCTGCAGATACAAAATCCCTAAGGCGTAGGCTCCCAGGCTCAAAGCAAAAACCAGCAGCGTAAAGTAGTGCTTAGGCAGCCCGGCCTTCTGCCAGCCGATGTACACGAACACTGGGAAGCTGGCGTGAAATGAATCGGGACGTAGCTGCTGCCGCTCCGGGTCGAGGCTGACGTAGCCGCGGCCGGCCAGGTAGTTGTCGGCAATGCGGCCATTGCGCCGCTCGTCGTAGTTCCACTCCAGGCCGGGGTTCAAGCTCAGCTGCAAAGCCAGCTTGAGCAGCAGCAGTACTACTAGTATTGGCCAGACAAAACGAGGAACGGAACGCAGCACTACCGAAAAGTTAGACGCCGGGCCAGCTGCCGGCCCGCCAAAGGTTACGATTTTACGCGGGGTCTGGAAGTGCCGTGACCGAAGCCAGGGAGCCATCCGGGCCGGGGTGTTACCTTTCGGGCTGTTACACGTTGGTTGTACTTCATCTGTTTACTTGTTGCTGCGGCCCACTCCCCTTCTGCCCGATTCGCTGCGCCGGCCCCTGGTCCTGGGCTTTTTCGCGCTCCTGACGCTGCTGGGCATCCTGCTGCACCGCGACTATGGCCTGTCGTGGGATGAGCAGCTCGACCGGCTCAATGGCATCATCAGCGTGAAGTATGTAGCCCTGCGCCTAGCTCCCGAGCTGGCCCGGCAGCAGGAAAGCTTTGCCGCTATTCCCGACATGAGCCAGAATGAGGATGTGGACCACGGCGTCGTTTTTCAGATGCCGCTGACCGTGCTGGAAAAGGTGGTGGGCGCCGAAGACCCGCGCGACGTGTACTTTCTGCGGCACTTAGTTACGTTTCTAACGGTGGTGGCCGGCACCTATGCCTTGTACCGTCTGGGCACCCTGCGCTTCCGCAGCTGGGCGCTGGGCCTGCTCGGGGCCACCTTGCTGATAACCTCCCCCAGGATGTTTGCCGAGGCCTTTTACAACTACAAGGACCTGGTTTTCCTGGCTTTTTTCACCGCTGGTATTTATACTCTGACCCGGCTGCTACGGCGGCCGTCGGGGCGCGGGGCGCTGCTCCACGCCCTGGCTACCGGCGCGGCTGTGGACGTGCGCACGATGGGCGTATTGCTGCTGGGTTTCACGCTCTTTTTTGCCGGGCTGGAAATGTGGTACCGGCCCGCCATCCGGCGGCCGCTGCGGCTGGCCCTGCTACTCTACCTGCCCGTTACGGCGGCAGTTGTGGTAGCGGGCTGGCCTTATCTGTGGGAACAGCCTGTCGAGCATTTTCTGGCCGCATTTCAAAGCTTCAGCCGCTACCGTTCCGATATGCTGGTGCAGTACTGGGGTCAGCAGATTTCGGTGCGTAGCCTGCCTTGGCACTACGCTCCGGTCTGGCTGCTGCTCACGACACCAGTGGCTTACTCGTTGCTATTTGGTGCAGGTGTAGCGTCTTTGGTGGGTGCGGCGGGCCGGCAGCCCCGGGCGTGGCTGCGCACCCGCACCGGCCGCCAGGATTTGCTATTTGCCGTCTGGTTTTTTGCGCCGCTGGGGCTATTGTGCTGCTGCACTCTGTCATTTACGACGGCTGGCGCCATCTGTATTTCATTTACCCGGCCTTCCTGCTACTAGCGTTGCGGGGCGTGCAAGCGGCCCGCCAGCTGCGACTTTCGCGCCGGTCGGTAAGTCGTGGGCTGGCTACGGGGCTGCTGGGGTTGCTGGCCGCAGGTATGCTGCATTCCGGCTACCGCATCATCCGGGACCATCCTTACCAAAACGTATACTTCAGCCTGCTGCCAGGCCCGGTAGCCGAGCGGCTGTTTGAGCGCGACTACTGGGGCCTTTCGGGCCGGCAAGGATTGGAGTGGATTCTAACCCACGACCGGAGCGCCCAGGTCCTCGTTGCTACCGATGCCCGGGCCGCACTGCTGCTTCACAACAACCACTTACTTTTGCCCCCAGCCGAGCGGGCCCGGCTGGTGCTGACGTCCGCCAATCAGGCGCGTTATTTCCTGACCACCTACCGCTGGCATCCGGGACCTTATCCGGCCAGCTACGGTCCGGAAGTGTATTGCATCCGGGTGAACGGGGTGAAAATTCTGTCCGTTTTCCGGCGGCCCTAAACCGTCTTTCTCTTGTTCCTTCGTTGCCCACGGGCCCTGTTTCACCCGTTAAGTCAACCTTCGCTTTTCGCTGCTAAATGCCCTTACTCGAAGTCAACGATGCCCAGCGGGTCCGGCAATTCCTGGACCTGCCGCCCCGCCTCTACCAGGACCAGCCCAACTGGATTTCGCCCCTCGACCACGAAATAGAAGCTGTTTTTGACCCCAAAAAGAACAGCAACTTTCAGCACGGCGAAGCTATCCGCTGGATTCTGACCAACGCGGGCGGTGAGGTTATTGGCCGGATTGCGGCCTTCATCAACCAAAATACCGCCCACACCGACCCTAGCTTACCCACCGGTGGCCTGGGCTTCTTCGAGTGCATCCATGACCAGGCGGCGGCCAACACGCTCTTCGACGCGGGCAAGGCCTGGCTGGCCCAGCGCGGCATGCAGGCCATGGACGGCCCCATCAACTTTGGGGAGCGGGACCGGTTCTGGGGCCTGCTGGTAGCGGGCTTTACCGAGCCCAACTACGGCATGTTCTACCATCCGCCGTACTATCAGCAGTTGTTCGAAACCTACGGCTTCCAGGTGTATTTCAAGCAGTATACCTGCTACCGGGACGTTGCGATGCCCCTGCATGAGGCCTTTCATCGGGCGGTGGAGCACTATGCGGCGCAACCTGAGTTCAGCTTCCGCCATGCCGATAAGAGCGACGCCGAAAAGCTGGCCCGCGACTTTCAGCACGTGTATAACCTGGCCTGGGCCAACCACAGTGGCGTAACCGGCATGTCCCTAGAAAAAGCCCGTAGCCTGGTCAAGGAGATGAAGCCTGTGGCCGATGAGCGCCTGTTGTGGTTTGCCTACCATAACGAGGAGCCCATTGCCTTTTTCGTCAGCTTGCCCGAGCTCAACCAGATTTTCAAGCACATCGGGGCCCGTTTCAACCTCTGGGACAAGCTGCGCTTTCTCTGGCAAAAGCGCAAATATGACCAGCGCTCCAATAAAAAGATGTTCGGCGTCATCTTCGGGGTGGTACCCGCCTGGCAAGGTAAAAAGGTCGAATCAGCCTTGATGGAGCACGCCCGGGCCAAGTTCCTGGAGTCGGGCTACACTGATTGTGAGATGAACTGGATTGGCGACTTTAACCCCCGCATGCTGGCCGTTACTCGCTCCATCGGGGCCCGCATCCACAAAACCCACGTCACCTACCGCAAGCTCTTTGACGAAACCCGACCGTTTGAGCGCTGCCCAATTATTAAGTAGTGAAATGGTGAGTTGAAAAACTGCGTCCTTGCGCATCAATCGCCATCAATCCGTCCTCTGCGCAGCACAACCTGACCTTTTACCAGAAAGCCCCTTTCTACACGCTGTAGAAAGGGGCTTTCTGGTAAGAACATTTCGCACAGTTCAGAAGACGGATGGCTTCGGCTTCCGCCTCGCAATAACACAGGTTTTCTATGCTTGCCGAAACTGCCGGTCCAGCTCCAGCACTTGCGGGATGAGCAGGTGTTCGTCGTCGTTGTGGAGCACGTAATCGGCGCGGCTGAGCTTTTCTTCCTCGCTCATCTGCTTACCGATGATGGCCAGAATGTCGTCGGGGGTGCGGTGTGGGTCGCGGCGCAACACGCGGGCCTGGCGCACAGGCTGGGGCGCGAATACGGTGATAATCTTGTCGAGCTGCTGGTAGGAGCCCGACTCGTAGAGCAGGGCGGCTTCCTTCAGAATATAAACGGCTCCGGCGGCCTGCTGGGTCTGGGCCCACTGCTCGAAGTCGTGGCCCACGCGCGGGTGCACCAGGCCGTTGAGGCGGGCCAGCTGCTCGGGGTCCTTGAATACCACCTGGGCCAGATAGGTCCGGTTGGGTTGCCCGCTGGCCTCAAACGCTTCGTTGCCAAACGCGGCTATCAACGCCTCCCGCAGCACAGCATCATTTGCCATCACCCACTTGGCGCGGGAGTCGGCGTCGTACACGGGCACGCCCAGTACCGCAAACAGCCGGCACGCCACGCTCTTGCCTGATCCAATTCCGCCCGTTATTCCAATTCGAAGCATCTGTGAAGTAGTGAGATGGTGAGATGGTGAGATGGTGAGTTTTCCGTTCAATCCGCGCAAGTGGCGCCGACAAAACAACAACTCACTAGTTCACCATCTCACCGCTGTGAAACCCGCACCACAGGCGTCAGCACGCGCACACCGCGGGCCAGGGTTGGGGCGTGCGACAAGACGGGCTGGAGCGTGGAATCGGGGGAATGAAACTGGCCGTAGTGCAGCAGCACGTGGACCTGGGTTCGGTCGAGGCGGGCCGAGTCTTCGGGAAAGCACTGCACCTGTACCTGCACCGTGGCCGGGCGCAACGTAAACTGCTGGCCTTTAGGAAAGTCGCGCAGTTCGGGCACTACAGACAGTGGGAAAGAAATCAGGGGCCGGGGCTGCAGACGCACTTTTACTTCCTGCACCTGGGCCTGCACCAAATCGGGCCCGCCAATGGGTACGATGATGGCGCCCTCACTGCTGCCGGCCGGAGCCTGGGGCAAATGCACCGGATACGGGCTGGCCAGGCTATTGACGGTGCGGGCCGGCCCGTGAAACGCCACGCTTTCGGGCGTAAAAACGGCCGCGTACGGTAAAGCTGAGCCGTCGGCCTTGGGGCTCAAGGCCAAGGGCAGCCGCCGCGTCACGAGTCGGTCAAATTCCACCCAGAGCGTATCGGCCAGCACATAGTTGAACTGTAGCCCTTCCATGGCCGCCTGCAGCGCAGGCCGGAGCGACTGGCCCGTGACGAAGCGTGTGGCCGGCAACCGCATCAGTCGCACCTCGGCGGGGCGCACATCGAGCAGCAGGTTTTTGCGCAGCAGCTTCCAGCCCCGCCCCGTCACATTGACGGCTACTTCCGTGGGCAGGGGCTTCACCGGAATGTAGCGCTGCTCATCATACGCCCACTGCAGCGGGTAGGTGATGCGCGTGGTGTAGGTCTTGTTCAGCGCATTGAGCAGCCAGAACGTGGAAGCCGCCAGAAAGCAGGCCGTTACCGCGCGCCAATAGCTCCGCTCCTGCCCAAAAAATGGGCTGGTAAACCAGCGGGCCAGACGAAAAGCGCGGGTAAGCGGCATAGCGGCTAGGAGTTAGGCATTTTCAGAAGTCACCGGAGCGGCCGGGGCATTCTTGGGGGCTACTTCGCGGGAAATAGCTGTACGATCAAACTTAAGGCGCACCCCTTTGTCGACCTCGATGATTACCGACTCTTCATGCACTTCCAGCACCTTGCCGTGCAAACCACCGATGGTTACTACGTTGGCACCTTTCACCAGCGACTCCCGGAACTTCTTGGCCTCGGACGAGCGGCGCTGCTGGGGCCGGATCATGAAAAAGTAAACGACAATGGCAATCAGGACTGGAAACACCAGGGACGTCAGGCCTTCACTGGTTTGAGTCTGGAGAAGAAGCGTGGTCAGCATAGGAAAGTAAAAGCGGTAAAAACATCTGTCATCCTGAGCAAAGCGAAGGACCCTATATCGGTTGAACGACTTGCTTCAACGTGATAAGGTCCTTCGCAGGCTCAGGATGACAGTACGGGGTAATCCTTCCGGGTGGCGAAGCCGGTTATTGCTTTACTGGGCCTTCGGTGCTAGCGGGCAGAATGTTGGCGCGGATGGCAATCTGGGTGATGTTGGGCTGGGTGTTGGCCCGTACCGCTACCTCTTTATTTTGAAGACCCGCTTTGCCATGGCTGTCAAACTGCACGTCGATGGTGCCTTTTCCGCCGGGCGCAATGGGGTCCTTGGTCCAGTTGGGGGTAGTGCAGCCGCAGGAAGCCGTAGCATTCTCAATCAGCAGCGGCGACTTGCCGGTGTTGGTAAACTCGAACGTGTGCTTTACCACGTCGCCGGCTTTGATGTCACCGAAGTTGAACTCCGATTCGGTGAAGGTCATCACTGGGGCATTGGGGTTGGGAGCTTCGGTTTCGCTGGCCACATTGGGGTTGTCGACCGTGGGGTTAGCGGCATCGGAAGCGGCGGTGGCAGCGGCATTCATGCCTTCCGCGCCTACTTCGGCGGGCTTATCATTGTTGCAGGCACCAAACATCAGGGCGCCAGAAAGCAGCAGAGCAGAAAACAGAGTACGTTTCATAGAAAAAGGAAAGCGGCCATTTGGAGCCGTCGGAAAAGTAAAGTTAAGACGAACTGCGAGAAAATCAGAACTCATGCCGAGCAAGCAAGAACGTCATGCTGAGCGAAGTCGAAGCATCTCGCGGGCAATACTAATCAGTTACTACTGCAAGTAAACACGCGAGATGCCTCGGCTGCGCTCGGCATGACGTTCTGGTGTCTTATGTCCAGCTACTACGCCAGCTTGGCGATGATAGACTGAGCAAATTCGCTGGTGCTGGCCTTACCGCCCAGGTCGCCAGTGCACTGCTCTTTGTGCTTCAGGGTCTCGTCCAGGGCCTTTTCGATACGGTCGGCCAGCTCATGCTCACCCAGGTGGTGCAGCATCATCAGGCCCGAGCGCAGCAAAGCGGTAGGGTTGGCTTTGCCCTGGCCGGCAATGTCGGGAGCCGAGCCGTGCACGGCTTCGAAGATGGCCATGTTGTCGCCGATGTTGGCGCCCGAAACCACGCCCAGGCCGCCTACGAGGCCGGCGCAGAGGTCGGAGAGGATGTCGCCAAACAGGTTGGTGGTCACCACTACATCGAATTGCTCGGGCTTATTCACGAGCTGCATGCACATGTTGTCGATGATCTTGTCCTCGAACACGATTTGCGGAAACTCGGTAGCAGCTTCCTTGCAGGCGTCAAGCATGAGCTTGCCGGCCATTTTGAGGATGTTGGCCTTGTGGGCCAGGGTCACCTTTTTACGGCCGTGCTTGGCGGCGTAGGCGAAGGCGGCGCGGCAGATTTTGCGCGAGCCTTCCACCGTGATACGGTTAAACGAGTCGGAAATGCCCAGGCGCTCGTCGTACACTTCCAGGCCCGAGTATAGCCCTTCCGTGTTTTCGCGGAACAGCACCAGGTTTACGCCGGTGTAGCGCGATTCGATGCCCTCGGTGGTTTTGGCCGGGCGCACGTTCTGGTAGAGGTCGTACTTCTGACGCAGCGTGATGTTGATGCTGCGGAAACCCTTGCCCACGGGCGTCGTGATGGGGCCTTTCAGGGCCACGCGGTTTTTCTCCAGCGAGTCGAGCAAGGACTGCGGGATCAGCTCGCCCGACTGGTCGAAGGTCGTCTGACCGGCGTTTTGCTCTTCCCACTGAATGGGGGCGCCAGCGGCCGAGAAAATGTCCTGAACTGCCTTCGTGATTTCGGGCCCGATGCCGTCGCCGGGGATGAGGGTGATGGTGTGCATTCTGCTACTATCTATTTAGGAGAGGTACTGAGGTTACTTGTCTGAAAGTGAAGCGCCTGCCGACTTACAGGCTCGTTCACTAGGCTGCATGCAGCCCTTCCGGCCGCAAAGGTAACACGGCTGGGCAAGGGCAAAATAAAAATGTGCTGCTGCGCTGAAGATGAAACGTTCTTCAGCGCAGCAGCACATGCTAAAAACATCGGCAGGCTTCGTTAGATGGCTTTGCGCGAGTTGATTTGGTTGATCAGCTGGTCGACGTCGCCGAGGAGCTGTTCGGCCTTGCTCTTGGCGTCCTGAATCACGCGCTGGCCTTCGGTTTTGGCGCTGGACGCAGGCCCTACTTCGCCGCGGCTCGTGACAAGGCTTTCGGTGAGGTCGGCCAGTACTTCGCGGTACTTTTCGAGCTGGTAGCTGAGCCAGCTACGGGTTTCGCGCCCCTTTTCCGGAGCAAACAGAAGTCCAACAGCGGCCCCGGTGAGGGCACCGCCCGCGAAGCACAGAATACCGGTAGTGGTTTTGCTACCCATAGCAGAAAGGAGTGGCGAGGTGGGAGAATGGATGGAAAATGTGTACTCAACAACGCAGAGCGCACAGCTCAGGTTGCTTGGCAGCCCTACCGACCAGCTTACTGGTTGTCGAGCAAGCCGCGGCCCGACTTGCGGATGGCGCCGCTGGCGGTCAAGTCCTGGGCCAATTTATCGAGAATACCGTTCACAAACTGCTTGCTCTTGGGCGTGCTGTACATTTTGCTGATTTCGATATACTCGTTGATGGTGACTTTCACGGGGATACCGCGGAAAAGGTGCATTTCACAAAGCGCCATTTTCAGCAGAATCTTGTCCGTCAAAGCTACCCGCTCCACGTCCCAGTTCTGCACCGACTCGGCAATGAGCTTCTCGTACCGCTCGTCGTCGGCCAGGGTCTGCTTGTAGAGCGTCTCGGCAAACTCTTTGTCGTCGACCCAGTTGGCCGACAAGGACATCAGCTCCAGGTTTTCGTCGGCGGCCTCGTCGAGCATCTTCAGGGTTTTGACCACCAGGTTTTTCACCACCGAGCGGTTTTCCTCCCAGTTCTGGTCGTCCTCTTCCAGGTATGCCGGCAAAGACTCGCCCTTAAACACGAAGTTCTTATAGAGGTACTTCAGCAGCTCCTGGTCTTCGGCGTAGTTGCCGGCCGGGGCTGCCAGGTAGCTCTGAAACTCGGCGTCGGGCTTGATTTCGTTGCGCCAGGCTTTGCGCAGGGCCTCCATGTCGTCTTCGCCGGTCCACTGGGCATTGCGCCGAATGGTCAGGTCAAGAAGCTGCTTGTTGCCGACGAGCTTCTGGATCACCTGGTTTTCCTCGAAGCGGGTGGTATCAAGCGGAGTTTCCTTGGAGGGCGTGAAGCGGCGGGCTTCGCGTTGCTTTTCTTCCTCAATCACGCGCAACAGGGCATCCGGCAGGTTCAGCAGGTGCAGATACTGGGTGTGGATGCTTTCGGCGCCGTGCACCATCTGACCGGCGTAGAACGTGCCGTCCTTGGCCTTGGCCTTCTGGTAGAAGCTGATGGCGTCGGCTACGGCGTCGTTCACCTCCTTGTCGTCGATTTTCTCGACTTCGGCTGCCGAGCCGCCCTTGTGCCACTCCCGGAAAATAGCCTCAGCCATTTTCTGCTGCCCTTTCAGCAGCTTGCGGTCCTGGGCCTCGGGGGCGTTCAGGTCAGGGGCAAAGGCATCCGCAATGCGGTCCTGGGCCAGCATAAAATCGGACCCGACGGCCTGATGGTAAGCGTACAGGGCCTGCATAACCTTAATGCGGAGCGTGCGGCGATTGAGCATCTTCTTTGGAAATGGTGAGATGGTGAACTGGTGAAATAGTGAGTTGATGTTCTGTCTGCGCATCTCCGCCGACAAACTCACCCTCTCACCAGTTCACTATCTCACCGCTTAATAAGTGGATTTGACTTTACCGAGCGAAGCAATGCGCTCCTCGGCCTGCCGGATGGCAGCTTTCTGGGGGTGACTTCCCTCCTGCTCAGCTTTGTTGAGCACCTGGGTAGTGAAGTCGAAAATCTTTTCGGTCTGGGTAAGGGCTGCCTGCCGGCTGCTGCCTACCACTTCGGAATATACGTTGATCAGGCCACCGGCATTAATCAGGAAGTCGGGGGCGTACACGATGCCGCGCTCCACGAGCTCCGGGCCATGCACGTCTTCGTTCTTGAGCTGGTTGTTGGCGCAGCCGGCAATAACGCGGCACTTGAGCCGGTCGATGGTATCGTCGTTGATGGTGGCACCCAGGGCGCAGGGCGAGTAAATGTCCACGTCCTGGTCGTAGATTTCATCGAGGCCCACGGCTACGGCGCCGAAGCGGGCGGCAGCTTCCAGGGCGCGGTCTTCGTAGTAGTCGGTCAGGATGAGCTTGGCGCCTTCCTTCTGCAGGTACTCGAGCAGGTAGGTGCCCACGTGGCCCACGCCCTGCACGGCAATGCGCTTGCCGGTCAGGCTTTCCGAGCCAAACGCCTTTTTGGCGGCGGCCTTCATACCCATGTAGGTGCCGTAGGCCGTTACCGGCGACGGGTCACCGCTTCCGCCCATGCTTTCGGGCAGGCCGGCTACGTGCTTGGTTTCCATCCGGATGTACTCCATGTCCTTGGTGGTCATGTTCACATCTTCGGCCGTGATATACTTACCGTTCAGGTTTTTCACGAAGCGGCCGAACTTGCGCAGCAGGGCTTCGGTTTTCTGCGTTTTGGCGTCGCCGATGATGACGGCTTTGCCTCCACCTAGGTTCAGGCCCGAAATGGCCGCTTTGTAGGTCATGCCGCGCGAGAGGCGGAGTACGTCGTTCAGGGCTTCCATGTCGGAAGCGTAGTGCCACATGCGGGTACCGCCCAGGGCCGGACCCAGTACCGTGTTGTGAATGCCGATGATGGCCCGCAAACCGGTTTCGTGGTCGTGGCAGAACACAACCTGCTCGTGCTGATGCTCGGCAATCTGACCGAAGACCGACGTATCGGCCAGCGTTTGGATTTCAACCATTTGAGTAAACTGAAAAAAGGGTGGGAAGATGGGTGGGGTCGGGTGTTGTATCTTTGAACGAACGGGCGCGTAGTCTGTTCAATTCGGGTGCAAAAGTACCCATTTTTTCCTAGCCGGGCACCCTACCCTTCCGGATTTGCCGGAAAGGTCACGGCTTCTTAACCTGCTCCAACTCCAGCTTCCGTGCGCGCATTATCCGCTACCAATAAGTACCTGTACCGCTACAAATGGCATTTCCTGGGCGGCGTCCTGTTCGTGGCCCTGTCCACGCTACTCGCCATTTTCCCGGCCCAAATTGTGCGCTACGCCTTCGATTTGGTGGGCGAGGGTATCGATTTGTACCACCTCTTCGCCGGCACCCGGGCCCAGAGTGGGGTGTATGAGCTCTTCGGCCGCAACGTGCTGCTCTACGGCCTGCTCATCGTGCTGATGGCCTTGCTGCGCGGCATCTTCCTGTTTTTCATGCGCCAGACACTTATTGTGATGAGCCGCTTGGTGGAAAACGACCAGAAAAACGAAATTTTCCAGCACTACCAGTCTTTGCCGCTGAGCTTCTACCGCCGCCACAACACCGGGGATTTGATGTCGCGGATTTCGGAAGACGTGGGCCGGGTACGTATGTACATCGGGCCGGCGCTGATGTACTTCATGCAGCTGGTCATTTTGTTCGTGCTCATCATCCCGCTCATGCTGATGGTGAACGTGAAGCTGACCTTATACACGCTGATTCCGCTGCCCATTCTGTCGGTGAGCATCTACTACGTCAATAACCTGATTGAGCGTAAGTCCGACGAAATTCAACGCTCCCTGGCGGCCATGACGACCTTCGTGCAGGAGTCGTTTTCCGGCATTCGGGTGCTCAAGTCCTTTGTGCGCGAAGACGATTCCCACCAGCAGTTCACCGCGGCCAGTGACAACTACAAGGAAAAGTCGCTGAGTCTGAACTTCGTCAACTCCCTGTTTTTCCCCCTGATTCTGTTCCTGATTGGCATCAGCACCATCGTTACCGTTTGGGTGGGCGGGCAGGAAGTCATTCGGGGCACCATCACCACGGGTAGCATAGCTGAGTTCCTGATTTACGTAAACCTGCTGACCTGGCCCGTTACGGCCCTGGGCTGGACTTCTTCCCTGGTGCAGCGCGCCGAAGCCTCCCAGGCCCGCATCAATGAGTTTATGCACCAGCAGACCGACATAGTCTCGCGCCAGAACATCCAGCAGGAAATTCAGGGCGACATCGTCTTCGACCACGTTTCGTTTACCTACCCCGACACCGGCATTCAGGCCCTGCGTGACGTCTCATTCCGTATCCACCCCGGCCAGACCTTGGCCGTCATCGGCAACACCGGCTCGGGCAAAAGCACCATTGCGGCCCTGCTCTGCCGTCTGTACGACGTCACGGAAGGCCAAATCAGTGTGGACAGCGTGGACGTGCGGGACTTCTCGCTCAACTCCCTGCGGGAGCAAATTGGCTACGTGCCCCAGGATGTGTTCCTGTTTTCGGACAGCATCCGCAACAACATCAACTTCGGCCTCGACAACCCCAGCGAAGAGCGGATGCAGCAGGCGGCCAAGGATGCCAACGTCTACGACAATATCATCCGCTTCCCCGAGGGCTTCGACACCAAGCTCGGTGAGCGAGGCATTACGCTCTCGGGCGGGCAGAAGCAGCGCGTCAGCATTGCCCGGGCCCTGGTGAAGGAGCCCAAAATCCTGATTCTGGACGACTCGCTCTCGGCGGTGGATACCAACACCGAAAACGCCATCCTAAATAGCCTGCAGCGCATCATGCACAACCGCACCAGCCTGATCATTTCGCACCGGGTGTCGTCGGTGAAGCTGGCCGATGAAATCCTGGTACTCGACGACGGCGTGATTGTGCAACACGGCACCCACGAGGCCCTGATGGCTCAGGAGGAAGGCTTGTACCGGGCGCTGTATGAGCGGCAATTGCAGAACGAGGAAGCCTAAATCTGCCCTAACTGACGCGTGGCGCGCAAGCTGTTACCGCAGAATGCGTAGGGTTGGCAGGACCGCCTGCGGCCGCTGCAGGTGGCGGCCAAACTACAGCTCGGCCTCGGCATAGTGCTGGCGGTGGGCGGTGGTCATATGCTGCATCAGATTGGCATAAGGCCCCCAGAACCAGCCCAACGAAACCAGCACCCACCCGAGGGGCCGCAACGCCGGCAGCCGAAAATGCTCTACTGCGGCTGCGGCCGGCACCGGGCAGATGGGTGCGTCGTACCAGATGAGCTTAGTTTGGAGCACGCTGATTAGCAGTAGGTGCCAGCCAGACCAGCAGCCTCCAAGCACGGTCAGCAGGTATTCGAAACGGCTTTTAGACCCAATACCTGGCACTAGGCCCACGAAGATTCTTTTCTCCTACCATCGAAATGTTCGGGGCTAAATGGGGCGTCTGCGTCTACAGGCCGTCAAGCATCTCGGCCGCCAACTGCCCGGTGCGGGCTCCCAGGGCCACGCCCATGCCATTGCAGCGCAAGGCCCCGAAAACGCCCGGCGCCAGGGGCCGAATAATCGGAGCCAGTTCCGACCCAAAGGCCATGGTGCCGCTCCAGCGGTAGTCGATGCGCGGGGTGCGGCCCGGTAGGATAACTTCCCGCAGCAGCTTTTCCAGCTGGGTCTGGACCAAGCTGGTCAGGCCGGCCTCGGTGGTGGCTTCGGCGGCAAAGTCGAGGTTGCGGCCCCCACCGAGCAGAATTCGGCCGTCGACCTGCCGAAAGTAATAGTAGCCTTTGTCGTAATGGAACGTGCCGGGCAGGTTCAGGCCCTCAATGGGCTCCGTGACGAGCACCTGCCCACGGCCGGGCACCACATCGAGCTCGGGAAAAAACTGCCGACTGAAGGCATTGGTGGCCACTACTACCTGCCCGGCTTCCAGCAGCGCCAGTGGTGTATGCAGTCGCGCCGAGTTTGGCCCTGGTTCCAGCCGGGTTACGGGGCAGCTGTGCAGCACCACGATATTGTCTTGCCAAGCCCGCTTGAGCAGCGCGTGCATCAGCCGCCCCGTGTGTAGCGCCCCTTCTGCCCTGTTTTCCAGCATGACCGTTACGCCCGCCAAGCCCGTAGCCGGCAGGTGAGCAGTGGCGTCACGGTAAATATTTTCGGTACCAATAATGGGGGCCAGCAACTCGTTGAAGTACGGGATATGCTGTCGGCAGGTAGCGGCCAGCTCCTCGTCGGCGGAGCGAAATAGCTCGTAGCCCCCGACCGGCTGGTAGCGTAAGGCCTCCTCGCCGATCAGGCTGCGCAACAGGGCCAAGCCTTCCCAGCGGGCCTGCACTACTTCTAGCAGCGCTGCCGAGCCACCCTTCTTTTCCTGTTCCAGCAACTCGGAGATGCTGCCGAAGCAAGCGAATCCGGCATTTTTAGTACTGGCCCCGTTGGGCAGCACGTCGCGCTCCAGCACCGCAATCCGGGCGTGCGGGTGGCGCTGACGCGTGTAAATAGCCGTGGTGAGCCCGACCAGGCCCGCCCCTATTATCACCACGTCGAAGCCGGACAAAAAGCTCTGGTGCTCCCAGTAAGAAAGGTTGGCTGTGCTCATCAGTGGCCAAGCAGGATACAATAGCTGATCAGTAAACTAAAGGGCAAAAGAAAGCCCTTGCGAAACAGGTCCGCAAGGGCTCAGCATTATTCAAAGGTAGAAGGCTATTGGCCGACCATCACCCGGCGCATACCGCTACGAGTGCCGGAAGTACACTGCACAATATAGGAACCGGCTGGCAACTGACTAACATCCAGCGTAATAGCCTCGTCGCCGGCCATCAGGTCGCGGGTAAGAACCGGACGGCCGTTGGCGTCATTGACTTCCACGCGGGTGGGCCCGGTGGCATTGGTGCGCACAATCAGGCGCTTGGTCAGCGGATTGGTATCGACCCGCACTTTGATGGCGTCGGTGGAAGGTGGTGCTACTTCCATTTTGCTGGTAATGAGCTCCGGGGGAGCGGGTTTGGCTTCGGCTACCATAGTAGCTGTAGCGGGCTTGGCCGCAACTGCTGCTTTGGCGGCGGGAGCCGGTGCTTTGACGGGCGCTTTAGCCGCCGGTTTCGTTTGTGCCTGGGCCGTTCCGAGGCTCAGCAGCATTCCTATTCCCAAACTGAGGGTAACCACAACCGTTTTCATACCCAGCCCAAACGTAGTAGAAGACATTTCATTATGCGGCAGCAAAAGTAAAAAATAGTCCTTGCTTCTGGTAAAAACAGAGGGTAGCCGAGTAGCTATATTACTCATTATCAAGCGTAAATTCCAAATGAGGCGGCGCAAAATTGCGCCCTAGTCCAGCCATACAAACCGTATGCCCAACTCTAGCAGCCTCAGAAGCTTTGAAACGGCAGCAAAATCGACACCCTAACCGCCAAATATTTCCACCTGTCTTTCAGGCATCTATGTCCCCAAGCCCTGGTTTTACAAAAAAGATAGTATCAACTCTTGCATGACTTTCAATTTCTCTCTTACCTTTGTGACTCGATTCCTCGGGGTGTAGCGTAGCCTGGTATCGCGCCAGCATGGGGTGCTGGAGGTCGTAGGTTCGAATCCTGCCACTCCGACAGAACAGTTTACTGTTCGAAAAGCCTCCAGACTTCGGTCTGGAGGCTTTTTTCGGCCATAATAGTACTTACCGAGTTTACCCCACTCGGCATTCGGGGTGTAGCGCAGCCCGGTAGCGCGCGTCGTTCGGGACGACGAGGCCGTAGGTTCGAATCCTGCCACCCCGACTTATAAAAAGGCCTTTCCTTACCCGGAAAGGCCTTTTTTATTTGTTCTGATTTATCCCCGGAAGGATACTACATAGATTCCAGCCTATATCTTTGTCGCTTCACTATTTCTTTTCCCTATGAAAAAGTTATTCCTGCTGGGCTTGTTGGCCTTCAGCGCCGAAGCCATCCAGGCACAAAGCATTGCAGCTGGCACCCTCTCGCTCGGCGGCAACGTAGGCTATAACCGTACGGAGCGGACCAACAGCGCCTCAATCAATGGCCGGGCGACCAGCGTTGAAACGACATCGAGCGAGTTTGGTATCAGTCCTTCCATTGGCTACTTCTTGGCCGATAACCTCGCTATTGGCTTGTCGGTAGGTTATTCGGCTTATCGGGAGCCGTATTCCACCTATTCCCCTGCTCCGGGCGTGGTGCGGGCCGAACTCGACCCCACGACTACGCTCAGTGTAGGCCCGTTTGTGCAATACTACAAGATGATCAGCGAGCAGTTTGGCGTAGTAGGCACGCTGAATGGGGGCTTTCAAAGTCAGAAGAGCTACGACTACACTAATAACAGCCCCCAGCCACTGATCAGTGAATTCAAGGCCAAGGGGTTGTATGCCGGGCTGACGCCCAGCATCGTATTCTTCCCCATTCCCAAATTGGGCCTGAGCGCCTCTATCGGTGGGCTGCAGTACGACCGGTTGAGCTACGACTACCCCACCAACGCGGGCACCGCACCACCGGACTACGAGAACAAGACCAGCAACCTGGGCGCCTATTTCGGCCTCGACCAGTTGCAGTTCGGCGGCACGTTCTATTTCGGCCGCTAGAGCAGCCATATCCTATTGAAAAGCCCCGGATATGTGGTCCGGGGCTTTTTTTTATGCTATATACACGATACTCTATGCGCGGCCGTTTATCCGGTCACTGAGTGACGGCAAGCTTATTCTAGACAGGCGTTTGCCGCACTTACGTGCTTTATCCAACTCCACTATTTTCCCATTTTCATGAACAAATGTATTTGTGTTGCTGCCCTATTGTTGGGTGGCAGCGCCCTGAGTGCTCAGGCTCAAACCAAGGCAGGAACTGTGCTACTAGGTGGTGGGCTTGGTGCTTCCAAATCTAAAGCAGAGTATACCGCTTCTTACCAATCACAAACCGGCCATTCGGAAAGCACTAGCTTTTCACTGTCTCCCCGAGCAGGCTATTTTCTAGCTGATAACCTGGTACTGGGCTTAATCACCGCTTATAACCATTCTCGGTCTGAAAGTGAAGGTTTCGACAATGTCGGCATTAAGAACACCTACACTACCAAGGGCAACGGCTACCAGCTCGGTCCATTTGTGCGCTACTACAAAATGCTGGGTGAAAAGGCCGGCTTTTTCGGCCAGTTAGAAGCTGGATACTCCCGCTCCAGTGGCGAATCGGAAGACAATAACGCTTCCTTATCCACGCGTAAGAACCGAGGATATTATGGACTTCTTACGCCTGGCTTTGCTTACTTTCCAACCCCCAAGCTTGGCCTAGAAATAACTCTAGGCAACGTGGGCTACAGCAAGAACACGACCGTGGCCACCGATTCTTTCCAGCAGGAACCCATCCGTACAACTGAGACTACCGAATCAGGTTTGGGAGCTTCTTTCTCCTTGGGTTCCCTGGCGATAGGCGCGGCCTTCTACTTGGGGCGTTAACAGCAGCTAATAGCTACAAAAAAGGCCATTCCTTTTCAGGAATGGCCTTTTTTGTAGCTAAGTTCAATCAGCTACTCAACCACGGCCAGTACTTCGGACTCGCCCTGCTCGGGAAACCGTTCCAGGTACACGTGGCGCAGCTTGAGCTGCTGCTGCTTCACGGCGTCGGTAATGGCGGGATAGAGCTTGCCAGGGGCTACCAGATAGCTGGCCGTGGTACGGGCCTGCACCACCCGCTGCCCAGCCCCAAACGTGCGGTACTTGTAGCCCGCCGGTAACTGCTGCGACACGGTATCGGCCACAATCAGGCCGACGAAGGCGCGCACTGTGTCGCGGGCCTTGGCCGGGTCGTTGTAGTAAATGTTGGCCAGTTCCCCGCGCAGCTTGCCCTGGTCCTGTGCCTCCTTCACGCTGCGAAACAGGGGTCCGAACCGCTCATCATTGGCCGAGCCTACAAAGGCCTGACCGGCCAGAAAGATGGGCGCTTTGGTAGTCGTGACGGTGACGGTGGGCGTCTTGAAGCCGCCCACGTAGGCGTAGATCAGGGCCGCCCCGATGGTAAACAGAAAAATAAGCAGGAACAGCCAGCGGGTCATACGAAAAAGTTATTCGGCGGGAGTATTGAGGGCGTCTTTGTACTGCATCTGGTAGAGCTGCTGGTAGAAACCGCCGTGGCGCAAAAGCTCCTCGTGGGTGCCCGACTCTTTGATTTCGCCCCGGTCCAAGACGATAATCCGGTCGGCTTTCTGGATGGTGCTGAGGCGGTGGGCAATAACCAGGGAAGTACGGCCCTGCATCAGCTTTTCAATGGCCTCCTGAATCAGCTCCTCGGTTTCGGAGTCGACCGACGAGGTGGCCTCGTCCAGGATGATGATACGGGGCTGGTAGACCATGGCCCGCACGAAGCTGATGAGCTGGCGCTGCCCTACCGAGAGCGTGGCACCCCGCTCCATAACCGGGTACTGCAAGCCGCCGGGCAGCCGCTCGATAAAGCGCCGGGCCCCGACTAGGTCGGCGGCGGCCCAAATCTGCTCCTCGGTAATATCCTTATTACCGAGGGTGATGTTGTCCTGGATGGTACCGGCGAAGAGGAACACGTCCTGCAGTACCACTCCAATGTGGCGGCGCAGTTCTTTGAGGTCGTACTCGCGCAGGTCGTGGCCATCGACGGAAATCGTGCCCTTATTGATTTCGTAGAAGCGGCTGAGCAGGTTGATAATGCTGGTTTTGCCCGCGCCGGTGGCTCCCACGAAGGCAATGGTCTGCCCGGCTTTTACCTCGAAGCTCACGTCGCGCAGCACATACTCCTCGTCGTTGTAAGCAAACCACACCTTGTCAAATTTCACGTCGCCCTGGAGCTGGGCCGGGGCGTAGGTGCCATTGTCGGCAATGAGTTCTTTGCTGTCGAGCAGCTTGAGCAAACGCTCGGTGCTCACCAGGCCTAGTTGTAGAGTGTTGAACCGGTCGGCAATCTGGCGGATGGGCCGGAAGAACAGGGCGTTGTACATGATAAAGGCAATGAGGGCACCTTTCGAAATCGTGCCCTCAATCTGCCCCTGCGCGGCATACCACACCAGCAGCCCCACGCCTACGGCGGCCAGCACTTCGGCCACCGGGAAGTAGATGCTGTAATAGAGTACCGAGCGGATGTTGGCCCGGGTGTGCTCCTGGTTGATG
Source organism: Hymenobacter cellulosivorans (assembly GCF_022919135.1). Classification (NCBI taxonomy): domain Bacteria; kingdom Pseudomonadati; phylum Bacteroidota; class Cytophagia; order Cytophagales; family Hymenobacteraceae; genus Hymenobacter; species Hymenobacter cellulosivorans. The sequence continues at coordinate 1,265,634 of NZ_CP095049.1, read as the reverse complement.
GCTCTGAACTTGCGGTGCTCCCGTTCCTCGTTGTTGAAAATCTGGACCACGTTCATACCCGTCAGGTGCTCCTGCACGAAGGAGTTGAGGTTGGCTACGGCCGTGCGCACTTCCTGAAACGAGGTTTTCACCTTTTCCTTGAATACATACGTGCTGTAGAGCAGGGGCGGAATTACCGAAAGGCTGACCAGGGTCAGGCGCCAGTCAATCCAGAACATGAAGCCCATAATGAAGAGCAGCTGCAGAATGTCGCCAATCATGGCTGCCAGCCCCTCGCTGAATACGTCGGACAGGGTTTCGACGTCGGAAATGTTGCGGGTGACCAGCACCCCGATGGGCGTCCGGTCGAAGAACTTCAGCCGCAGATCCAGGATGTGCTTGTAGAGGTCGACGCGGATGTCGCGCACGATGTACTGGCCCAGCCAGCCGCCGAAGTAGGTTTGCAGGTAGCTGACCAACGCGTGGGCCACCAGCAAAATCATGAGCAGCCCGAACATCTTGTTCAGCCCCAGCATATCGCCCTGCTCGATGCTGACGTCGACCATGCGCTGAATCAGAAAAGGGCGCAGCGTACCGAGAGCGGCAGTAGCCACGGTCAGGAAGATCAGGAAGTAGAATATTCGCCGGTAGGGACGCACGTAGGTCATCAAACGACGCAGCACTTGCCAGTCGAAGATGTTGCCGGTTTTGGTAGCGGTAGTAGCTTGTTCCATAGGTAGAAATGCAGTACTCGGAGCGTAGGTAATAGAGCGTAGACGATGGGCACGGCGGGCGGGGAATAGCTCAAACAGCCGAAACGCGCAAATGCTTACGTCGGCCGCTTCGTTCTACGCACTCAACTCTACCTGCTTACTTCACAAAATACGGCAGTTCCAGCGTCGCGGCTGCCGCGGGCACCAACTCCGTCGGGTATTCCACCTTGCTCAGAAACAAGCCCTGGGCCGGAGCCGCGCCACCGGCATCTACCCGGTTCTGGGCCAGTAGAATAGCTTTGAACTCGGCGGGCGTGATTTTGCCGCGGCCTACCATCAGCAACGTGCCCACTACCAGCCGCACCATACCCCGCACAAACCGGTTGGCCCGGATGCGGAACACCAGCCCGCCCGGGGTGGGGTGCCAGCCCGCTTCGTAGCACACGCAGACGTAATGATTTTCGCCGCCTTTCACCTTGGAAAAGCTCGTAAAATCAAACGAGCCCAGCATGGAAGCCGCCGCCTCATTCATGGCCGCCACGTCGGGGGCCCGGTCGAGGTAAAGACTGTGGTTGACGCTGAATGGATCGGGCACGAGGCGCACGTGGTACTCGTAGGTGCGGGCTTCGGCATCGAAGCGGGCGTGGGCCCGCTCGGGCACGGGGTGCAACAGGCGGGCGGCAATATCCTTGGGCAAGGCCCGGTTGAGACGGTACACCACCGTGGCTTCATCCAGCGTCTCAGGAATATCGGCCTCGAAGTGGGCTACTTGGTGGCTGGCGTGCACACCGGTATCGGTACGGCCACTCCCCAGGATGTGGATAGGCTGGCGCAATACCTGGGTCAGGCAACGCTCCAGCTCCAGCTGCACCGTCAGGGTATTGGGCTGCACTTGCCAGCCGTGGTACTGGGTGCCTTCGTAAGCCAGATGAAGAAAGTAGCGCAAGGTTCTTAGTTGTTAGTTATTGGTTGTCAGTTGTTAGGCCTATTGCTGTCCAAAAAGGGAATCCGACGGACTAACAACTGACAACTAATAACTAACAACTAGGATTTAAGCGAGGCGAATAGCAGCGCGTCCTGCACGATGCCTTCTTTCACGATGCTTTTCTGCAGCCGGGCTTCCAGCTGGTAGCCGGCTTTGGCCAGGACCCGGGCCGAGGCGGCGTTGCGGGCAAAGATTTCCGCGTACAGCCGGCTAACCTCGAAGTGGGCAAAGGTGTAGTCGGTCAGGACTCGCACGGCCACGGGCACGATGCCCCGGCCCCAGTACTCCCGCCCTAGCCAGTACCCGATTTCAGCACTGCACCGGTTGATGTCGTCCTTGAACAGCACGCTGATGGCCCCCACAGCTTCCCCGGCCACTTCAATAGCCAGGTGAATATCCGTGGAGGCCGGGTCCGTGGTCAGCCCAATGTACCAGTACGCGTCTTCAAGCCGGTACGGGTGCGGAAATATGTCACGCAGGTTCTGCCAGATTTCCCGGTCGTTGGCCTGCTCGGCCAGCACTGGGGCGTCGTGCAGATGCCAGGGGCGTAGCCGCACGCCTTCCAGTGGCACGGCAAGCGTCGGACGGAGCAGAGAGTCAGTCATCAGCTTGCCGGGTCAATGGTTAGAGTTTCTCAAAGATGGTCGCTGCCCCCTGACCTACGCCCACACACATCGTGACCAAGCCGTAGCGTGAGCCTTCCCGACGTTGCATTTCGTGCAGGAGCGTAGCCGTAATCCGGGCCCCACTGGCGCCCAGCGGGTGGCCAATGGCAATGGAACCACCATTCACGTTCACTTTGTCGGGGTCCAGCTCCAGGTCGCGTAGGCATGCTATACTCTGGGCGGCAAAGGCTTCATTGAGCTCAATCAGGTCGAGGTCGTTGATGGTCAGGCCGGCACGCTGCAGTACTTTCTTGGTGGCTGGTACCGGCCCAATGCCCATCACCGACGGGTCGACGCCGGCCACGGCCGAGCATACCACCCGGGCCATGGGCTTCAGGTTGTAGCGCTTCAGGGCTTCTTCGCTCACCACCAGCACCGCCGCGGCCCCGTCGTTGATACCAGCCGAGTTGCCGGCCGTTACGGTGCCATCCACGGGCTGGAAAGCGGGCCGGATGCTGCCCAGCTTTTCCATCGACGACAGGCGGGGCGGTTCGTCGGTGTCGAACAGGGCCGTGTCGCCTTTCGGATTAGGAACGAAAACGGGTACGATTTCACGGCGGAAACGACCTTTCTCCAACGCCCGCTGGTACTTACGCTGGGAGTTGAAGGCAAACTCATCCTGCTCCAGCCGCGAAATACCATACTTGCGCGCCACGATTTCGGCCGTTTCACCCATGGCATACGGGTGGTGCAGCTTGGAGAGCTTCTGGTTGATAAAGCGCCAGCCCAGCGTCGTGTCGTGGGCTGTCAGCTCACGCCCAAACGCTGTTTCCGACTTGGCCATCACAAATGGGGCTCTGGTCATGCTTTCCGAGCCGCCGGCCAAGTAGATGTCGCCCTCGCCGCTCATGATGGCCCGGGAGGCATCCATGATGCTCTGTAACCCCGAGGCGCAGAGGCGGTTTACCGTCACGCCGGGCACCGTGGTGGGCAGGCCAGCCAGCAGGGCAGCCATGCGGGCTACGTTACGGTTATCTTCGCCGGCTTGGTTGGCGGCCCCGATGATAACATCTTCTACCGCCGTCTTATCCACGGAAGGATTACGGCGTAAGAGCTCACGCAACACATGCGCGGCCAGGTCGTCGGGACGTACGCTGCTGAGGGCACCGGCAAATTTGGCAATGGGGGTGCGGACGGCGTCCACGATATAAGCAGTTGGCATTTTCTTGAATGCGGTTATTCCGGTCGTTGTTGGCTACTTTTGCCGGCCCGGCGTACAAGTGCGCACGGGCCAGAGTTTCATAACAACAAAGATGATACAAAGAATTCAAAGCGTATTTCTCTTGCTACTTGCTTTAGCTATGCTAAGCGTCGTGTTTGTTCCTATCTGGAGCAAGCTTGATCCGGCCAGCGGGCAGGAACTGGTGCTTACCGCCACCAAACTGACCTACGCCCACGCCGATGCGGGCATGTCGGTGCCGACCAATACCTACGCTATTGCAGCCCTGGCCCTGGCTTCGGCAGCCGTAGCGCTGTTCGAAATTTTCCAGTACCGCAACCGCTTCACCCAGCTCAAGCTCGGCGTACTCAACTTCCTGCTGATTGTGGCCACCTTGGGTGCCTGCTTCTACTATTCCGGCATTGGCGAGCGGATGCTCAATATCAAGATGCCCGGTAGCTACGAAGCTGGCTTCTACCTGCCCACGGTAGCGCTGCTGCTGAATTTGCTGGCCAACCGCTTCATTCGCCGCGACGAGCAGCTGGTTCGCTCCATGGACCGCCTGCGCTAGCACCACAGAAATCACAAAAAAAGGCTTCTGCACCATGCGGAAGCCTTTTTTTGTTGTAATAGATTCTACTTCTTAACGCCGGGCTGCATCCTGCACTTCCTTGATGCTGGATTCAAATTGGAAGGAGTCGTAGACCCGGTAAAAGTTCTGCTGGTCGCTTACATGGGGATAGGCAAACTTGGCCAGTTCCACTTTTGAGTTTTCAGAATCCAGCGTGCCCAACAGGCGCTTCAGGTCATCGGCCTGAATAGCCGACTGCTCCAAGGCCAGCTTAGCCACATCCAGGCGGCTGCTGTCGAAGGATTTGCTACGCACGCTGTTCACCAATGCGTCCACATCCTGGCCCTGCATCGGCCGATAAACACTCACCGAACCGCCCGAGTACTGTCCGCCACCGGTGGGTGGATAGTTGTCGTAGCCGCCGTTACCGCTGTTCGGGCCATTGTAGCCCCCGCTGTTATAGCCCCCATTGGAGCCCGGGCCGTTGTTATTATTACCGTACGAATCGTCGTAGTAGCCGTCGTTGCGACCATCCCGGTCATCGTAGCGGGGGTCGTAGTTGCCACGAGGGCCGTAGCCGCCCCGGGGTCTGCCCCGTAGCGGGAAGGCGCTTACTTTGCGCAACACGGGCGGGTAGCCTTGGCGCGTTACCAGCACGTAGGTTGTTTCCAGACCGGGGTCCAGGAATACGCGGGTGCGGTAGCTAATTGAACGTCCGTAGCCGGTTGGGATAAAGAACTCCGCCCAGTGATAGCCAGGAACCAGCCGGTCGATGTGGACTTCGCGGGCTACATTACGTGTCAGCGCCCGGCCGTCGAAGACGAGTTGAAAGGGAATACCGCGCTCGGAGGCAAAGTTTACGTTGGCCGGAGCGGCCTTAAGGTCAGCAGCCAGCAACACGAGCAGGCCGAAGCAGAGGAGTAGCGCCTTTTTCATGGCAACAAGGGCTTTCGGAAAAGCGGACCATCCGCTTCCGTAATACCTTAAAGCCAAGGATTGTGCCAGTTCCAAAACTCCACTCCCGACGAGCTTGTTGCCGCGCGAATTTGCCTAACGACCCAGCGTTTTTCGTAAGCTATGGCTAACAAAAAAACGCCCCGTGCATACCGGCACGGGGCGTTTTTACTAAAAAGTCAGCTGCGCTTACTCAGAAATTTTCGTCACCTTAAACTCGGTGCGACGGTTACGCTGGTAATCTTCTTCGGTCTTAGCGGCCTTAATCACAGGCTGGGTTTCACCGTAGCCCTTGGCCGTAATCCGCGACTTGTCAACCCCTTTGGAAATAATGTAGTCTACGGCCGACTGCGCGCGTTTCTGCGACAGAGTCTGGTTGTAGGCATCCTTACCGCGAGAGTCGGTGTGCGAGCTGAGCTCAATGGTAATTTTGGGGTTATCATTGAGTGTCTGCACCAGCTTATCCAGCTCGGCTGCGGCATCCGGGCGAATGTCCGACTTGTTGTAATCGTAGAAAATATTGTCGACCACAATAGCCTTGTTCTTCACGATTTTGGTCAGGGTGAGCGTCACTGGCACCTTGATGTCGTTCAGCTCATTAGGCAGCTCTTCCTGGGTAGGCTTGCGCCCCACGGTACTCACGCTGTTGCGGGCGGTGAAGTAACCAGCCCGGTCCGAAATAAGCGAATAGTTGGCCGCCGCTGAGTCGAGCTTGATAGAGAACTTACCATCGGCGCCGGAAGTCACTTCCTGCAGCTTCTGGCCTTTGCTATCGAACAAGGCCACGGTTTCGTTGGCAACGGGCAGCGTTTCGCCGGTTTTGTCGTTGCGCTCCACCAGCGTACCGTCGGCGTAGAACGTGACGAGCTTGAGCGGCTTTTTGCGGAACATATACAGGTCGTCGCTGCCTTTGCCGCCGGAGCGGTTTGAGGAGAAAACGCCCATGTCCTTGCCCGTGAAGAAGGGGGCAAAATCGTCGCTGTTGCTGTTGATAGGGGCCGCCAGGTTTTTCACCTTGCCTTTGTCCACCATGAAGATATCGAGCTTACCCAAGCCGGGGTGCCCGTCAGAAGAGAAGTACAGGGTGCCATCAGGGGCCACTGCCGGGAAGTTTTCGTTGCCGGCCGTGTTGATTTCCGGGCCCAGGTTTTCGGCCGGCGTGAAGCGGCCATTAGCGCCCAGCGTTGCCTTGTATAGGTCGTTGCCACCCTGGCCGCCTTTACGACCCGACGCAAAGTACAGCGTCTGTCCATCCGGCGAGAATACCGGGGAGAAGTCGTCGGCCGTCCGGTCATTAATGTTGATGAGCTTCGGCTCTTCCCATACGCCGTTCTTGAAGAACGAAGCCCACAGGTCAACGCTCAGGTAGCCTTTCTTCGAGCCGTTGTTGGAGCGGGCAAATACCACCATCTTGCCATCGGGCGAGTAAGTAGCGCTGGCCTCGTGCATATCGTCGGTGTTGAAGGCCGGCTCGAGCTTGCGCACCGTGCCACCCGTCATCTTGGCCTCGTCGTCAAACTTAATGGCGAACAGGTCATTGAAGCCTTCTCCGTTACCGGCGTACTTTTTGCCTTCACGCCCCGAAGCAAAAACCAGCTCCTTGGTCGTAGGCATCATGGTGGCGCTAAACTCGGCCGAGGGCGTGTTGAGCTGGTCCAGGGGCGTCACCTCGTTGTTGGTGCGCATAGCCACAATCTGGGTGCCGAGCCGGGAGTTTTTAGCTTCCGTTTCGGCCCGTGCAGCCAGGGCTCGATTGGCTCCATTCTGGGTGTAAGCTTCAAACTGCGAAGCTGCCTCATCAAATTTGCCGTTGGCTTTCAAAGCCAGCCCGTAATAGAAAGCCGCATCCGGGTTTTTAACGCCCCCGTCTATAGCAGCCTTGTAGTAGCCTTCCGACTGTTCAATGCGGTTTGAGAGCCGGTAGGACTCCGCCACGCGGAAGTTGGCCATAGCTACATTCTTGCCTTTAGCAACATCCGCTTTGTATAGTTCAATTGCAGTTTCGTATTCACCGCGGGCAAAGCGCTTATCCGCCTTGCTCACGCTGCCCGTTGTAGCACAACTGCTAAGCATTGCTGCCGAGCCTGCCGCAGCGCACACAAACAGTAGTTTCCTCATGGATGTCTGAAAGTGAAATGATAAAAGGCCCGGCTTTCTGCCCTCTTGAGCCTAGCAATAATACTAAGTTTACCCATTATTTTACTCCTGGCCAAAAACATTTCCAGGAATTAGAAATATCTGGCCAGCCAGGTCGTTGCCGCCGGCGCCGGCCACAGCGGCCCCAGTTTGCTGTTTTCTGCGACGGTGTTGTCAAAATACGGAGTATCAGCCGTTAGGCGGCCTTCTGCAATAGCCTGACGTAGCTGCCGCCGGTCCACTAACTCCACTTTCCCATCAATGAGAAAGGCCAGTTGCGACTTCTCCAGGAGCTGCAGCCCAATTTGCTCTTCCACCAATCGTACAAACCGCACGGAGGCATCAATGGAGCAGCCGCTGGCATCGGCTACGGCTTCATTCAGCCCGATAACCAGAAACTGGTGGTGTAGAATAGCCGCCGAGGCCTCCAGATTGCGGCCGTGGCTGGTCCACTCGGCCGCGAAACGCTGCAGCGCGGGCTCTACCTGCGCTATTTCGGCAGTGGTAAAGGGCCGACTGGCCTGGTAAATCCAAATCCGGGCCGAAGCCGGAAGCTCAGAGAAAGGTACAAACATAGGGTACGAAACAAAGGCAAAACCCGTAGCCACGCGGCTACAACAGTGCAACAACCAAAGTGCAGCAATAGTACGGCAACCTGCTACTATAAACGTAAACTGCCCCGGTCGGAAGTTCCGCCGGGGCAGTTTTATTCGGGCTTCTACTAGTCAATAGCTTTCTTGACGCCAGCTACTTAGCCCGCTTAGGCATTCAGACCTTCAGCGGTGGCAATAAGCTCGGCCAAATCGAACACCTGCACATTGTTTTCGCGCTCCTTGTTCTTAACCCCGTCGCTCATCATGGTCATGCAGAACGGGCACGACACGGCAATGATGCTGCCCTGCTGGGCGTTGCGCGGGGCTGGTGTGGCCCCAGCATTGCCGCTTTCCACGCCGAGCAGATTGTGCAGAGCCGCGGCGTTGCCATCTAAAGCGGCCAGGGCTTCCTCGGTGCGCTCCACGTTGATGTCTTTCTTGCCGGGCTCGGGCTCTTTCCACATCTGGGCCCCGCCGGCCCCGCAGCACAGACCGTTGGCTTTGCTGCGCTTCATTTCCACCAGGTCAGCATCTAATACGGCCAGCACGTCGCGCGGGGCTTCGTAAATGTTGTTGGCCCGGCCCAGATAGCAGGAGTCGTGGAAGGTAATGCGCTGGCCCTTGAACTCACCGCCGCCAGCCACGCCCACCCGGCCCTCATTGATGAGCTGCTGCAGGAAGGTGCTGTGGTGAATGACTTCGTAGTTGCCGCCCAGGGCGGGGTACTCGTTCTTAATCGTGTTGAAGCAGTGCGGGCAGGCCGTCACGATTTTCTTGATGCCGTAGCCTTCGAACGTGGTAATGTTCTGCATGGCCTGCATCTGAAACAGGAACTCGTTGCCGGCACGCTTGGCCGGGTCGCCGGTGCAGGTTTCTTCCATGCCCAGCACGGCGTACTTCACGCCCACGTGCTCCAGGATCCGGACGAAAGCCCGGGTAACGCGCTTGTACCGGTCGTCGAAAGCTCCGGCACAGCCCACCCAGAACAGGATTTCGGGCTCTTCCCCGGCCGCAGCCAGGTTGGACATGAGCGGAACATTGATTTGACGGGTGGCAGTTTGCTCAGCCATTGTATTGTAGTTGACAGTTGTCAGTTGTTAGTTGTCAGGTAGTGCCGTCAGTCCTGCTCGCCGTTGTTCATTCTTTGACAACTGACAACCAGCAACTGACAACGCCATTTATGCTTTTTCGGCCACGTACAGCTCGTCGGCCCAGTTAAAGCGGTCCGAAGGCGAGAAGGCCCAGGGCGCCCCGTTGTTCTCGATGTTGGAGAACATCACGTTCAGTGAGTTCGGCGCGGCCGACTCTTCCAGCACCAGGAAGCGGCGCATTTCCACGATGCTTTCCAGCGGGTTAATGTTTACGGGGCAGGCTTCCACGCAGGCATTGCAGGTGGTGCAGGCCCAAAGCTCCTCGGGCGTCACGTAGCCGCGCAGCAGCGTGTGGTTTTCCTTGTCGAGCACTTCCTGCTCGGCATGCTTGGCTTCGGTTCCGTAGAGGTTGGGTTGGAAAATCAGGGGAGAATTATATTTCTCCTCCATCCGGTCACGGGTATCCATGATGATCTTGCGCGGCGAGAGCAGCTTGCCAGTAATGTTGGCCGGGCATACCGAGGTGCAGCGGCCGCACTCAGTGCAGGAGTACGCATTCAGCAGGTTGGTCCAGGCCAGGTCGTTTACATCCTTGGCCCCAAAAGGCGTGGGCGCCATAGCCGAGCCGTCGGGGTTGGTGGCCGGAGCCGGTACTTGGTAGCTCGGGTCCATCATGGCCTTCACCTCGTGGGTGATGCTGTCCACGTTCGAGAACTGACCCTGCGGTACCAAGCGCGAATAATACACGTTCGGGAATGCCAGGATGATATGGAAGTGCTTGCTGCTAGGCAGGTAGTTGAGAAAGGCCAGAATGCCCACGATATGCGCCCACCAGCTCACGCGCTCCAGAATTTCCAGGGCACCCACGTTGTTGGGCAGCAAGCCCGTCAGCAAGGAGCTAATCGGGAAAGCGCCCGGTAGGTCCTGGCCCTCCATCTGGTGCAGCTTCAAGTCGGAGGCATTCATCAGGAACAGAGCCACCATCAGAATCACCTCGATGTATAGAATGATGTTGGCGTCCATTTTGGGCCACATGCGTAGCTCGGGGCCGGTAAAGCGGCGCACTCCTTTCACGTTGCGGCGCCACCAGAAGGCCGCTACCGCCACGATAACCAACGCTCCCAGTATCTCATTTGTCCCGACTAGCGCGCTATACAACGGCCCGAGAAAACTCAGGGCGCGGTGGGTGCCGAAGAGGCCATCAATCATAATCTCGATGACCTCGATATTGATGACGATGAAACCCACGTACACAATCAGGTGTAACAAGGCGGGAGTGATGCGCTTGAACATCTTTTGCTGACCAAAGGCCACCAGCAAGGTTTTGTTCAGCCGCTCGCTGACGTTGCCCGACATATCCCGGTCGCGCCCGACGAGGATGTTTGCCCGGATCTTGCGAACCTGCCACGCAAACAGACCGAAGCCTGCCGCCGCGACGAGCAAGAAGAGGATGTTTTGGATAGAGAAATGCACGGGAAAGGGTAGGTTTGGGGTTAGGTCCGAAATATACTCGTTATGCATAACAAATTACGGATTTCTCGGCAGAAAGATTTTTTTCATGAAGACTTGCAGGTTCATTTTCCTTTACTACTTTTGTGCTCCCCAACGGCAATAACGGCCCACGGGGGCCAAGAGCTGGTAATGTAGCTCAGTTGGTAGAGCACAGCACTGAAAATGCTGGTGTCGTTGGTTCGATTCCAACCATTACCACTAAAAAGCCCTTCTGCTTCCCGCGGAAGGGCTTTTTTGTTTTTCGGACTGGTGCAGCAAGTGGGCATAATTAGCTTGACGCTGACTATTTATAAGCAATATATCTTATCCATCAGCTACTTAGACCCAATCTACCCGCAATTCTGCTGAACCTCAACCTAACTCCCCAGCGGCTTCAGAAGTACTCATAGGCCGTACGGGTGGCAGAAGGGCAAGTATTCTTACCGCGTCAGCCCCCGGACCACACGTCGCAAATCAGCGAGTTTTCATTTCCATTCGGGCTGCCACCATGGAAAATACTTCTGCTACTACTGCTCCGACTCCCACGTACTGGCTGACCCGGTTTGTTATCCTGCGGCTGCTGGGCGCACTCTACGCCGTAGCCTTTCTGGTGGCCATCAACCAGATTATTCCCCTGATTGGCTCCAACGGCCTGCTACCAGTGGGCCTTTTCCTTGAGCAGGTGAGCCATACGCTGGGCTCGGACGGTGCGGGCTTTTTACGGTTGCCGTCTCTGTTCTGGCTTGGGCATTCGGATGCGGCCCTGCTAGTAGCAGCCTGGGCTGGGTTGGCGCTTTCCCTACTTGTGGTGGCGGGCTTCGCCAACATGCCGCTACTGGCTCTCTTGTGGGTGCTGTACATGTCCTTCGTCAACGTTGGGCAGGAATGGTACGACTACGGGTGGGAAATTCAACTGACGGAAACGGGGTTCCTGGCCATTTTCCTGTGCCCTGTGCTGGAGCTGCGGCCTTTTCCCCGCACGGCACCTCCCCTTCCTATCATCGTTCTATTCCGCTGGCTTATCTTTCGCATTATGCTGGGCGCGGGCCTGATTAAGGTGCGGGGCGACGAGGTATGGCGCAATAGTACTGCCCTCTACTACCACTTCGAAACCCAGCCTATTCCGGGTCCCCTAAGCCGGTGGTTTCATTTCTTGCCGCGTGCGGCGCTACAGATTGGGGTATGGTTCAACTGGCTGGCTGAGCTCGTGGTGCCCCTTTTTGCCTTCAGTCCGCGAATAGCTCGTCACACGGCGGGGATAATCATGGTGCTGTTGCAGTTCAGTATCATTCTCAGTGGCAACCTGTCGTTTCTGAACTGGCTGACTATTGTGCCGGCGCTGGCCTGCTTTGATGATGGATTCTGGGCCCGGCTGCTGCCACGGCAATTGGTTGGACGTGCCGCGGCGGCCGCGGCCCGAGCCAAGGAATCGGTGCCGCACCGCACCACGGTGCGGGTGGTAACGGCAGTATTGATCCTGCTTAGCATTCAGCCGGCCCTGAACTTGGTGTCACCCGGACAAATCATGAATACATCCTTTGACCCGCTGAACCTGGTCAACACTTACGGCGCATTCGGCTCGGTAGGCCAGGAACGGCTGAATGTGGTGTTTGAAGGCACGCTGGACGAGGTGGCCGGCGAAAATGCCGTGTGGAAGCCGTATCCTTACAAAGGCCTGCCCGTGGCCCTCAACCAGCGTCCGCCCCAGGTTGCCCCCTACCAATTGCGCCTGGACTGGCAGATGTGGTTTGCGGCCATGGCCTCACCGGCGGAATATCCCTGGACACTCCACCTGGTCTGGAAGCTGCTCCATAACGACCCGGGCGCGGTTAGCCTATTCGCCGGTAATCCTTTTCCTAATCAGCCACCGCGCTACATCCGGGCCGTGCGTTACCGCTACATGTTTGCTCAGCCCGGTAACCCGCAAGGACAATGGTGGCAGCGGGAGCGGGTAGATATCTGGTTGCCCCCACTCTCTGCCGACGACCCGCGTTTGGTGCAGGTTCTGCAAAATGCGGGCTGGGCACAGTAAGGCGCGCGGTTACGGATGTTGGTGGCCCGGCTGTGGGATAGGCTCAGCGGGCGGCGGCTCCCCTACGGGCAGTTTTGCTGTAAAGCCTCGCCGGCATACAAGTATCCTAATTGAATAGCCCGCCGAAAAAACTCGCAGGCGGCTGGCGCGTTGCCCTCCTGTTGGGCCAGCCGACCCAGCAGAAAATGAACCTGTCCATTTTTGGGATTTTGCAGCAGCACTTCCCGGTAATCGGCGCGGGCAGCCCCAAAGTCGCGCAGCTTGTAATGTGCCAGGCCCCGGTACGTGAGGTACTTCAGGGAGGGAGCTTTTCCGGCCGCACTCCGCAGCCGCAGACCGGCCGATAAATCGGTGATGGCCCCGTCGAACTGCAGCAGCTCAAACAGCCGCAGCTCCCCGCGAGCCAACCAGGCTCCACTCAGGGTCGAGTCCAGGGCCAGGGCCTGGGTCAGGCTGCGCTGGGCCGAGTCTTTCTGGGCTAGCGCAGCCTGGCACTGCCCAAGCCGGTAGAGCAGCACGGCCGCGTCGCGGGGAGCATTGTCTTCTGCCAACGCCACTTGGTAGTCACTACGGGCAGCCTTGTAATTGCCATAAATAAGCTGCTCGATTTCAGCCCGGCGCTGCAAGGCTTCCTTGTAATGCGGCTTGAACTGCAGGGCTTCCGAAAAGAACCCGTGCGCCGTACTCCACTTTTTGCCGGCGTAGGCCTGCAGCCCATTTTCGTAATTGCTCACGGCCGTCACGTGGTCCATGGTCACCTTCACCGACACGATGAACAGCAACAGCAGCGCAGCCAGGCCCGCCGTTAGCAGGTAGTCACGGCGCGTAAACTTGGTGCGGCGCTTCGAAATGGTCTGGTAGTGGCGCTCGGTAGAGCCAGCCGGACGCCGGGTGCGCAACGGCTCGGCCGGCGGCATGGGCACGCCATACACATGCTGGCCCTGTGCCCGGTATTGCTGTTGCCGACGGGCCTCATCGGCGCGCAGTGCGGCGGCTCGTAATTGGTGGTCGTAGGAAGCGCGGCGGGCCGGGTCGCCCAGCACGTGGTAAGCCGCACTAACGGCTTTGAACTGCTCCTCAAACTGAGTGCTACCGCCGTGCTTATCGGGGTGAAACTGAATAGCCAACCGCTTGTAAGCCAGCTTTATTTCCTGCACCGAAGCCGTAGCAGAAACACCTAGTACCTGATAATGATTTTGGCTCAAAACGGGGTGTTATATAGTAAAAGTAACGCAAAATTCAGACACGAAGTGTGGTTTTGCGTATGAACCAGCAAACCGAAAAGCAGGCTCCTCGCCCACTTTTCCGGTCTCCGACCTGTCTAACATCTTTTCTCGCTATTCTTCTCCCCGCCGTATGGCTTACGACGACGACGCTTCCAAAACGCCCCGCAACGACAGCTTGGTGGGCAATCTTAAAGGCTACCTCGATACGCGTATCGACTTAGTCCGCCTTGAAGTTCAGGAGAAAGTCAAGCTGGCTTTTGTCGGCACGGTGCATGGCGCAGCCATGGGCCTGATTGGCCTGATGTTCCTGATTTTCCTGAGCATTTTTGCCGGCCTGGCCCTGAATGAGGCCTTCGACAGCTCTTTCTGGGGATTCGGGGCGGTAGCCGGGTTTTACCTGGTGCTGCTCATCATCTTCTTGGTGGGCGTCGACAAAAAGTTGTTTCAGGGCTTGGCCGACAAGCTGCTGAACAACACCATTTACAAATCTGACAAACGCCAAGCATAACCAACCTCATGGCTGAGCTGAATAATCCCCTGTTCGACGACGAAAGAGAGTTTCTGGAGCGCCAAAAGCTTGAGTACGAGCGGGCTTTGCAGGGCGACGTTGATGAAATTAAAGAAAAAACCCAAACGGCAGGCAAATATGCCCTCATTGGCGCCGGCCTGTTCGGGAGCCTCTGGCTGATCAAAAAGGCTTTCAGCAGCAAAAAGCACTCGACCTTCGACGAAGGTCTGGAAGAGTTTGACATGCATGACCGGATTGCTTCATCTAAGAAAAGACTGAAGCACCGCGACAGTCATTACTCCGACGTCGATACGGCCGTGGCAGATGATCTGGGCTTTGGCTCGGCGCATGCCCACCAGAACGACCGGGGCTACCAAGAGCCGCGGCAGCACGAGCGGGCCCATATTGCCCCCGACGTGTACCATACCGACTCCGATATGGACCCGTTTCCGCCGGTATCCCGCTCATCAGCCCGCCCTTATCCAGCAGCTTATCGGCCCAAAGCCGAGCAGTCGTCGGAAGCGGCCAGTCTGATGGCCGGCGCCTTCCAGAGCTTTATGCAGTCGGACACCGGCAAGATGCTGCTGGCGCAGGTGACAGCCGTTCTGATGGCGTATGTGGCGAAAAAAGTTGGTGAATATTTGCCTGTGGTCAAAAATCCCGACCTTGCAACTTCTCCCGGCTCGTTTACCGTCGAGCCCGAGACGAAGGATATCGACTTTACGTATCACCACGACGAAGCGGATGCGCCTCACCAATCTGCATGAAACCCTCAGTAAGCGCCGCGCCCGGGGCCAGAAATCTCTGGCTGTCCTGCTCGACCCAGACCATCTGGACGAGGCTGGGTGCCGGCAACTGCTGGAGTTGAGTGAAGTACACCCTGTTGATTACTTTTTTGTGGGCGGCAGCCTGGTGATGAATTCTCACCAGGCGTCGCTCATTCGTTTAGTAAAAAGCCGCAGCACCGTGCCCGTGCTGCTGTTTCCCAGCCACAGCCTTCACCTCGATACCCAAGCCGACGGTATCCTGCTGCTGTCCCTGATTTCGGGCCGCAACCCCGACTTTCTCATTGGGCAGCACGTGGTAGCAGCTCCGCTGCTGCGGGCTAGTAACCTGCAGATTCTGCCCACCGGCTACATGCTCGTGGATACGGGCCGCCAGACTACGGCCAGCTACATGAGCGGTACTACGCCCCTACCCTACGACAAGCCCACCATTGCGGCCTGTACAGCTATGGCTGGCGAACAACTAGGACTGCGCCTGATGTACCTCGATGGTGGCAGCGGCGCTATGTATCCGGTTTCCTCGGCTATGATTCGGGCTGTACGCCAGGCCACCGACACGCCCCTGATTGTGGGCGGCGGCATTAATACCGCTGAAAAGGCTCATACTGCTCTGGCCGCCGGTGCCGACGTTATTGTCATCGGCAACCAAATCGAGAAATCTCCGGAGTTCCTGGCTGAAATGTCGAAGGTCGTCCGCACGTTTAACGCCGTGCTGGATATTGTCTGAACCACGGATTCGACGGATTAGTCGGATTTTGTAGACGGCGCGGCCGCCGACGCTATTGCCGCTCCTACCGCTCGAAAGAAAAGTACAGTCCAACAAAAAGGCCACCCCTGCGGGTGGCCTTTTTGTATTTGGGACAATCGTCCACAAAATCCGACTAATCCGTCGAATCCGTGGTTAAATGTTCATGGCCGATTCGCGGCGGCGCATCTTGCCGGCCGGAATACCGAACATCATCTTGAAGCGGCGGCAGAAGTAGGCCGTGTCCTTGTAGCCCACTTCCTTACCAATGTCGCGGATGCTTTTCTTGGTGGTGCGGAGCAGGAATACGGCACGTTCCATGCGCTGGTACTCGATGTAGTCCTGGGGATTGATGCCGGTCAGCATCTTGAAGTACTGCCCCACGTAGTCTTCCGACACGTTGGCCACGCTCGACAGAACCTTGTTCGACAGGTCGCCACCGATGTTCTCCTTAATGTAGTTGAACAGGTCGATGAGGCGTGGGTCCTTGAAATAGGTGCTATTGGTAGCCAGCTGCTCCACGAACATCTTGTTCTTGAGGATGTAGCGCACAATCTCCACCACGATATTCTCGGTGTAGATGGTGATAAGACGCTCCCGGCCGGGCAGCTCCTGCAGGCTTTCTTCCACCACCTTAATCACCAGATTGGCCAGCTTCGAGTTGCCGGTAATCAGGAAGGCGGGCACGTCGAGCGAGGCGAAGAAGTTGACCGAGTCAAACACCTTAGCCTCAAAGCTCACGTGGCTGTGGCTTTCCTCGGCATCGCCAATCAGGTCCAGGTCGGCGTTGGAGTGGAAGAACTTGTCTTTGTTGCTAATCAGGTCGTCGTTGGTAATTGACTTCCCAGCTGCTTCGCCGTAGCTAACCTTGGTAGCGCGGCCACCGGGGATGAAGAGCATTTCGCCTTCCTCCACCACTTGTTCCTCGTCGCCGAAGGCAATCTTGCCCTTGTGAAGCAGGATCAGATTGTTGCCGACATCATAGTAATTCCGAACCGTAAACGGCTGCTGCAGGACCAGATTTTTCGCTTTAATGTATCGTACACCAAGCGACTCTATCACTTTATTGTAATCTTCCATATTCTAGGGGGTGGTTGGGGTACCGGCATAAAACCGGCCAGTGGAAAGGCTGGATTTAGACAATGCAAAATAACATATAAAAATTCACAAAAACGAAAAACCCAGCCAATTTTTGGCTGGGTTTAATGCAATGAATCTGACTTTTAGGCAATTCCAAATCTACTTCAACAATTCACGAGAGATTACAATTTTCTGAATCTCAGAAGTTCCCTCATAAATTTGCGTGATTTTGGCATCGCGCATTAGGCGCTCTACGTGGAATTCTTTCACAAAACCGTAGCCACCATGCACCTGCACGGCTTCAACGGCTGTTTCCATAGCAACTTTCGAAGCGAAGAGTTTGGCCATGGCGCCCGACTTGGCGTAGTCCTGATGGGAGTCCTTATCGTTGGCGGCCTGCAAGCATAAGAGGCGGGCAGCATCGATGTTGGTAGCCATGTCGGCCAGCTTAAACTGAATAGCTTGGTGCTTGGCGATTTCGACGCCGAAGGCCTTACGCTCCTTCGAGTACTTCAGGGCCAGCTCGAAAGCGCCGGAAGCAATACCTAACGCCTGGGCCGCAATGCCGATACGGCCGCCGGCCAGGGTCTGCATGGCGAACTTGAAGCCGAAACCATCTTCGCCGATGCGGTTTTCCTTAGGCACCTTTACGTCCGTAAACATCAACGAGTGTGTATCGGAGCCGCGGATGCCGAGCTTGTTTTCCTTGGGCCCTACCACGAAGCCGGGCATGTCCTTCTCCACAATGAAGGCGTTGATACCGCGGTGCTTGAGCTCGGGGTTGGTCTGGGCAATAACCAGATACACGGAAGCCGAGCTGCCGTTGGTAATCCAGTTTTTGGTGCCGTTGAGCAGGTAATAATCACCTTTGTCCTCGGCAGTGGTGCGCTGCATGGTAGCGTCGGAACCGGCTTCGGGCTCCGACAAGCAGAAGGCACCGATAATTTCACCGCTGGTCAGCTTGGGTAGCCACTTACGCTTCTGCTCCTCGTTGCCGTACTTTTCCAGGCCCCAGCACACCAGCGAGTTGTTTACCGACATAATAACGGAGCAAGAGGCATCAACCTTGGAAATTTCTTCCATGGCCAGCACATACGAAACCGTATCCATGCCGCCGCCGCCGTACTCGGGGCTTACCATCATCCCCAAAAAGCCCAGCTCGCCCATCTTCTTGATTTGCTCGGTGGGAAATTTCTGGTGTTCGTCGCGCTCAATAACGCCGGCCCACAATTCGGTTTGGGCAAAGTCGCGGGCCGCCGACTGGACGGCGAGTTGTTCTTCGGTGAGCTGAAAATCCATTAGAATGGTACGCTTGGGTGGGAGGAAGGCACCGCCGAGGCGGCTGAATTTGGGGGCGAAATTAGCCTTTCAAAGTTGGACAATAAGCAGTAGGCCGCAATTTTATTAGGTTAGCCGCCTATATAACTAAAATCGTGGCGCCGGGTTTGGCCTAGCAACCTCTGGGCTCTGTCCTACAGTTCCGCCATGGAAATAAAAAGGGTCGCCCCAGGTACGGAGCGACTCTTTAAATAAGAATCAGTACTAGTCAGCCGACCGATTAGCGCCGGTCGCGGCTACCCATGAAAATGCTCACGTAATAGAGCAGCGTAGCCAGAGAACTAAGGGCGGCTACTACGTAGGTCATGGCAGCCCACCAGAGAGCATCCTTGGCCATGGCGTGCTCTTTGGCCGTTACGATGCCACGCTCGTCAATCCAGGCCAGGGCCCGGCGGCTAGCGTCGAACTCGACGGGCAACGTCACGAAGGAAAAGAGCGTGGTGAGCGAAAACAGAGCAATGCCCACGCCCAGCGGAATCAGCGAGGTGCGAATCATCAGCACCCCAGCCAGCAGAATAAAGGGCATAAACCGGGACACGCTACTCAAAGCCGGGACCATGGCCGAGCGGAACTGTAGCATGCTGTAGGCAGTGGCGTGCTGCACGGCGTGGCCACATTCGTGGGCCGCAATGGCGGCGGCGGCGGCGCTACGTTCCCCGTAAACAGCCTCGCTGAGGTTAACGGTCTTGTCGGTTGGGTTGTAGTGGTCAGTCAGCCGGCCTTCGGTGGAAATCACCCGAACGTCGGTGATGTTATGGTCGGCGAGCATCAGTTCGGCAATCTGCCGGCCCGACAGGCCCGACTGCAAACCAATCTGGCCATAGGTATTCATCTTGCTGCGCAGCCGCCACTGAATGATCCAGCTTACGATCATCGCCGCGATGATGAGAAAGTAAATTGGGCTTGCGTTGTAGTACATGAGGGAAGTTGCTTAGGAGTGAAGTTGGGCGCGAATCCGCTCGACAATACGAGTGGTGCTGTAGCCCTGCACGAGTGGTACGGTGAGTACCTGCCCGCCATTTGCTAACACCAATTCGTGGCCCACAATTCCACTGACAGCGTAGTCGTCGCCCTTCACCAGGATGTCGGGTTTGACCAGAGTAATTAGCTCCAGCGGCGTGGGCTCGTCGAACAGAACCACGGCATCCACAAACAAAAGGGACGCCAGAATCCGCGCGCGTGACACTTCGTCCTGCAACGGCCGCCCGGGCTTGAGCCGGCTCACGGAAGCATCCGTATTAAGGCCCAACACCATGACGTCGCCCAGGTTCCGGGCTTTTTCCAGGTAATCGACGTGCCCCAGGTGAAGCAGATCGAAGCAGCCGTTGGTGAAGACAACCTGCTTGCCCTCGGTCCGCCACTGGGCCAACCGCAGCTCCAGGTCCGCTGGGCTGACAATTTTATCCTTACTCCACATCCGTCGTCACAGATAGAGTAGGTTCAGCCGTTAGCTCCCGCAACGAACGGCCCGACTTCATCATGCTGGCCACGAAGCTGATACCCCCCATGAGCACTACCAGAATCGTCTGGGAGCCGTGGACCACCAGCGCGTAAGCAATACCGGCTTCCTTGCTGATACCATAGGCCAGCAGAATGCCCTGTACCATCACGTGAAACGGCCCGATGCCACCCGCCACCGGGGCGGCCATGCCGAACGCGCCGAAGGTCAGCACGGCCAAGCCGGCTTTCATATCGAGCGAATACGTGGCCGGAAAGCACTTAAAGGCCAGGTAATCCATCAGGTAATACACAGCCCAAGTGAAGAAGGTATGCAGCAGAAACAAGCCTTTATTTTCCAGCTTCAGGACGCTGAACACGCCGGCCAGCAGTCCTTTCAGAAACACCATTACCTTGTTGAACAGCGCGTTCTGCCGCAGCCGCTCCAGGTTGCGGAACAAGGCATAGGCCAGGCCCAACAATAGCACCAATGCAATAACCCCGGCTACCAGCAACGGGGTGCGGTTGCGGGCAATATCGTCGTAGCGGCCAGCCAACAGCTTATCAGTCACAAACGACCAGAAGGTGTTGAAATCGAGCAGCAGCGTACCGCCCAGCAGGCAGAGCAGCACCAGTACATCAATAACCCGCTCGGTCACGACGGTTCCCAGGGCAACCTGTACGGGCACTTTACTGGTACGCTGCAGCACCGAACAACGAATCACTTCGCCCATGCGCGGCAGTACCATATTAGCCAAGTAGCCCACCATCATGGCGTGGTATACGTCCCAGAAGGGGGCCCGGTGCTCGGTAGCGTCCAGCTGCATCTTCCAGCGGTAAGCCCGGCTAAAATAGCCGAGGGCCGAGAGAATCATCGTGATGATGAGCCAAGTATAGTCGGCCTCCTGCAAGTGCCGCCCAATGCTGTTTAGGTCCTGGCCTTGTACGGCATACCACATCAGCAGGCCCGAAACGGACAGCAGCAGGGCATACTTGAGAATAGTAAGCAGCTTCTTCATGAAAATTCTACACGCAACAAATACGCACGGGAGCCGGCGGCTCCCGTGTTTTCCTCTTCTTCTTTACACCAGCCGATTGTGCTGATCCGGAAATACCAGCGTGGGCTTATGCGCACGGGCCTCGGCAAAATCAATCAGGGCGTAGGAGAAAATGATGACAATATCACCGACGGCGACCCGGCGGGCAGCCGGGCCGTTCAAGCAGATCATGCCCGAACCCCGCTCACCGCGGATGGTGTACGTTTCGAACCGCTCCCCGTTGTTGACGTTGACGATAGTAACCTTCTCATTTTCCACCATGTTGGCCGCGTCCAGCAGGTCTTCGTCGATGGTGACGCTGCCTACGTAATGGAGCTCTGCCTGGGTTACCTTGGCCCGGTGGATTTTGGACTTGAGAACTTCGATATGCATGAGTAAAGAACCGGTGATTTTCAGGGCGCAAAGGTAGCTAAATAGCACCGAACGCCTGAGCCTTACCCGTACAACTCCACTCCGCCTAAGGCAGCGTCACCAGCACGTTGTCAATGAGACGCACACCACCCACGTGGGCCGCCAGGCACAGCGCTACCAAGCTGCCCGAGCTCCACTGCCCCGTGATGGGCTGCAGTGTACGGCCGTCGGCCAGGGTAAAATACTCCAACGCTATGCCCGGCTCGGCCGCTAAGAACTGCTCCACAGCCTGCTGCACGGCTTCGGGGTGTGTTGCTGCTCTTCTACTAAGGAAGCGCCCAGCGCCAGGGCCTCGTATAGTCGGGGCGCAGCGGCCCGGGCCTCGGGGCTCAAACGGCGGTTGCGCGAGGACATAGCCAGCCCGTCAGCTTCCCGGATGGTGGGGTAGGCTACCAATTCCAGATCAAATGACAAATCGGCAATGAGCTGCCGAATAACGGCCACCTGCTGCAAGTCTTTCTGACCAAAATACGCTCGGTGGGGCCGACTCAGGTGAAAGAGTTTGCTGACTACCGTGGCTACCCCGTGAAAATGGCCGGGGCGGTGCTCGCCTTCCATCACCTGCTCCAGGGGCCCGAAATCAAAGCGTAACACCGTGGGCTGCGGATACATCTGCTCGACAGAAGGCATGAACAGGGCTGTGCAGCCCGCCGGGCCCAGCAGCGCGGCGTCGGCGTCGGGCACGCGCGGGTAGAGCCGGAAGTCTTCAGCGTTGTTGAACTGCGTGGGGTTGACAAACACGCTCACAACGACCACGTCATTGTCTTGGGCCGCGGCCCGCACCAGTTGCAGGTGGCCTTCGTGCAGGGCACCCATCGTGGGTACCAACCCAATTCGCAGTTTATTCTGCCGCCAGATTTCCGTCTGGGCTTGCAACGCGGCAGCCGATTGGAGTATCTCCATAGGGTGAAAAGGCCCGTTCACAGAGTGCTTGGGCTGGTTTAATTGATAATTCGCTCAAAAATGCTTAATTTTGTGCATCCCAAAGTGTTGCCCTATCCCAATCACACCAACTGACTCTATATGTCCAAGTTGAGAATACTCTACGCTGCCACGGAAATTAACCCGTTTTTGCAGACGACCAAGGTAGCGGAGTTTCTGCGCATGCTACCGCAGGGAATGCAGGAGATGGGGATGGAAATCCGCATTTTCGTGCCCCGTTTCGGTATTATCAACGAGCGTAAGAACCGTTTGCATGAAGTAGTGCGCCTCTCGGGTATCAACATCGCCGTTGGTGAAGAAGAGAAGCCGCTTATCATCAAAGTAGCTTCCATTCCGAATGCGAAGCTGCAAGTATACTTCATCGACAATGAAGATTACTTCCACCGCAAGTCGGTGCTGGTCGACAAAAACGATAAGTTCCACGCCGACAACGATGAGCGCGCCATCTTTTTCTGCAAGGGTGTACTCGAAACGGTGAAAAAACTGGGCTGGGCTCCCGATATCGTGCACTGCAACGACTGGATGACGGGCCTGATTCCGATGTACCTGAAGACGACTTATAAGAAGGACCCTATCTTCAAGGATGCCAAGTCGGTATTCACCATCTACAACAACGAATTCAGCCACAAATTTGAAGGCGACATCATCGAGAAGGCCAAAATGCTCGACATCGATGATGAAATGCTGGCGGCCCTGAAGTCGGCCGACTTTGGCGGCTTCATCAAGGTGGGCATGGAATATGCGGACTCAGTGGTGAAATCCGACGAGGACTTCAGCGACAATCTGAACGCTATGTTTACGGAGTACTCGCAGAAGCGTCAGATTGGCCAGGTTAGCGCCGACGAAAACCTGCTTTCCTCTTACTACACGCTTTATAATGAATTGGCCAATTAGCAGCGCCTTCCGAGTAGCCTCGGTTTCTATTCTGTCCTCAGCTCTACTGTTCGCCGCTACCAGCTGCGAAGATCCTAATGACCTGAGCGTGGAGCTGCCGGGCTCTTCCCCCGTTACTACTGAGTACCGCGACTACCGCGTTAATGCCTCAACTATCCTGCAGGATTCGGTGGAAACGCTGAACGCGGAGCGGGTATTGGCAGGCCGGCTCACGGATGCTACCATCGGTACTACCACTGCCAAAGGCTACTTTAACCTGCGGGCCAGCTCCGACACGCTGCCTAGCGCGGTTAAAACGCCGGTGCTCGACTCCGTAGTGCTGGTGTCGTCGTTCGACCAGGTGTATGGTAGCGCTACCCAGCCCGTTAGCTTCGACCTGTTTAAGCTGAAAGACGGCTTGGAGGAAAAAAAGACTTACAACGCTGGTGTTACCGACGTGGAACTAGGTGACCAGATTGGTGACAAGCTTATCAGCTCCCTAAACCGCACCATCACGACGCAGGTAGCCGTGAACCCTGGGGTGCTGAAAAGAAAGAAAAACCCAGCTGCTGACAGCACCTTACCCTCCAAGAACCCCGACCAGACTATCCGACTGGTTATTCAGAAAGACAAAGTCCGCAACTCCGATTTTGCTAACACGCTGTTTACGGCGCTCAAGGATGCTTCCTTCAATCAAAGCAAGCTGAATGCTCTTTGGAAAGGACTGGCTATTGTGCCGTCGAGCAATCAAACTGGGGCCATTCTAGCGCTGAACCGCTCGGCGGTCAACTGCGTGTACGTGTACTACCACGGTACGGAGCTTAACGGTACTGCTACTCTAAAACTGCGCTACCGGGTACGCCTGGGCTCATCCTACGTGAGCGGCGACGCCAACACGCCCCGCTACTACACCCAGATTACCACCGACTTCAAAGCTCCGTTCAGCCAACTGCTGGATGGTACGCAGTCGTTGCGCGTCGCTGACAGCGTGACTTACATGCAGCAAGGGCTGGGCCTAGCTACCAAGCTGAGCATTCCGGGCCTGAAAGAACTGGCAAACCAGCCTGGGCTGGCTATTAACCGCGCAGAGCTGATTATTCCCATCAAATCGTCGGGTACACTGCTGTTCCAAACGAATCCCACCTCAGCTTTTCTCTACGAGATAAACGCCAGAAACCGGGTACTGCAACGGACGGTAAACATTTCGCCGGTCGAGCGAATTGTACAAGCCAACTTGCAGAACCAACTAGGCCAGGGCCGCGAAGCCGTGGTGGCACTGTACGACGTGGACAGCAATAAGAAATACTACAGCGTGGTCATCACCACGTACTTGCAGGCCTACCTCTCCAACCAGCTCGGAGAGCAGGCTGCGGCGTTGATGCTAAGCCCAGTGCTGCGCCGCTCATTTGATCTGTCACTTAACCGTAGCGTACTTGATGCCCAGAACATCAAGCTGCGCGTATACTCTTCCAAGCTGCGCTAAGGCTCAGCTGCTTTCACACGAATCACTCCGGCACGGCCTTTGTTGAGGGGCCGGGCCGGAGTGATTTTTCTCTCAACAACTCTTTCTCTGACACACTATGTGCGGAATTGTCGCTTACATCGGGCACCGTGAAGCCTGTCCCATTATTCTAAAAGGTCTGCGCCGGCTGGAATACCGGGGTTACGACTCAGCGGGCGTGGCTCTGCTGAACGGAGCACTGAATGTATACAAGAAAAAAGGCAAGGTAAATGACCTGGAAGCCTTTATTGCTGAAAAGGATACTCACGCGCATATTGGCATGGGCCACACGCGCTGGGCTACCCACGGCGAGCCGAACGACTCGAATGCTCATCCGCACTACTCGACTTCCGAGCGGATTGCCATTATTCACAATGGCATCATCGAAAACTACGCGGCCCTGAAGACCCACTTGCAGAAGCAAGGCCACGTGTTCCACTCCGACACCGATACGGAGGTTTTTGTCAATCTGATTGAGGAAATCCAGAAGCAGAACAGCTGCTCGCTGGAAGAAGCTGTGCGCTTGGCCCTGCACGAAGTAGTAGGTGCTTACGCAATTGTAGTGCTCAGCAAGGATGACCCTAACCAGCTGATTGCTGCCCGTAAAGGCTCCCCGCTGGTAATTGGTGTGGGCAAGGACGAATTCTTCCTGGCCTCCGACGCCACGCCTATCATTGAGTACACCAACGAGGTAGTATACGTCAACGACTACGAAATTGCGGTTATCCGCGACGGGAAGCTTGACATCCGGACCAAGGAAGACGTGCAGCAGACGCCCTACATCCAGAAGCTGGAGATGGAGCTCGACAGCATCGAGAAGGGCGGCTACGAGCACTTCATGCTAAAGGAGATTTTTGAGCAGCCCCGCTCGATTCTCGACTCTATGCGGGGTCGTTTGGAGCTAGAGGCTGGTCACCTGAACATGGGTGGCATCCGGGCGTATGAGCGCAAGTTTGTCAACGCCGACCGTATCATCATCGTAGCCTGCGGCACCTCGTGGCACGCCGGCCTGGTGGCTGAGTACCTAATTGAGGACCTGGCCCGCATTCCGGTGGAAGTAGAGTATGCGTCGGAGTTCCGCTACCGCAACCCTATCATCACCGAACGCGACATCGTTATTGCCATTTCCCAGTCGGGCGAAACGGCCGATACGCTGGCTGCCATTGAGCTGGCCAAGAGCAAGGGCGCAACCATCTTCGGTATCTGCAACGTGGTAGGCTCGAGCATTGCCCGTGCTACCGACGCTGGTGCCTACACCCATGCTGGCCCCGAAATTGGGGTAGCTTCGACCAAGGCTTTCACGGCTCAGGTAACGGTTCTGACGCTGCTGGCCATGATTGTGGGCCACAAGCGCGGCACCCTCACCGACTCCAAGATGCGTGAGCTGATGGTGGAGCTAAGCAACATCCCCGCGAAAGTGGAAACGGCGCTGAAGCTCAACGACGAGATTGAGGCCATTGCCGAAATTTTCCGCGACGTTCCAAACTTCCTCTACCTGGGCCGGGGCTACAACTTCCCCGTAGCTCTGGAAGGCGCTTTGAAACTCAAGGAAATCAGCTACATCCACGCCGAGGGTTACCCTGCGGCCGAAATGAAGCACGGTCCGATTGCGCTGATCGACGAGAACATGCCGGTCGTGGTTATTGCTACCAAAGACAGCTCCTACGAGAAGGTAGTGTCGAACATCCAGGAAGTGAAAGCCCGCAAAGGCCGCATCATTGCTGTGGTAACCGAAGGCGACACGGTGATTCCGGCTATGGCCGAGTTTACCATCGAGGTGCCCGCGACGAGCGAAGTACTGATGCCGCTGGTATCGGTAATTCCGCTGCAGCTGCTCTCCTACCACATTGCCGTCCTGCGCGGCTGCAACGTGGACCAGCCCCGCAACCTGGCTAAGTCCGTAACGGTCGAGTAAGCAAGCTTTAATTAGCACGCTCTATCACGCCCCACCGAAGCAATTCGGTGGGGCTTTTTGCTGTTGGGCTTCGGCAGTTGCTGTATCTCAAGAGTGGGCAGGCCAAGCGTTGGAGCATTTTTTCCGCTTACTTTTGAGTTCAAGACTGATTTTCCACTCGTATTGCTTTTCCTCATGGCTAACACCATCATCTACTCGCCCGACGCTCCTGCTCCTATCGGTCCTTACAGTCAGGCTATTCAGGCCGGCAATACCGTCTACGTTTCGGGGCAGATTGCTCTCGATACCGCCTCGGGCCAGCTCATTGGTGGCGGCGATGTAGCCGCCGAAACCCACCAGGTAATGCGCAACCTGCAGGCCGTACTGGCCGCCGCCGGCATGACCCTACTCGACGTGGTGAAGTGCAGCATTTTCGTCAAGGACCTCGGCAACTTCGGTCTGATCAACGAAATCTATGGCAGCTACTTCACGGCCGACTACGCCCCGGCCCGCGAAACGGTAGAAGTGAGTCGCCTGCCCAAAGACGTGCAGGTAGAAATTTCCTGCATAGCCGTTAAATAGAGAGTTGGCAGTATAGGGAAATGGTGTGTTTTTCGTTGTGCTTGCGCAAGCAGGCTTGTCTGCTGAAGGCACCGTTTCTTTATCTTCTTATCTCACCTCGTACTGTATGAAAGAACTTGGACTTGGCTTATTGCTGCTCGGCCTGTTGTCGCTGATTCTGCCTTTCCTGGGTATGAAATCCATGCTCCTGACCTGGATTGACCAGTGGGGCACTACCGTTGCCTGGGCTATTCGTGGGGTATTACCGCCTTGGGCCTGGTGCTCTACCTCACGTATCGGAATCGGGACTAGCGCTGAGATGGGGAAATGGTGAGTTGGGGTTCTGCCTATGCCGTTAGCACAAATTGAACGGCAAACTCACCATTTTCCTATCTCACTATTTCACCGGTTGATCTTTGTACCTTCGCGGCGCGTTTCTGTCAGAAACGACGCGAATTTTTGTTTATATGGAGAGAGAAGTACGGGTGCGTTTTGCGCCCAGCCCTACGGGACCGTTACATATCGGCGGCGTGCGCACGGCGCTGTACAACTATTTGTTTGCGCGTAAGATGGGCGGCAAGATGCTGCTGCGCATTGAAGATACCGACCAGAACCGCTTTGTGCCTGGTGCCGAGCAGTACATTGCCGAGTCCTTGAAGTGGTGCGGCATTGAGCTCGACGAAAGCCCCTGGAGTGAGCCGGCCGGTCCGCACGCTCCCTACCGGCAGAGCGAGCGGAAGCCGATGTACATGGAGTATGCCATGCAGCTCATCAACAGCGGCCACGCCTACTACGCCTTCGATACGCCCGAGGAGCTGGATGCTATGCGCGCCCGCCTGACGGCCGCCAAGGTGCCCAACCCGCAGTACAACAGCATCACGCGCACCCAGATGCGCAACTCCCTGACCCTGCCCGAAGACGAAGTAAAGCAGCTGCTGGATAGCGGCTCGCCCTACGTGATTCGCCTGAAAGTGCCGCGCAAGGAGGAAGTCCGCTTCAACGACCTGATTCGCGGCTGGGTGGTAGTACACTCCAGCAGCATCGACGACAAGGTGCTGATGAAGTCGGACGGCATGCCGACCTACCATCTGGCTAACATCGTGGACGACCACCTGATGGAAATCACCCACGTAATCCGGGGTGAGGAATGGTTGCCCTCCGCCCCGCTGCACGTGCTGCTTTACCGCTATTTTGGCTGGGAAGACACCATGCCGCAGTTTGCTCACCTTCCCCTGCTGCTCAAACCCGACGGCACCGGCAAGCTCAGCAAGCGCGACGGTGACCGGCTCGGCTTCCCCGTATTCCCGCTGGAATGGCACGGCACCGACGCCGAAACCGGTCAGCCTACCGTAAGCAGCGGCTACCGCGAAAGTGGCTACCTGCCCGATGCCTTTATCAACTTCCTGGCCTTTTTGGGTTGGAACCCTGGCTCCCAGCAGGAGATTTTCTCGATGCCCGAGCTAATTGAGGCCTTCAGCATTGAGCGCGTAAGCAAGTCGCCGGCCCGCTTCGACCAGAACAAAGTGCGCTGGTACAACGAGCACTACCTGCGGGCTAAGCCCGATACCGAGCTGGCTCAATTCCTACTGACGGCTTTGCAAGAGCACAACATTGAGTGCTCCGAGGAAAAGGCCGTGCAAATTGTGGGCGCCATGAAGGAGCGCGTGACCTTTCCCCAGGATTTCTGGCGCGAAGCCCAGTACTTCTTCCTGGCTCCTGAAACGTACGACGAACAGGTAATCAGCAAGAAGTGGAATGCCCCAACGGCCACCGCACTCCAGGCCTTTGCCCAGGAGCTACCTGCCGCCCAGGACGCCACACCCGAGGGCATTAAGGCCCTGCTGACCCAGGTTTTGGAACGCCAGGGCGTCAAAATCGGCCAGGTGTTACAGGCCCTGCGCGTGATAGTGACCGGCGTAGCTGCCGGCCCCGACCTGATGGCCATTATGAGCATTCTGGGTACCCAGGAAACGGCGCAGCGCATTGAGGCCGCCGTGACCCGCCTAGCCGACAAAATCAGCGCCTAGCGCGACGTTTTAAAATTCGTGCATCCGGCAGCAAGGCCGCTTCGTACTACCCTGGTACGGAGCGGCCTTCGTATTTGGGCAAGGCCACTAGCGTAGCAACCCACCTACGGACGATATCATGGCTAAGAAACCCGTCAATAAGAGCAAGAAAAACGACCCCGAGAAGAAAGCGCGGGTCCATAAGGACCTTGAAGGCTTTGAAATTAAGGTCAACCCGCTGGGCGAAATCACCTCCAACTACTCCATTGAGGAAATCAACCACTTCCTCAACCAGCACGTGCGCGACAAAAAGCTCGTGAACCGCGACGGACAGTTTGGCGAGAAGGTGGAGGATGAAGACGAAGACTTTCCAGTGGAAAACGGTGTAGCCGAACCCGAGGAAACGGAGGAGGAATTCATGCGCCGTACTAGCACTGAAGCCAAGAAAAAGGGCAAGAAAGGCGAGCCGGAAGCTGATACCGAAGCCGACGTGCGCGGGGAGTTGAGCAAAGACGAATAGGGCACCGACGCCCAACCCGAAATACATTTCTAAAGGCCATTCTCCGCAGAGAATGGCCTTTTCTTTCGGGCCTACGCCCGCAATAATCGTTAGTTCACTATACTTGGAGCCGTTATCCCCCTAACCCTTTCTTCTATGCAGTCCCACGACGTAGATTACCGCATTCTGGGTTCCGATATTCAGGTTCTGGAAATAGAGCTGGACCCCAACGAAACTGTCATTGCCGAAGCCGGCGCCATGGTGTACATGGAAGAAGCCATTGCCTTCGAGACCAAGATGGGCGACGGCTCAGAGCCCGACCAAGGCCTTCTGGGTAAGCTGTTCTCGGCTGGTACCCGCCTGATTACGGGCGAGTCGCTGTTTATGACCCACTTCACTCACCGCGGGGGCTATGGCAAAAGCCGCGTGGCCTTTTCAGCCCCCTACCCCGGCACCATCATTCCGGTGGATTTGGGTACAATGCCCAATGGCCTGATTGTGCAGAAGGACGGCTTCCTGGCCGCGGCCCGGGGCACCAAAATCGGTATCCACTTCAATCAGCGCCTGGGAGCGGGCTTTTTTGGCGGTGAAGGCTTCATTCTGGAGAAGCTTACCGGCGACGGCAAGGCCTTCATCCACGCCGGCGGCACTATCATTGAGAAACAGCTCAACAACGAACTGCTGCGCGTGGATACGGGCTGCGTGGTTGCCTTTGAGCCCAGCATCAATTTCAGCATCGCCCGCGCCGGCGGCCTAAAATCAATGATTTTTGGCGGCGAGGGATTATTGCTGGCTACGCTGCAAGGCACGGGCCGGGTGTGGCTGCAGTCGATGCCGGTTAAAAAGCTGATCCAGGCACTAGCACCAACTGGCGGCAATGCATCGAAAGAGAGTGGTAGCGTCTTCGGCCGATTAGTCGGCGGTGTGCTGGACGAATAATCGGCGCAAAGCTGGTGTTGTAGCTACTGGTTCATGGGTGAACCGGTAGCTACAAGGCTGGCCGTTGGTGAGGTCGCGCTGGGCTCGTCGCTGGTCAGAGATGCTGCAATGACAGCCAGACTAGCTAGTAGCGCAAAAACCAGCAGACTGAGCATACCTAGCGTGGCTTTGGTACTTAGCTCAGATGGTTCCGAGGGGCGGCTACGCTTGCGACGAGAAACGTAGGGGCGGGAGGAGGAGGTTGATATAGCGGGCACGGGTGTAGACGTGAACGTTAACAATCCGCCAATATAGTTCTAAATCTATTAGACCTAAAACAATTGTATTAAAATTATTTCCAGAAACTAAGAAAATATCAAAATCAGCCTAATTAGCTTATATACAGCCAAAAGATAACTGTTTTCACTGCTTACTATCCTCAATTGCAGGTTACTCCTTTTGTGCTTTAACAAGCTAATTGAACAATACCATATCCCGACGTAATATAACTTTAGTAAGAAGACCTAATAAAGCCAGTCCGGCGCTAAAGCTCCTGCAATACGGCTTCCAGAATTTCCCGCGAATTACTCAGGCGTGGTACTTTATGCTGACCGCCCAGCTTGCCTTTGCGGGCCAGCCAACGAGTAAAGGCCCCAGCTGTGGCAATAGTCAGAACCGGAGCAGTGAGAGCTAGGTCGCGGTGGCGCTTGGCGTCGTAATCGGAGTTCAACTCCCGCAGCGTATCGTCGAGCACGGCCACGAACTGCGCCGGGTCGTGGGGTGGCTGGCTAAACTCAATCAGCCACTGGTGCCCCCGCGCGAGGTATTGGAAGCATCAAAGTAGATAGGCGCGGCGGTGTAGTCGCGCACGGTGGTGCCGGTGGCACGGCAAGCGGCGGCAATGGCGGCATCGGCATTCTCGATGACGACTTCTTCACCGAAAGCATTGAGGAAATGCTTGGTCCGGCCCGTAATGCGGATGCGGTAGGGCGCCAGGCTCGTGAAGCGCACTGTATCCCCGATTTTGTAGCGCCACAGCCCCGCATTGGTCGAAAGCACCAGCGCGTAGGATTTGCCTAGCTCTACCTGCTCCAGCGTAAGGGTTTGCGGGTGTTCGGCATCCAGCTCTTCTAGCGGAATGAACTCGTAGTAGATGCCGTGGTTGAGCAGCAGCAGCAGATCTTCGGAATTAGGCTGGTCCTGCAGGGCAATGTAGCCCTCAGAGGCGTTGTAAATTTCCAGATAGCGCATCTGCGGACCCGGAATCAGCTGACGAAACAACTCCCGATAGGGCCCGAATGCCACTGCGCCGTGCAGAAACAGGCTCAGATTGGGCCACACCTCGGTGATATTATCGGCGCCGGCCAGCTCCGTGACACGGCGCAACATCACTATCATCCAGGTGGGTACGCCGGCAAGCGCCGCCACATTGACGCTGAGTACGTGGCGGGCAATCCGGTCTATTTTCTCTTCCCACTCGTCGAGCAAAGCCAGTTCCAGGGGTGGGGTGCGCAAAAACTCAGCCCAGGCCGGCAGGTTCTGCATTATCACGGCCGACACGTCGCCGACGCGGGAGCTTTCCTGCTCGGGACGGAACGGGTTCGGGGCGTGGGTTCCGCCCAACGACAGGGTTTTGCCGGCCAGCACACGGTTTTCCGGGTACAGGGCCGTTGCCAGGGCTGTCATGTCGCGGCCAGCGCGGTAGTGGCCTTCCTGCAATGATTCGCGCGTAACGGGAATGTACTTGCTGCGGGCGTTGGTCGTGCCGCTGGACTTGGCAAACCACTGCACGGTACCGGGCCAGAGCACGTCGGGCTCCCCGCGCAGCACCCGCTCGATGGCTGGGTAGAGCTCCTCGTAGCTGCTCACGGGCAGGCGTTGGGCAAACTCCCGGGCCGAGGGTGCATCAGCAAATCCGTAGCGCTGCCCCCATTCCGTGGGGCGGGCCTTCAGCAGTAATTCCTGCAGCAACTGGGCCTGGACCTCGTGCGGGTTCTGACTGAAATGCTCGATACTAGTCAGGCGCCGCTGGATGGTCCACTTCAGAATAGAATCAATCATTCAGGGTTCGTTGCCGGGTGGGAAAGCAGGTTAGCGGGCGAAATAAAGGCCTTTTTGCCCAAGCACGGGGCCTAGGTGGGACCTGTACGCAAATTCTCCCGGTAAAGCTGCCCTCTACCTGCTGTTCTACAGCTACCCACGTCCTTTAGATGTTGCGCTTGAGCTCAAAGTTTTTGCCCAGGTACACGCGCCGAACGGTTTCATCGGCCGCCAGCTCTTCGGCCGTGCCCGCCTTCAGCAGCTTGCCTTCGAAGAGAAGATAGGCCCGGTCCACGATGCTCAGGGTTGAGTTTACGTCGTGGTCGGTGATAAGAATCCCGATGTTCTTGTTCTTGAGCTTGGCCACGATGCCCTGAATTTCTTCGGTGGCAATGGGGTCGACGCCGGCGAAGGGCTCATCGAGCAGCACGAACTTGGGGTCGACGGCTAGGGCCCGGGCAATTTCGGTGCGCCGCCGCTCGCCGCCGCTGAGCACCCGGCCCATGTTTTTGCGCACGTGGTTGAGGCTAAACTCGTTCAGGAGCTCTTCTACCTTGTCGCGCTGGGCCTGCTTGGGCATGTTAGTCATTTCCAGCACTGAGAGGATGTTTTCTTCCACCGTCAGGTCGCGAAAAACGGAGGCCTCCTGGGCCAGGTAGCCCACGCCGCGGCGGGCCCGCTGGTAAATGGGCAGCTTGGTAATTTCCTCGTCGTCAAGGAAAATCTTGCCGCTATTGGGCTTCACCATGCCCACCGTCATGTAAAAGCAGGTGGTTTTGCCGGCTCCGTTGGGCCCGAGCAGCCCCACGATTTCCCCCTGCTCCACCGACAACGACATGTTGTTGACGACGGTGCGGGACTTATAGGTTTTGACGAGGTTTTCGGCGCGCAGAATCATTAGGGCAAAGGTAGGCGTTAGAACTCAGAAGCGCCGGCGGCAGCCTTAGCCCAAGGGCTTAAGCACCTGGTTGCGCAGCTGCAGCTGGGCGGGCGTGGGTGCAGCGACTTCCTCCAGGACATTTTTGACCTGGGCCTCAAACTCGCGGGGCGCAGCCTGGCGCTCCTGAGGCGCCCCCGCGGCCCCGCTGCGGAACCGCACCTTGACCACGTCGCTGGTAGTGGGCTCTACCAAAGGGCGCAGTAGTTTTTCGGCGTTGCCCATGTCCAGCTCCGTGCCGTTCACGGCCAAGATTACGTCGCCTTCCTTCAGGCCGAAGGCATTCTGGTCGGGCTTGGTGCTGGCCACGATAAACTGCTTTTTCTCGGTGTCGTAGCTGAAGCCCAGCCGCCCAAAGGCCTTGACCGTGGTAGTAGCGTTGGCCTGGTAGCGCCACCCGATTTTGTCGAAATACTCGGCGTAGGGCAAAGGCTGATTGCCGATGACGTACTGGTCGAAGAACTGCTGCAGGGCCGGGTTGGTCAGCGCCACAAACTCAGGGATAAGCTCGGCGTCCTCGAAGGAGCGGGTCGGGCCGTATTTCTGGCGCAAGGCCAGCAGCACGTCGCGCAGGCTCTGACGGCCTTGACTAAGCTCCTGAATGCGGATATCGAGCAACAGGCCCATCAGGGCGCCCTTGTCATACACGTTGTCGTACATGTCCTTGTAGGGTGCCTCCAGAATCTTGCGGCTCATCTCGGTAAACGACACGTTGGGGTGCTTCTCCGCCTTGCCGATTTTCTCCTTCATGCGCTGCCGAAACTCGGCGGGCGTAGCCAGGCCACCCCGCACCTGCACCAGCTGGGCAATGTACTCTGTGACGCCCTCGTAGAGCCACAAATGCTGCGACATCTTGGGGCTGCGGAAGTCAAACTCCCCGATTTCGCGGCTATGGATGTTGAGCGGGGCCAGCATGTGCAAAAACTCGTGGGAAGCTACTTCCTGCACCATGCTACGCAGCCGGTCTTCACCGGGTACCTCGGGCAGAAAATACACCGACGAATATGAGTGCTCCATGGCGCCGTAGCCGCCGTTTTTGCTGGCCAGCGGCGAGGAGAAGCTCGGGAAGTACATCAGAAAGTGGTAGGTCGGCACGGGCATCTGGCCGAAAAACTTGGTCAGGGCTTCGGCCATGGGCCGCATAATCTCGCGCACCTGCTCAGCTTTCACCGTCCCGGTTTCCGACACCACCGACACCGCAATCCGGGCACCACCGGTACTGAAGCTGGCCGTATCAGGGCGGCTGTAGAGAATGGGCGAGTCGGCCAGTTCCACGTAGCTGGCGGCCGTGAATACATCCTGGGTAGGCGAAGCGCGGCGGGCAGGCAACGACGTAGCGCCGTAGAGCGCGGCGGGCTTGGCCACCGTGACCTGGTAGGGCTGCATCTTGTAGCCTTCCAGGTAGCCGTAGAGGCCGTAGTGGTTGAGCACGAAATTCTGGTCGGCTTCGAAGTTGGTGCCGCCCGGCTGAAAGATAAAACTGTCGTCTTGCTTCGCGTCCCAGGTGTCGTCTACCAAATACTCAATCCGAGCCAGACTCGGCGCTTTATCGATAATAAACAGGTTGTTGCCCTCCTTCCGAACCTTGAGCGGCTTGCCTTTGCGGTCGAAAGCAGTGAATTTCTGCACGAAGCGGCCGTAGTCTTTGCGCGAGTATGAGCCGGGCACCACCGAAGGCATGACGTACGTGGCCTGGGCCTCTTTTACCGGTGGCGTCTGAATCACGACCCGAACCTGGTCGTTGGTGGCATGTTCGAGGTCCAAGGCAATCTGGTAGCCGGCGGGCTGCTGCGCTACAGCCGGCGCGGCCGCAGCCAAAGCCAGCCCAAGGGCGAGGGAAAATAATTTCATGCGGGAAAATCAGGAAGAAAGTCAGCCTATAACGGCACCCCAAGGTAAACAGTGCGCCGTCGCAGCCCAAATTGCTTCTAGCCAACGTATGTTGCCGACCCCGGCCTGGCCGCTGGTAACCCACCCGAACCGCCCTTCTCTTCCTGTAGCGTAGTCTCTATGCCTCGTTCCCGCACCATTAGCCTTTGCATTCTTGCCGTCTTGTTCAGCGGAGCCGGAGTCCTGCATTTCGTCAAGCCGGAGGTGTACATGCGCATCATGCCGCCGTATCTGCCCTGGCACCGGGGACTGGTCTTGCTTAGCGGAGCGGCAGAAATACTGCTAGGGATTCTGCTGCTGCCCCGTGCCACTCGCCGCTGGGCAGCCTGGGGCCTGATTGCGCTACTCATTGCCGTATTTCCGGCCAACGTGTACATGGCCCAAACCAGCGGCGCCGGATTGGGCGTAGCGCCCTGGCTGGTCTGGGTCCGGCTGCCCCTGCAGGCCTTGCTAATCTGGTGGGTGTGGACTCATACGCAAGGCAAAAAATAATACTGGCAGGTATAGCAAAGCGCTACATTAGCGGTACTTATTTGTCTTCATTACGTCTTATATGACCTTTAAATGCACGCTTAGCGCTGGCTTCGCGCTACTTACGGCCCTGACTGCCCAAGCTCAAACCACCGACCCCGCCCGCTTTGCTACCGAGCGGGACTCCTTGTTCCAACACGCGGCGGCCATCCGGAGCCAGGCGGACGAGCAGATTCGCTTTTTCAAGACCTCTTTTCTGGCCGTCCGGGGTACGCGGCGCTGCACCAAAAGCTACTCTACCTTATCGGGACCGACAACCGTTTCGGCCGACAAGCTGCCGAAATACTTGCGCAAGAAACACGTTGTCAAATTTAAGCGAGTGGGTACAGTAGTCGAAAAAGTGTATTACTACACCGCCCAGGGCAACTTAGCCCTGTCGGAGTACTACCAGGATGGCAAACTCGTGCGGCTTACGGCCTCCGACTACTTCGAAATTGACCCGCGGGACCAAGTGAAGGTAGTCAAAACGGAATCGGGTAAATACACGACTATTACGAGCAAAGGAGCTGGCCGCAACCCGATAAAGCAGGTAAAATTCCTGCGCGGCGACTATCTGGAGAAAACGACGCGCAAAGGGTTACCGCAGCGCAACCGCTCTACTACCGAGTATTTTGTAGCGCCCCGCCCCCAGAGCTAACGTCACGCCAAGGATATCCGCCGGCAACTACTCGACCCAGCGGATATCCTTCACGCGCAGCTGCAACGTACGCTGCCCGCGGTACTCATTGATTTCCACCGTGTAGCACACGTTGAAGGGGCTACCCTGCGTAATTCGCTCGTGGTATTCGCCCAGGCCGAAGCCAATGGCATCCACGGTGTGGCGGCCGTCCTGGGTCAGGGTCAGCTTCAGGTGGGAGTTGCCCACAATACGGGCCGATTCGGGAGTGGCGTACACGTACTCCGACTCAAACACTGGATTGGGGTTGCCCGGTCCAAAGGGTTCCATCTGGTGCAGGAGCTTGTAGAAGCCGTCCGTTATTTCGTCGAGGCGCAGCACACCGTCTATTTCTACCGGCGGAATCATTTGCTCGGGCAGAATTCGGCCCGCTACGATTTGCTCAAACCGCTCCCGGAACTTAGGCACGTTTTCGACCGGCAGCGTGAGGCCGGCGGCGTACATGTGGCCACCGTATTGGTCCAGGAGGTCGGCGCACTCACTGATGGCCTGGTGCACATCGAAGCCCACCACCGAGCGGGCCGAGCCGGTGGCTTTGCCGTTGCTCTGAGTCAGGATGATAGTGGGGCGGTAGTACTTGTCGAGGCAGCGCGAGGCCACGATGCCGATGACGCCCTTGTGCCAGTCTTCTTTGTAGAGCACCGTGGAATGAGCATTACGCAAGGACAAATCGTCCTCAATCATGCTCAGCGCTTCCTTTGTAATGCTGGTATCGAAGCCGCGGCGCTCAATATTGGTTTTGTCGACCACGCCGGTTTTCTCTACGGCTTCCTCCTTGGTTTCAGCCAGCAGCATAGCTACCGAGCGTTTGGCGTCGCCCATGCGGCCGGCCGCGTTGATGCGGGGCGCAAAGCCGAACACGAGGCTGCTGATGGTCAGCTCCCCGTCGCGCAGGCCAGCCAGCTCCCGCAGGGCCGCTACGCCAGGGCGCTGCCCGCGGTACCGGTCGTTGAGCAGGCGCAGGCCATGGTAGGCCAGAATGCGGTTTTCACCCGTAATGGGCACGATGTCGGCGGCGATGCTGATAGCCAGCATGTCGAGCAGCTCGTAAAGCGGCGTCTGGTCCTGGCCCAAGTGCTGAGTCAGGGCCTGCATCAGCTTAAAGCCCACCCCGCAGCCAGAGAGTTCCTTAAATGGGTATTCGCAATCGGCACGCTTGGGATCGAGCACGGCCACTGCCTTGGGCAGTTCGGTGCCGGGCAAGTGGTGGTCGCAAATGATGAAGTCGATGCCCCGTTCGTTGGCGTAATCAATGCGGTCCACGGCCTTAACGCCGCAGTCGAGGGCGATAATGAGGCTGAAGTTGTGGTCGACGGCGTAATCAATGCCAGCGTCGGAGATGCCGTAGCCTTCCTTGTAGCGGTCCGGAATGTAGTAGTCGACCCGCTCAGGACCGAACAAGGTGCGCAGGTGAGAAAAAACCAGGGCCACGGAGGTGGTACCATCCACGTCGTAGTCGCCGAAGACCAGCACTTTCTGGCCTTCGTGCAGGGCCGTCAGCAGCCGGTCGACGGCCCGGTCCATGTCGCGCATCCGCAGCGGGTCGGGCAGGTGGTCGAGGCTGGGGCGGAAATATTCGTAGGCTTCGTCGTACGAGCACACCCCGCGCTGGCAGAGTAGCGCGATGATGGCCTCATTCACGCGCAGGGCGTCGGCCAGGTGCCTAACCTTGGTGGGTTCAGGCGCAGGCTTGCGGATCCATCGTTTTTCCATGATTCAGCGGCGGGCCCTCACGGGCGTTATCTTCAAAAGTAAGAAGAAAACCGCGGTCCTCCCCTTTGTACCCCAATGGGCCGGCCCCGAATTCGTATTTTTGCGTTTCCGCCGCCTGAGCTAGTGCCCGATGAAGAAGCTGATTGCCTTTTACAAGCAGTACAAACAATACATTCTGACCGACGGGCTCATGTACCTGATATTTCTGCTGGCCCTGGCCATCATGTTTATCTTCTTCCGCTAGAGCAGGTGTTATCCCAGAACGTCATTCCGAGCAGAGTGAGAAAACTCGCGTGACGTCATCGGGTTAGTAAGCAAATGCCAGCCAGCAAGATGTCTCCCGCTGGTCGACATGACGGGCTTTTATTCCATTCTATAAACTTCTAATTCACGGCGTCGCCGCGCAGCTTGCGGAAGCGTTTGCGGGCCTCAGCGGTGTAGATGCTGCCGGGATATTTGACCAGCAGCTGGTTGTAGAGCGTTTTGGCTTTTTCGCGGTCCTGAAGGTTTTCCTCAGCAATGCTGGCCGTCAAGAACAGCGCATCGTCGCTGAGCACGTCGTACTTGGGGTTGGCCGTAATCTTTTCCAGCGTAGTAAGGGCCGCCGGATAGTCACCCATGCGGCGCTGGAGCTGGGCTTTCAGATACCAGGCGTCGTCGGTGAGGGCATGGCCAGGGTACTTCTGGAGCAGGTTATCCAAGCCCTTGAGGGCCGCATCGAGCTTGTTCTGGAACACAAGCAACTCCACGGCCGAGTAGTCGCGCAGGGCCACGCCAGCGGTGTCCATGGCCGTGTTGTCGGTGATGAGCAGGCTGAGCTGCATGGCATCGTTGGCAATTTCGCGGCTGGTAGCTTCTTTGAGAATGTCCAGGTGGCTTTTGGCCAGTTTGAAGTCGCCGGCGTAGTAGCTCAAGCGGGCATTGCGCAGCTTGGCCTCGTAGCCCACCGGCGAGTCTTTGTGCGACTTCTCGACCTGCGAATACAGCAACGTAGCTTCCCAGGGCTCACTGCGCAGCAGGTAAATATCAGCCAAGTTGACCTTGGCTTCATCCACCACGTCGAGGCTGGCCCGGGGCATGTCGATTACCTCCTGCAACATAGCCATGGCCTTGTCTTTCTCATCGAGCTGAAAGGCGTAAAGAGCCGCCATGTTGCGCAGCACCGGGGCCGTTTCGGGCGTCTTGCCCAAATCCGTCAGCACATTCTGATACTCGCTAATCAGGCTGCGAATCTTGGCAGGGTCCACCGGGTACGTGGAGCGGACCTGCTCCTCGCGGGCCTGCACCAGGCGCTGCCGGGCCAGGCGGTAATACATGCCGCTGCGGTACTCGCGGGTCACATAGTCGTAGCCGGCAATGGCGCTTTCGTAGTCCTTGTTGCGCTGGGCAATGCTGGCCAGTTCCATCACCCGGGCCCCTTCGGTACGGCCGCGCCGGTCGAGGGCCTTGGCCTGCACCAGGGCACCGGTAAAGTCGCGGCGCTGCATTTGTAGCCACAGCAGTAGCTCACTATACACGGCCCGCTCGGGAAACTTCTGCACGTTGGCAAACAGCACTTTCTCCAGCGCGTCGAAGTCCTTGTCTTCGCGCAGGCTGTTCTGAAGCATGTTGCGCACGAAGGGCAACTGCTGCTCATCGTCCTGCACCAAGCGCAGGGTTTCGGTCATCACCTTGTCGGTCTGGCCCGACTGGGTGTAGAGCTGAATCAGCTGGGGGGCGTATTCGGTGTCGTCTTTGGCTAGCGTCCGGCCTTTCAGGTAGGTTTTTTCGGCCCATTCGGGCAGGTTAAGCCGCACAAACTCAGTAGCCACGGGTACTACCTGAGCAGCAGTCAGCTGACTCACGAGCCGGTCGTACTGTTTGGTGGCGGCGGCCGGGTCGCCGGCGGCGGTGTAGAGAGCCCCCAGGGCCACGCCGTAGGACGGCTCCTCGGGCCGCTGACGGATAGCCTTTTTTACCAGCTTTTCGGCGTCCTTGTAGCGCTTCAGGTTTTGAAGCACCGCCAGGTACTCGGGCAGTACGTTGGGCGCGGCCTGCTCTTCGCTGCGCAGGCGGCCAAACAGGAAGGCGGCCTTCTCATTCTCTCCTTTGCGGGCATATTCCCGGGCCAAGGCAATGCCGCCTTCGTCCTGGGCCTGGGCCACCTGCAAGGTGAGGCCCAGCCCTAGCACTACGGCCGAGCTAACGTGAATCAAACGACGCAAAGAAAAAAGACGCATAGCGCAGAGTTCTAATCAAGTAATCCGAGAAGGTAAACCGGACGAGGCTTACTTTCATTCATTTGGGTCCGAAAACCAGAAGGTAAACGTAAAACCTTCGTCTCAAAGATTCTTTCGTAGCGGAAAAGAGTGAGCCGTTGCCACGCAGGCTGCACCCGGCGCCAAACAAAAAGGGCCGTACCCGAAGGTACAGCCCTTTTGATGCTTCTACTAGGTACGCGGCTTAGAAGAACTTGGTGCGCTCATCCTTGATGTTGGCATTGGTCTTCACAGCTTCGTAGATGGCGCCATCGGCACGGGCCGTACGCTGAGCCGTCAGCTGCTGACGAATCGTTGCTACGTCGGTTGGTACGGTAGGCTTGTCGACTTTCACGGTCTCCACAATCAGCACGCCCTGCTCCCCCTGGAAGGGGGCCGACTGCTGACCGGGCTTCAGGCCGAAGGCTTTGCCCACGGCCAGGGGCTCACCGCCCAGACCCTGAACGACGCCGGTACCGAGCACTACGTTATCAGCCGTTTTCACCTGGGCTGTGGGGCCATAGGCAGCGGCAATCTGCTCCAGGGTGCCTTTCTTGCCGTTGAGCTTGTCCATGATTTGCTTGGCTTTCAGCTCGTTGCGCACGGCAGCCGACAACTCTTGCTTCAGGCTGGCTACATCAGCGGTGCCTTTAGCGCGCTCCTCGGTCAGGACGCCGATAACGTACTGGTCACCAATTTCATACACTTCCGATACGTCACCGATTTCGGTTTTCTTGCCGCCGTTGCCGGCGCCGTAGGCCCAGCGGACCAGTTCACGGGCGTTCTGCAGGTTGTTTACGCTGCGGGCGTCGCTGCCCAGACCTTTGGCCTCCTGCTTCTGCAAGCTCTTGTCGGCAGCTACGGCGGCACGGAACGAAGCCAGGTCATTGGCTTTGCCTTTCAGCTCCTGAGCGCGGGCGTAAGCAGCCTCGCGGGTAGCGTCGGAAGGCGTAATGGTCTTCTGAACCGCCGCAATCTGGTAGGTTTGCGAGGTCTTGGGAGCTGTAATCTTGATGATGTGGTAGCCGAACGAGGTTTCTACCGGGTTGGGCAGCAGGCCGGCCGAGGTAGCACCAAATACGGCTTTCTCGAACTCAGGCACCATGCGGCCCTGCGTGAACCAGCCCAGGTCGCCGCCGGTGGCGGTGGTGCCGTCGGTGCCATACTGACGAGCCATAGCGGCGAAGTCGGCGCCTCCCTTGATTTTGGCCAGAA
The DNA here is from genome assembly GCF_022919135.1 of Hymenobacter cellulosivorans. Taxonomy (NCBI): domain Bacteria; kingdom Pseudomonadati; phylum Bacteroidota; class Cytophagia; order Cytophagales; family Hymenobacteraceae; genus Hymenobacter; species Hymenobacter cellulosivorans. Next base: position 1,224,244 of record NZ_CP095049.1, on the reverse strand, counting down.
CGTCCTTGGCTTTAGCCAGGGCTGCTGCTTTCGCCTCGGGCGTGGTGCCTTCGGGCTTGATGAGAATGTGGCTGGCGCGGGCGGCAGCCTGAGCACCGGCTTTCTGAGCCGTTACTTTGAAGAGCGAGTACACGCCGTTTTCAGCGTAGGGACCATACACCTGACCTACCGTGAGGGGCAGCTGCTGACGCAGCTTCTCGGGCATATCGGCGGGCGTAACGAAGGCACCGTTGTAGGGCTGGTCAGAGTTGAGCTTCACGAAGAGCGAATCAACTGGGGCGGTGCGGAACTGGGCAGCCAGCTCGTCGACCGTCTTTTTCACGGCGGCGCTGTCTTCTACCGAGGCTACCACGGGGATGGACACGTACTCGATGCTACGGCCGGCTTCTACTTTGTAGCGACCTTTGTTCTTGTCGAGGTAGGCCTGCAGCTGGTCGTCGCTCACCTTTACGGCCGAATCAGAGATGGAGAAGTACGGCACGAACAGGTAGCGGATGCTGGCGCGGGTGTTCTGGTTTTCGTTGTAGAGCTTGGCCTCGGCGCTCGTCACGTAGGTCGAGAGCTTGATGAGGTTGTTGTACTTGTTGCCCATGCGCTCCGGAGCCAGGTTGGCTTCGAAGTTGTACCAGGCCTGCTGCGACTGGGGGGGCAGCTTGTCGAGGTTCTTGAGGTACTCAATCACCTTGGCGCGGTCAAACTGGCCGGTCTGCTGATCGGTGAAGGCCTGGCGGATGCTGGGGTGAATGTTTTTGCCCTGCACCATGTCAGTCAGTTCGTCGTCCGATACGGCGATACCCAGCTTTTCGAACTCCTTGGCGAAGGCAATGCGGTAGATGGTCTGGTTCCAGGCCTGGTCGCGCAGGTAACCCATGGCCTGCTCGTCGGGCTGACGGCCTTGCTGCTGGATATAGTTCTGCTTGGCCTGTTCCAGCGCCGCGTTAAACGCTTCGTAGTCTACTTTCTCGCCGGCTATTTCGCCTACCGTGTTTTCATTGCGGTTAAACAGGCGGTTTTTACCGCCTATCAGGTCTCCCCCGACGATAAAGAGCAGCAAACCGATGGCAACGATGCCAACAGCCCAGCTCGATTTTTCTCGGATCGTGTTAATTAATGCCATTTACTTGAAAAAAAGCGCGGTAAAAAAGTAGAAAGAGTCGCAAAATAACCAGAATCCCCCGGACATTCAAAGCTAACCGAACGCAAGCCCGCCCGAAGGTGACTCCGGGCGGGCAAGTTTCAGGTATAAAGCTAGTTTCGGGACTTCTTGCGCGGCTGGGCTTTGCCGGATTTTGCCGGCGACTTGGCCGGAACTTTAGGCGCATTTTTGGGGTCGGCCAGAAAGCGGGCTTCCTTGTCGCGCTGCTTCAGGTAGCGGTAGTACATGATGCAGCCCAGCGAAATCATGAACAGCCAGTAATTGCGCTGCAAGCTCTCAGCGGGCACCTTGGGGTTGTTTTCTACCAAGGTCTGGTACACGCCGATAACGAACGTGACCACGCCCAGTGAAAACAGGATGGTGCGCCACATAGACGGGTCGATACGCATACGAAGAAGTTATTTGGCGTTGACCGGTGGGGCTTCGCTCAGGGTGAAGACGCCGGTAGGATTCAGAATACTGTAGAGCGAGAAATCCTGATTAGCCGTTAGGCCATTGCCCGTCAATACTTCGGTCAGGGTTTCGACCCGTACGGCGGTTTCGGGCTTGGTATAGATAATGGCCTTCACCCGGTCGTAGAACAGCTCCTCGGTGTTCATCTTCTGCTGCTTTTCCTGGTTGGCCACCCGCACATCGCCGCGCACCAGGTAAAGGTTCTTGGCCTTGTCGTACTTGGCGTACTTGCCTTCCAGGGTGTTGATGACCCGGCTGCCACCATCGCCGTAGAAGCTCACTTTGACGCCTTTGGGGTAAATCTGGTCTCCGGATTCAAAGGTTTCCTCCACCGGGGCCGTCAGCCGGATCTGCAGCTTGGCCGAGTCGCTGAGCAGGGTCAGTACGTTGGTTGTTTCGCTGATCGGGCCTTTGTAAACGACCTTCTTGGTTACCTGGGCTTCTTTTTTCTCGCAGCTCCAGGTGCCCCCGGCTAGCAGGGCCACGCCCAGCAACCAGCTTACGCGTTGTGCAGCCATAGCTCCGGGGTACTTACTCAATCCGACGTTTGATAAACCAGCGGTTGTTCAGCGTCACACCCAGCTGCATCCGGATGTAGTCTTCCTTTACGTTGCTGACCTGACGGCTGCTGCCGTTTTCCACCAGTGTGCTGTAGTTGGTATTGCCCCGCTGCCCGTAGGTGAAGGCCAAACTCAGGACCGTCGCGTCGAGAGGGGTAGCGGAAGGCATCGGGAAGGCAAAGCCCCAGCTGACAGCCCGGTCGTAGAGCGTTGCACCGCCGGGACGGTAAGGCATCTGACTGACGCTCAGCCCACCCCGGTAGCTGATGCGTTTGAAGTAGTTGTCAACCGAAGTGGGGTCCGGGGTGAATTCTCCGCCTACTCCCACGCGCAACGTGTTGTTCAGGGGGGTAGCTGCCGACGTGCCGCCGATACCTCTGAAATTCGACCATTGCTGGTGGGCCACATCCAGGCTGGCGCTCCAGGTCTTGTTGTTATCGAGGCTGATGCCGATTTGGGTCAGGGCCGGCAAAGTAGCGGTACCTTTCTTTTCGGTTTCCAACGCCTGCTCCTCAATGACCACGCCCTCGGCATCCTCGCGGCGCAAGGAAATGCTGCGCGTACCGTTCAGGTTGGTTTGGAAGGTGTATACGCCGCCCACATTGTAGTTCAGCTTGTCGTTGAACTTGCTGCGGTAGTGTAAAGCACCGCGGAAAGCAAAGTCAGAGTAGTGCAGCTGGTCACTCACCGCCGACCGGGTGATGTCCGTAACAGCTGCGGCATCAGGCGTTACGACGGTCGTACTCACCACCTCGTCGATAGAGCCAAAAATGTAGGAGGCCGATGCGCCTACGGTTAGCCCTTTAGCTACGCGGAAGGCTTGGGCCAGATAGGCCTCGGTAATTTCGCCCTCGCCTCTCTGCTGCTTGAGCACCTGGGCTCCGCTGTTGTCGTTGGTTACTGCTCCCACGGTGTTCGACTCATAATCGACCGAACTGTAGGGACGCAGGCCCAGCGAGGCTGCCCAGCTTTTGGAGATGGGGAAGCTCAGGGCTAGATAACCCAGCGTGCCGCTGCCGGTTTTATTGGTGCCCGTAGCATTGCGCAGGGTTTTGTACTGCCCGTTGAAGCCAGCTTCGTACGTCGTGCGGCCTGTGTAGTACAGCATGGCCGGGTTGATGTCGTTGACGTTGGTGCTGTTGGGAGCGGCCAAGCCTACGCCGCCCATACCCTGCTGCCGTACACCGCCCAGGTTGGGATTGTAGTCGCCCAACCCTAAGCGCGAATAGGGAGAGTTACCCAGGCCTTGACCATAGACGTTGGGGGCGGCCATCAGGCCTAGTACTACCAGCCCTATAAAGCCAGCCGATTTAGATTTCAACATTATGCACCAGTATTCGGTGAAGCCCAATGAGCACGAGCTCCGGAATGACAAAGATACGGCCTTTCAGCCGTGGTTGAAAAAAGCCAGCGTCGCCCCCGGCTAACACAATCTGCAGATCGGGATTCTGGGCCCGATAGGCAGCAATAAATCCATTTACTTCGGCTACGGCTCCGTTCAATACCCCACTTCGAATGGCTGACTCGGTATCGTCGCCGGTGAGGGCTACGGAAGCCGTAGTATCGGCTGGTGGGGTTACCAACGGCAAACGGCTCGTAAACGTGTGCAGGGCCTGAAACCGCAGCCGCAGCCCCGGGGCAATACTCCCGCCCCGGAACGTATGGCCACCTTCCACCCAGTCGCACTTGATGGCTGTGCCCGCGTCGATGATAAGCGTACTGCGGGTCGGCCAGAGCCAAGCGGCCCCCACGGCCGCCGCGAGTCGGTCGGCTCCCAGGGTCTGGGGCGTAGCGTATCCGTTGTGAATCGGTAACAGTGTCGTGGCGGGCAGAAATTCCAGCACCCGGCCCGAAATCTGCTGCTGCCACTGCGGTACCCAATGGGCCGTATCCTCGGCCACTGAGCTGCTGATGACGTGGCGCGGCTGCAGCCGCGCCAGCATCCCGCTCACGGCCGCCACCGACTCCACCACGCCCGTTTCGAGCAGGTCGTTGCCGGCAAAGCAGCCGTACTTTACGGCGGTGTTGCCAATATCGAGGGCCAGGGTACGCATTCGGGGATAACAGAGGAAATTCAGCTTACTGGAAGTACAACCAGCTGGCTTCAGCTACCGCAGGGCGCGGCCTTAAACCAAACAGGCTGGCTGTATGAGTCAACAGCCAGCCTGCAGGTTGCTTGGTTACAGGAAATACTTCAAGCGAATGACTTCCTTTTCGCTCAAGAAGCGCCATTTGCCACGGGGCAGGTCCTTTTTGGTCAGACCCGCGTACTGCACCCGGTCCAGGGTTACGACTTCGTAGCCTAAGTGCTCGAAGATGCGGCGCACAATCCGGTTGCGACCCAGGTGCAGCTCGATGCCCACGAAGTGCGGGTTACCGGCTACCACGGCCACGTCATCCACTTCTGCTTTGCCATCCTCCAGCTCCAGGCCGGCGGCAATCTGCTTGAGGTGCTCCTCCGTCAGGGGGTTGTTCAGCTCAACTTGGTAGATCTTCTTGTTCTTGTGCGAAGGGTGCGAGAGTTTCTGGGCTACTTCCCCATCGTTGGTGAAGAGCAGCAGGCCCGTCGTGTTCCGGTCGAGGCGGCCTACGGGGAAGATACGCTCCTTCGAGGCCGAAGCGACCAACTCCATCACCGTACGACGGCCTTCCGGGTCGTCGGTGGTCGTCAAGTAATCCTTGGGCTTATTGAGCAGCACGTACACGTGCTTCTCGCGCTTCAGGTTAGTCTTGCCGTATTGCACCGTGTCGGTAGGCTGCACTTGGTAGCCCATTTCCGTCACCACTTCCCCATTCACCCGGATTTCGCCGGCGGCAATAAGGGAGTCGGCTTCGCGGCGGGAGCAGATACCTGCGTTTGCGATGTAGCGGTTCAGGCGGGTCGTGTCAGCGTGGGAGTCGTCTTCGTCGCGGCGGCGCTTGTTGCCGCGCGTCTTGTCTTCCTCGTAGTGACGCAGATTTTTGTACTCGGGTGCTTCGCCGGCTACCTCTCCCCGCTTGGGCTTATCAGCCCGGTTCTCATAAGTTGGGCGAACCGGACGCTCGGTCCGCTCGCCAAAAGGCCGCGCTTCGCGCTTATCGCCGTAGGCTGGCTTATCGCCAAAAGCCCGGGGCTTATCACCGCGTGCTCCACCTTTGTCGCCGTAAGGCTTGCTGCCAAAGCTGGGCCGTTCGCCAAAGCTGCGGTTGCCGAAGCCACTTTCGCGGCGGTCAGGTGCCCCACGGCGCTCCTCACGACCAAAGCCACTCTCGCCGCGGCGCTCCGATCCGACGTTATCATCCCGACGGTCGGGGCGCGGTTTCTCCTCACGGTTGAAACCTTCAGGCACGCCCCGGAAATCGAATGGACGCGCCGGCCGGATAGCCCGGTTGGGCCCCGTGTCACCGTCGCGCTCTTCGCGGCGGAAATCCACCGGCGGCTCGGGCATGCTCGGCTTGGGCTGGGCGTGAGGGTTTACTTTGTTGAATTTGCGGTTACGTTCCCCGGAATTGCCGCGGGGTACAGCGGGTTTGCCTTCCTGCTGATAAGGCTGGCCGGGCCAGTTCGCCTTGGGATTATAAGGCTGCGCTGGGCGCTCGTCGCGGCGGTCTTCCCGGCCTTCGAAGCGGCGGGACGAACTCCGGTCATTGTCGCGGCCGAACGAGCGGCGGTCGTCGCCTCCATCGCGGCGCGGGCCGCCGAAGCCGCCGCGGTTGCCGGAACCTTCACTACGGCCGAAGCTGCCGGGGCCACCTGAGTTGCCAAACTTACGCGGCCCGCCTTCGCTGCCGCCGAAGCGCTTGCCCCCGCCAGAGCTGGGGCGGCCTTCCGAACGGCCAAAAGATGGGCGCGAGGAAAAGTCGCGGCCGGCACCGTCATTGCCGGAACGGTTGCCGCCGAAACCACCTTCGCCGGGACGGGAAGAGAATTTGCGCGGCCCACCGCTGTTGCCAAAGTTGCCGGAAGGCCGGTCGCCGCTGGGGCGCCCCCGCCGGGCGGAGTTGTCATCGTTGTGTTTCTTGCCCATGGTTGCAAGGAATGAGTGCCGTATCGCTACGGTACAAGGTAAAAATGAATCAGAGGAAAATCCGGCGGGCTAACGCGGTAGCCCTGAAAACAGTGCCCGGACCAACGGCGCGGGCGCTGAAGGCCGCCTGCCGCTAGTCCGGGCAAAGATGGAAGCTGGGCAGCGCGACTAGTCGCGACGCGCCATTTTGGCTTCGATGGAGTGCTGGGTGTGGGGTACAGCGCGCAGACGCTCCTTGGGAATCAGCTTGCCGGTGCCGATGCACACGCCATAGGTACCGTTCTTGATACGTACCAGGGCGTTTTCAAGCTGCTGGATGAACTTCATCTGGCGCGAGGCCAACTGGTTCATGCTTTCCTTTTCGGCCGTGTCAGCGCCGTCTTCCAGCACCTTAGCCGAGGAAGCGGTGTTGTCGGTGCCCGAGTCGTTTTTGCGGCTCAGAGTTTCTTTGATGAATGCTACTTCCTTGCGGGCTGCGTTGAGTTTGTCTTGGATGATTTCCGCAAACTCAGCCAGTTCTTCCCTGGAATAGCGTAGGTTTTCTTCACTCATGGGGGTTCAGGGAGAGGTTAATTAATTGAATATTAAATTTTTACCAAGCAAGGTCTTAGCAAAATCCCGGCATATTTAGCTTTTAAACAGCAAGCCTACCAAATAAGTTGCTGCGAAGCTTTCCCGTAAACAGTGGGTTTCCGGTTTTGGCGTATTCCCGCGCTATTTGGCCGCAAAGCTACGGTTTTGTCCGATAATCAGCCAGCTACGATTTTTCTTTGCCCGCAGCTGCGCATTACCCTTTGGCTTAGAAGCCCAGCATGTGAATAGCGGCAGCGGCAGCCTCCACGCCCTTGTTGCCGTGCTTGCCCCCGGCCCGGTCTAAGGCCTGTTCCAGGTTGTTGGTCGTTACCAAGCCGAAGATGACGGGCTTATTAAACTTCAGTCCCACGTTAGTCAGACCGTGAGCTACGGCGTGGTTGATGTAGTCGTCATGCTTGGTGTCGCCTTTGATAACGACGCCCAGACAGATGACAGCATCAATTTCCTCGTGCTGGGCCAGGAACTGAGCACCCAGCGTCAGCTCAAAGCTGCCGGGTACGCTGTTGCGGTAGATGTTCTCTTCCTTGGCTCCGTGCTTGATTAGGGTATCGTAAGCGCCTTGGGCCAGCACATCGGTAATTTCGCGGTTCCATTCGGCTACTACCAGCCCAAAGCGTTTGTCGGAGATATCGACGAAGCTGTTGGCGGTGTAGTCACTCAAGTTTTTCAGGGAAGTAGCCATAGCCGTCTTCGGTTCAGTGGTCAGTTTACTTATAAAACAAAGCTGCGCCTTCCTTGCGGAAAAGCGCAGCTTGTGTGATTGAGGTTAATCGGCAGACTTATTTGCCAGCCAAGCCTTCGAGGCGGGCCTTGAATTGCTTGGCTTCGCCTACTTCCTGGGCGTTCTGGTAGTCGGTCAGAATTTTGTCGTATGCCTTGATGGCACCTTCGTTGTCCTTGGCCAACTCCCGAGCCGTAGCTTCCTTCATCAGGTAGCCGGGCGAGAAGTATTCGTTGGCGTTGTAGTTGGCAGCCTTGTTATATAAGTCGGCCGCCTCCTTGTACTTGTTGAGCTCCAGGTTGGCGTCGCCGAGCAGGGCATAAGCGCGGGCCTGTACCAACAGGTCGTCCGAGCTGAAATCTTCCAGGTAGTCGATGGCCGCCTGGAACTTGCCTTGCTTCAGCGCGGCAGCACCGGCGTAGAAGTTAGCCAGATTGCCAGCTTTGGTACCGCTGTACTCCGAGGCAATGGCTTCCAGGCCGTCGTATTGACCATCACCCTTCATTGCCTTGTTCAGTGAGTCAGCTTCCCAGTAGTTCACTGCCTGAAACATGGCCGCTTGAGCCTTGGTATCCTGCGATGAGCGCCAAGTGTAATACCCGAAAGCTCCTACCACGGCCAGCACCACTACAGCCAGCAGGCCGAGCAGTACATTCTTGTTGCGACGCAGGAAGTCCTCCGAGTTAGCCAGCCGCTCAGCCAAGGCATCCGGGTCTTCGAGCAAGGGATGCTCGGGTACCAAGTCACCTTCGATGGGCTGATTAGGGTCCGCCGGGACCTGGGTCTGCTGCGGACGGTTCTGCGGGCTATTGCGCGTGTAGGGAATCTTAGACATTACTAGGCTTTCAAAAAGGGCGGCCGGGCAGCCGGGTAAAACTCCGCGGGGAAGTTAGTCGCGGATGTAAGGATAGTCCTGCTGCACGTAGACGTCTTTGTACAGCTCGTCGGCAGTAGGGAAAGGCGAGTTCTCAGCAAACTCTACCGACTCCTGCACCTGCGCTTTGATCTTCTCGTCGATGGCCGTCAGCTGCTCTTCCGTTGCCATATTGTGGGTCAGGATGGTGTGGCGTACCGACTCGATAGCATCACGCGAACGGTAGTCTTCTAGTTCCTCCTTGGTCCGGTATTTTGCCGGGTCGCTCATCGAGTGACCTTTGTAGCGGTAGGTTTTGAACTCCAGGAATGTGGGGCCTTCACCGGCCCGGGCGCGCTCAGCGGCGCGAGCTACGGCCTCGTGAATGTCTTCCACGTTCATGCCGTTCACTGGCTCGGAGGGCATGTCGTAACCACGACCGATGTGGTAGAGTTCAGTCACGTTCGAGGTGCGCTGTACCGACGTACCCATGGCATAACCGTTATTCTCTACAACGAAGATGACGGGCAGCTTCCACAGCATAGCCATGTTGAAAGCCTCGTGCAGGGCACCCTGGCGCACGGCACCATCACCCATGTAGCAAATGCAGAGGTTGCCAGTCTTGTTGTACTTCTCGGCGAAGGCCAGGCCAGCACCCATCGGCACCTGACCGCCTACGATGCCGTGGCCGCCAACGAAGTTTACCTCTTTGTCGAACATGTGCATCGAGCCGCCTTTGCCTTTCGAGCAACCAGTAGCTTTGGCATACAGCTCCGCCATGATGGCGTTGGGCGAAGTGCCCAGGGCTAGAGGGTGGGCATGGTCGCGGTAAGCAGTAATCCACTTGTCGCCTTTTTGCAGGGCCGACACGGCACCAGCCACGCAGGCTTCCTGGCCAATATAGAGGTGGCAGAAACCCTTAATCTTCTGTTGACCGTAGAGCTGACCAGCCTTCTCCTCAAACTTGCGCATGAGCTGCATCTGCTCGTACCAAGTCAGGTAGGTCTCCTTAGAGAATTGGGGCTCGGCCGGCGACGTAGCACGCGGAGCATTCTGCTCGGGCTGCTGCTCGTCGGTCGGGGGCAATACCGGATCCGGTTGCTTCACCGTTTCGGTGGCACCGTCTGCTTTAGGGGTAGCCTTCTTATTCGACGATTTTTTCGCCGAATTGGATGCGCTTGGGGTAGCCTTTACTTTCGTCTCCGCCATCGTACTCTCGGTTGTTCGCGTTTGGGATGCGAAAGTACGTAAAAGGATTGCAATTCCGAACCTGAATGATTCTTGAAACTCTACATCTGCTGTTCTTCAAAAACTACGATGAGGCGACGCTTCAGCTCTCGCCCCATATCAACTGTTTTATAGGAGATAACGGCAGTGGGAAGACCAACCTGCTCGATGCCATCCACTATTTGGCGTTGACTAAAAGCGCCTTCACCAGTTCGGATGCCCAGAGCATAAAACAAGGCGAGGAGTTCTTCGTGGTGAAAGGCCGGTTCTGCACCCCGCCCGACGACGTGCGCGAAACCATTCAGTGTAGTCTGCGAGCCGGGCAGAAGAAAGCCGTGACCCACAACAAGCAGGCCTACGAGCGCATCTCCGACCACATCGGCCGCTTCCCAGTGGTGCTTATCTCGCCCTACGATACTGACCTGATTCGGCAGGGCAGTGAGGAGCGCCGCCGTTATTTCGACAGCCTGATTTCCCAGCTCAACCACGAGTACCTGGAGTTGCTCATTCAGTATAATCACCTCCTGCGCCAACGCAATGCCGTGCTTAAGCAAGCCGCCGACCGCCAGGGCTACGACCGCGACTACCTACTAGTATTAGATGAACAGCTAGCGCCTGTAGGCACCCAATTGGTGCAGCTGCGCCAGCAGTTCCTAGCCGACTTCACTCCTATCTTTCAGCGCCACTACCAGCAGCTCGCCGACAGCCGGGAGGAAGTCACACTGGAGTACAAGAGCCAGTTACCCGATGCCGACTTCCTACACTTACTGCGCACCTTCGAGCGTAAAGATTTAGCGTTGCAACGCACCACGGTAGGCCCACACAAAGACGACTTCGTGTTTTTGATGGATGGGGTATCAGTAAAGAACTATGGCTCCCAGGGCCAGCAGAAATCGTATGCTATTGCCCTCAAGCTGGCACAGTTTGAAATAGCTGCCACCCGTAAGCAGCACAAGCCCATTCTACTCCTTGACGACATCTTCGACCGCCTGGACGAGAAGCGCATTACTCGCTTGCTGCAACTCGTCGCCGATCAGACCTTCGGTCAGGTTTTTTTGACCGATACTCATCTGGAGCGTACTGACCGCGCCTTGGCGAACCTTTCGGAACAGATCAGCCGATTTCGGGTTGAAAGTGGCCACGTAACGGCCCTTTAGTCGGCCATCTACTTTATCTTTGCAGAAGCTGTCAGCAAGGTCAGTATGACTATCACAGCTCATCAGTTCGCGCGTAGTATATCCAGTGATTTTGAAAAAATATAACTCGCCCGAAAATTCCCGTAAGGCCGATGTCCTCACCCTAAAGGAGGGCATAACGGCGCTGCTTAAGGCCTACCGTCTGCAAGGCAAACTCAACGAGACACTGGTCGTTTCGAGTTGGGAGCGGATCATGGGCAAGGCTGTAGCTCTCAAAACCCAGGAGGTATACATCAGCCAGGGCAAGCTGTTTGTGCGTCTTAGCTCTGCTCCGCTCAAACATGAGCTGGTGATGGCCAAGACCCGGGTGCTCGACCTAATCAACGCAGAGGTTGGTGAGCAGGTCATCAAGGAAGTGGTTTTCCTTTAGAATGACTTTTTAAGTCCCAACCGGCCTTAACCCAACCTGAACAGCCGGCGGCTCAGCTCTCCGGGTTATTATGAGCTAGCGCAGCACTCTTTAGTCGGCCACCGTATTCAGCCAAAGCTCCACAGTCAATTGTGGAGCTTTTATTTTGTCACCCATTTAAGGAATTGGCTCGACTACTTAAGAGCACCCTTTTTACTTCTCTTCTTTTTACTGCACCTCCCCTACCCCATGTCTGAAATCACCTTACCTAACTTCCGGCCCGTGTCTTACTCGCGGGTTACGCTCACCGAATTGATGATTCCTTCCTATGCCAATTTTGGTGGCAAGATTCACGGGGGAATTCTGTTGTCGTTGATGGACAAAGTGGCCTATGCCGCTGCTTCCAAACATGCCGGAAACTACTGCGTCACGGTCAGCGTGGATGGCGTCAATTTCCTGCAGCCAGTTGAGGTTGGAGAGTTAGTATCCTTGCTGGCTTCGGTCAATTATGTTGGGCGCACTTCTCTACTAGTCGGCATCAAGGTCATTGCCGAAGATGTGCGCAGTGGCTCGGTCAAGCACACTAACACTTCCTATTTTACGATGGTAGCGAAGGACGAGGCGGGACGACCGACTACGGTACCAGGCCTCAGCTTGGAAAGTCCTGAAGACAGCCGGCGTTTTCTCGAAGCCATTAAAAGAAGAGAGTTCCGAGACCGAAACAAAGCCGAGTTTGATAACGCTCTGTCCGCACTGGCTGTACCCCAGGAGATGTATCTACTGCAGCAGGAACGCTGCAAAATTGTGTATTAGCTTTCTCGATAGGTAGGCTTACTCTACTCCACTATTGTTACCAAACACTCGGCTACTGATACAGGCCTTCTCTACGCCCTAAATGACAAATATGTTTCACGTGGAACATATTTGTCATTTAGGACCGTACACCTTCATAAGCAGCTCATTATAGGCTTCAAGGAGCGCTATGTACTTCGTTTGTAAAGCCATAAGTTGCTTTACAGGATCGGAATCAGAAGATTGTAACGAACTTGTACGTTGCGTTACATTTACACTAGGTTGTATTGTTACAGAAGGAGCAACAAATGGCAATACAGTCTGTTGTAACGAGGTAAAATCATTTGAGAAATCGTGTCCGATTATTTCGCCTACTCGCTTTACAAATGCGTAATCCAAACTATCTTCTTTGAATTTACGGTAGATAGTTGGACGAGTGATACCAAGTTCCTCCACGATGCGGGTAATGGAAATACCGCTGTTTTTAATAGCTTCTTGAAGGATTTCACCTTGGTGTGGCATGGAGGGCGGGTTGTAATAAGGACAGGGTGTAAAGATGTCAAAAGTGTTCTAATGCAACAAACAGAACGTGTAAAAACATACATCGATTGTACGTGTAACATCGTTACAACAAACATCATGTAACAATACAACAGTTACACGTTACATTCTATTGTTACACTAAAATTGTTTTACATTTTGACATATTGTGTATCTGACTGCTTGTAACGCAGCTGAACACATTACAAATAAGCTCTAATATGGGTTGCTTTGGCCATGGCTGACAGCTCCGCTTCCTGATTGAGGAGAACGGAGCTTACCACCGTGTTCCACCCGTAGTACAATTGCTTGGAACACGTCGGACACAGTATGGAAGAATCATCCTTGGCGCTGACCAGCCAGTATTGTAAGGAGCTGATCAGGGTAATCGGTGGTGATGCCGTGAACGTCGAGTTGAATGAGGCGACGCATGCTAGCTTCATCGTTTACTGTCCAGGGCACGAGACGCATGCCGAGAGCCTGCACTTCGCGTAGTAGCTCGGGGGTAAGCAAGGTGTAATTGGGGCCAAAGACTGGGGGCACGAAGCCCAGCACGGCCAGATGCTCGGCCAGTGGCCGCCCGTCTTCGACCAGTAAACACAGCGGCAAGTTGGGGGCCAGCCGGCGGGTCCATTGCAGAATACGCTCGTCGAAGGAGAGCAGCGTAGTGCGCTCCAGAACTCCCTGCTCCTCCCCTAGCACGGCCAGTACCAACGCTACAAATTCGGCAGGCCCAGGATGAAAAATATCGTCGCCACCCGGCTCCGTTTTTACCTCGATACTGTAGCGCACCGCTGATCTGCCTAGCTGAGCAACCTGGGCTTCTGTCTGCCGGATTACCTCGCGCAGCAGAGGCTTGTATACGGGCAAGGGTTGCTGCTTAGGGAAGCGTGGGTGCTGAGTTAGGCCACAGTCGTACTGCCGAATTTGGGCGTAGGAAAGCTGGTATAGGTTGTGCTGCAACTCGTGAGCTGGCTCGATTGGCTCCCCAGTGGGCAAACGGCAGATAGGGGCCGAAAACCAGGGCTCATGCGACACAACTACCTGCTGGTCGGCAGAAATTACCACGTCCAGCTCCAATACGTCCACGCCCAGCGCTACAGCGCGGGCAAAAGCGGGTAGCGTATTCTCCGGCAATAGCCCACGACAGCCCCGGTGCCCGTGAACTTCGGGTCGGGACCACCCAGGATAAGGTGCAGAAAGGTTCATACGGCCTCTTACGCGGCTGCATAGCTTAAGGCCGGTCTACCAAGAACTCGATTGATTTTTCACGGTTGCTTCAGCAAGCCAAGAGCAACTCTTATAGCTGTTGTTACCGGTATCGGCAATACTAGCAACTCCAAGTAGCAGGTACTGCGCCCACGGCAATAGATTAGGTAGCAAAACCAATATTTTTGCGGTCTAACCTTGTATCTCTTCTTTGCGCTTTATGAAAAAGATTGTTCTGTTGCTCGTACTAGCAGCGTTGGGGGTCGGCGGCTATCTCTACTATCGTAGCCTGACGACGGGCCCTGAGTACTCGCTAATGCAGGCTGCCAAAGCCACCCAAGACCACGACATGGCCGCCTTTGAGCGCTACGTTGATGTGAATAGCGTTACGGGCAGCCTGGTAGATCAGGTAACCAACCAAAGCTCAGCGCTGGGTTTGCTGAATCCTGGCTCTTTTGCCTTTAAAGGAGCGCTGCGCCTGCTGAAGCCCCAGCTTTCGAAAGCGGCTCATAAGGAGATACAGAACTACGTGGAGTCGGGTTCGCTGGAAGCCGCGGCCGCTGCACAGCCCGACCGCGCTGTGAAGGTTTCGCTGGCCGGGCTGGCCAGCAAAGTGGTCAGCACCGACAGCAAGTTCAAGACCATTAAATACGTGAATGAGCAGGGCGAGCAGGCTTTGGTCGGCATCGAGATTACTCAGCCAAAATATGACACCACGATGGTCATCGAGGTAAAGATGCAGGACAAGGGCGACTACTGGCAGGTAAAGGAAATCACCAACACCGGGGAGTTGCTCAAGCACGTAGCGCGCCTGGAAAAAGACCGACTGCTGAAGCGCGACTAAGAACGCCCGGCCCTATTTAGACCGCTACACTGGCCTAAAAAAGAAAGCCCCGCCACAGTATTGTGGCGGGGCTTTTTATTGGATACAGTTGGTGACTAGGTCAGGTTCGATTTGCCGCGGCCAGCCATCAGGTAGTACAGGATCAGGCCCAGAACGGGCAGGAACCAGATGATAGCTACCCAGAGAATCTTCTTACCCAAAGACCAAGGCTGACGGAACACATCAATCAGGGCCAGTACGTCGAGAACCAGAATCGCGATACCCCAGAGCGACAGGCCGCCGTTGCTGTTGAAGCGGCTGCAGGCAGTGGTGGTCAGCGTAAGGGTAAGTAGCAGGGCCGTAACCGGCACACGGTTAGCGAGGGCAGCAATCTTATTCATGAGAAGTCAGGTGTTGGTGGAGGAAGAACGAGAATATGCCGCTCTTTACGCATGACTTTTGGAATGGATATAACCGGCTAGGCCCTATACAAACAAATCACTGTTAATCAGGTACTTAAAATACAAACCGCTGAATTTCGCTCCAGAAATGAATGGCTACTTCGGGTATGTATATGAGCGTCAGGATGATACCATAAAGAGCGCCGTAAAAGTGGGCGTCGTGGTTGATGTTGTCGCCGCGGCGGCGGCCCATATAGTAGGAATAGCCCAGATAGAGGAAGCCAAATATGAAAGGCTTGATGGGAATAGGAATCGGAAAGATGGTGATACCCTCGCCTTCAGCGCCAACGGGGTTGAACAGGATACTGGCAAAGATGACGGCAGCTACTCCCCCGGAAGCCCCGAGGCTGCGGTAGTCAGGGTCGGTGCGGTGGCGGAAGTAGGTGGGCAAGTCGGAGATGATGATGCCGCCGAGGTAGAGCCCCAGGAACTGCAACAGGCCCACCGTGGAGCCGCTGTTGGCAATCAGAATATCCTGCACCATCTGACCAAAGGAGTAAAAGGCCAGCATGTTGAAGATAAGGTGCATCCAGTCGGCGTGCAGGAAGCCGGAGGTGAGTAGGCGGTACCATTCGCCACGCCGGTTCATCTGCACCGGGTTTAGAATCCAGCTGTCCATGAAATCCTGATTAGACCAAGCGTAGATGGAGATACCAGCCGTGAGCAGAAGCAGCACAATGGGGGCTTCGAGAGTGAACATGAGCAGAAAGTCGGAAGTGGAAAAGAGTAAAACAGATTTTAAGGCTATCTGGCCGCTTGCCAGACCTTAGAACGAACGAAGACTCAGCTTATGGGGCCAAGTCTTCGTGAAGGGCATAAAAACAGGCTATTTCGAGGAGCTTAGCTTTCCCGCTCCAGAAGCTGCAGCGCAAGGCCACGCAAGGGCGCTTTGCGTTCGGCTGGTACCTGCACCCGGTCGAGGTGTTGCAAGGCATCCTGGAAGTACTGGTTAATCAGGGCTTCGGTTTGGGGCCGGATATTGAGCTCGTCGTACACAGACCGCACGGCCTGCACTTTGGCTTCGGCATCGGTTACGGGTTGGCCGATGTGCTGGGCCAGCAGGGCGCTTTGCTCGGGGTTGGCCTGGGCCTGAGCGGTAAGCAGCAGGAAAGTTTTCTTGTCCGAGACAATGTCGCCACCGACGCGCTTGCCAAAGGTGGCGGCGTCGCCGTAGACGTCGAGCAGGTCGTCGCGGAGCTGGAAGGCCAGGCCGATGTCGGTGCCGAACTGGCGCAGGTGGTCGGCAGCTTCGGCCGAAGCGCCGGCCAGCAGGGCGCCCAGCTCCAGGCAGAAGCCCAGTAGCACGGCCGTCTTGAGCCGGATCATATCCAGGTACTGCGCAATGGTCACCTGCCCTTCCGTCTCGAAGTTCATGTCCCACTGCTGGCCTTCGCAGACCTCGGCAGCCGTCTGGCTAAAGCGGCGCAGCACGGGGGCCAGCAGCTCGGGCTGCACGTCCAGGAATAGCTCGTAGGCCCGCACCAGCATCACGTCGCCGCTAAGGATGGCTACCGTCGAATTCCACTTCTCGTGCACCGTGGGCTGGCCGCGGCGCAGCGGGGCCTGGTCCATGATGTCGTCGTGGAGCAGGGTGAAGTTGTGAAAGACCTCGGTGCCCAGGGCCGGCTTGATAATGGGGTCGAGGTCGTCGGTGAAGAGGTGGGCGCCCAGCAGCGTGAGCAAGGGCCGGATGCGTTTGCCGCCCAGGGCCATGATGTAGCGGATGGGCTCGTAGAGGGTTTCGGGGGCTTCGCCGTAACGCTGCTGCGCCAGGGCGGCGGTGATTTTATTGGAGAAATAAGAAAGGTCCACAGGCAGTCAAAAGGGTGCGGCGGAAAGGTACGGGGAACGGATGAGTTGGGGAAGCAGGAGACTGGCTGTTATGAATAGGTCGATACCAACGCGGGGTTTGTAGGGACGAAGCCAAAGCTTCTAAAAACGAAAAGCCCTTTCCCGTCGCAACGAGAAAGGGCTTTGTGGGTAAAGGGCGGAACTACCTTCACAGAGGACGGATTGCTTCAGCCGTTGGCTTTGCAATGACACGGGCCCTACTGCGGGAAGAGCCTAGCGCCGGCGCTTGTCGCCCCCGCCGCTGCGGCTGCTGCCACCGGGCCGGCCACCTCCTTTGCCACCGCGGCCTCCACCGGGTTTTTCGCCCCGCGGGCCCCGGTCGGAACGGTCACCGCCGCGGCTGCTACGGCTGTTGCGGCGCTCTTCCTGCTCCCGGTCTTTGACGTAGTCGGGGCGGTTGTCTACCACTTCGAAGTCGATGGTGCGGTCGAGCAAGTTGGCGGCTTTCACCACTACCTGAATCTCGTCGCCGAACTGGATGATCTTCTTGTTGCGCTGCCCGATGAGACGGTAGTTGTCCTTGTCGAGCTCGTAGAAGTCGCCGGGCAGGTCGCTCAGGCGGATCATGCCTTCGCACTTGTTCTCTTCGATTTCGACATAGAGCCCCCACTCGGTCAGGCCCGAGACGACGCCCTTGAACTGCTCGCCAATCACGTCAGCCATGAACTCGACCTGCTTGTACTTGATGCTGGCGCGCTCGGCATTGGCGGCCAGCTTCTCCCGCTCCGAGGAGTGCTTGCACTCTTCTTCCACGGGCTCCACCTTCACGTTTTTACCACCCTGCAGGTAGTGCTCCAGCAAGCGGTGGGCCATCATGTCGGGGTAGCGACGGATGGGTGAAGTGAAGTGCGAATAGTGCTCGAAGGCCAGACCAAAGTGGCCCATGGGCTCGGTGGTATACTTAGCCTTAGACATGGTGCGCACGGCCAGGGTCTGGATGACGTTCTGCTCGGGCCGACCAATGACTTCGGTCGACAAATCGTTGAGCTCGGTGCTGAGCTTTTTCGGGTTGGTCAAATCCAGGGTGTGGCCAAACTTCTGGGCGAAGAGAGCGAAGTTCTGGAGGCGGTCGGCGTCGGGCGCGTCGTGGGTGCGGTACACCATCGTGAAGCGCGGCTTGGTCTTCTTGAGCTTATATACGAACTCAGCCACCTTGCGGTTGGCCATGAGCATGAACTCCTCAATCAGCTTGTGGGCATCCTTGCGCTCCTTCACATACACGCCCAGCGGCTTGCCGTTCCCGTCGAGGCGGAACTTCACTTCCTGGGTTTCGAAGCTGATGGCGCCCTTGCGGAACCGCTCGGCGCAGATCTTCTTGGCCATGTCGTTGAGCAGATTTATCTCCTCAGCGTAGTCGCCTTCCTTCGTCTCGATTCGCTCTTGGGCCTCCTCATACGAGAAGCGGCGGTCAGAGTGAATGATGGTTTTGCCAAACCAGGAGTCGTAGAGCTTGCCTTTTTCGTCGAACTCAAACACGGCCGAGAACGTCAGCTTGTCTTCGTGGGGCCGCAGGGAGCAGACGCCGTTCGACAGCCGCTCGGGCAGCATCGGAATCACCCGGTCGACGAGGTAGACCGAGGTGGCGCGGTGCTTGGCTTCCTTTTCCAGCATGGTGCCGGGCGTCACGTAGTGGGTCACGTCGGCAATGTGGACGCCTACTTCCCAGTGCCCGTTCTCCAGCTTCTGTAGGCTCAGCGCGTCGTCAAAGTCCTTGGCATCGGCGGGGTCAATGGTGAAAGTAAGGATGGGGCGGAAGTCGCGGCGCTTAGCAATTTCCTCCTGCGGTATCACGTCGGGAATAGCTTCAGACTCTTCCTCCACGTCGGCGGGAAATTCGAAGGGCAGGCCAAACTCGGCCATGATGGCGTTTATCTCCGCCTCGTTCTGGCCGGCCGGACCGAAGCTACGCACGATTTCGCCCACGGGCTGACGGGTGCTGTCCTCGGGCCATTCGGTGATGCGAACCAGCACCTTCTCGCCGTCGTTGGCACCGTGCAAAGCCTCGAAGGGCACGAACACGTCGAAGTAGAGCTTGCGGTGGTCGGGCGAGACGAAGCCGAAGCCGCCCTGCACTTTGAGCTGGCCCACGATTTCGGTTTTCACCCGGTTCACCACTTCTACCACGTCGCCCACAGGACGGCCATCGCGCTGCCCGCGCAGGCGGATGCGAACGGTGTCGCCCTGCATGGCAAACTTGAGCTTGTCGGTGAACACGCGCACGTCGGTTTCACTCTCCTCACTGATGATGAAAGCGTACTGGCTCGTGGCCAGCGCCACGGTACCCGTAATGGTGTCAGTGCCTTCGTAGCCCCGGTCACGGTACTGGGGTTTGGCGGTCGTTTGACCGTCGCCGGGCTCGTCGAAGCCCTGGGTGCGGCGGCGGCGCACGATGGGGTCGTTGCCGAATTCAGTTTCCACGGGGCGGCCGCCCTTCACGAAGTTTTTCCCATGGTCCGGCCGGTCAGCAGCCAGGGGCTGGACCTTCTGGGCTTCGGGATCGGAGAGGCGGTAGTCGTCGTTTTGGAGGTGGGTCAGCTGGCCGGAGTTGCGCAGGGTTTTGAGGTGAATAAACACGTCTTCGCGCTGCTCCTTAGTGGTCACGCCAAGGCGGCGGGAGAGTTGGCGGTAGGAAAATACTTTGCCGGGGTTATCAGCAAAAATGCGGTACACCAGGCTTTTCGTTACTGGGGCAGGCGCGGCTTTGGGCGCGCGGGAGGCTTTCGCGGAAGCGCGGGGAGCCTCGGTTTCTTCTTTTTTCTTCATTAGAAAATAAGGGTACCGCCAGTTGTTTTCGGTTTCGCAGGCGGCGCAGGTAAATGGAAATTACGCGTGACGCGGTTGGTCAGGCGCGGGGGTTGAACGGTGAGTTGAACGCGGCTCAGGCGGCCGGGTTATGGTTGCGCTGGAAAAGCTCCGGCACAGCAGAGTTAAGAGATAATACGGAATAAATTCGAGAAGAACTATATGCGACGCTGTGGTTGCTACACCGCCGATAAAGCCCGCAGAACGGTCGGGCCAAAATCAGCCAGGCTCCATTCCTTGAGGTCAGACACTTGCCCGTCGCCTACTTCTACCACTACGTTCCTACCAGCCGCAGTTTGTGCTATATCCAAGCTGTAAAATTTTCGCGGAGCCAGCAATGGCAAGACCGGCTTCAGCTCGACCGGCAGTTTAGTACCCAGCGCGCCGTAGGCCTTACCGTCCACCACAAAGAACCGCCGCTCAGAGTCCGTCAGCACCTCGGTGAACTTCCGCACGAACAGAACATCGGTGGAGGATAATTCGTGCTTTTTAGCCAACGCATGCCACTGCTCGGCAGTAGCGACAACCGAATCGGGTCCGAAGGATTTCACCAGGCCTTTCACGAAGTAGCGCTGCCCAGCGGAGAAGGCCGGCATTTGCGCGGCGGGTTGGAAGGAGCTGGTAAAGGTGAAGTCGCGAATGGCTTCGTACCAGCCCGAGGCCTGGTGGGACGCCAGGTATTCGGCTGGGCTTACTAAGAGCGGCGTGCGGTGAGCCAGTTGCTCATACTCGGCTGCCGACAACATCCACCCCCGATACAGAGCCGGGGCAGCACCGGAAAGGCGCGGCAGGAGCTTATCGGTTTCGATATCGAACAAGGCTACGTCAAAACCATGGGCACGGGCCCAGGCATACTCGGGCACCCACAGTGGGTCTACGGTAGCCGGCTGATAGGGTAAGGAGGGGTAAATAATTTGCATTAAAGGCTTGGCTACACTGCCACAGCCCGGCGGGCTACGGCAGCGCGAATGTCGCTGGGCTCGTCTTTGGGAATGGCGGCCAACAGCTGCTTGGTATAGTCGTGCTGGGGGTTGGCGTAGACGTCGGCGGCCGGGCCGCTTTCCACAATCCGGCCCTGGCTCATGACCAGCAGCCGGTCGGACATGAAGCGGGCCACCGACAGGTCGTGGGTGATGAAAAGGTAGGTGATACCGAAGTCGCGCTTGAGCTGGTTGAGCAAGTTCAGCACCTGGGCCTGCACCGACACGTCGAGGGCCGAAACCGACTCGTCGCAGACGATGCACTTAGGTTGTAGAGCCAGAGCCCGGGCAATGCAAATCCGCTGGCGTTGGCCGCCCGAGAATTCGTGTGGGTAACGCAAGTAGTGCTCGTCCTTCAGGCCCACGGTGCGCAGCAACTCTAGCACCCGGTCCTTTTGCTGCTGCCTGGTGCCGCCCACGTTGTGTACCCGCATCGGCTCCAGGATGGCCTCGCCTACGGTCAGCATGGGGTTCAGGGCGGCGTAAGGATCCTGAAACACCATCTGAAACTCCTTGCGCCGTTTGCGCAGCTCGCCGGTGGGCAGTTTGGCCAGATCCGTCTCTTCAAACAGGATGCGGCCCGCCGTTGGTTCCACCAGCCGCAACAGGGCCCGACCCAGCGTGGTCTTGCCGCAGCCCGACTCGCCTACCAGGCCTACGGTTTCGCCCCGGAAGATGTCGAAGCTTACCCCATCCACGGCCCGCACGAACTCCGGCTTGCGGTTGAAGAAGCCCTTGCGGATGGGAAAGTGGACGTTCAGGTTTTCAACGCGTAAGAGCGGGTCGAAACTGATAGCTGAAGCTGAGTTTGAAGCCTGAGCGGCCAGCTCTTTATCGAGCACCTCTCCTTTTGTTTCGGCAGCTAAAACCGCCTCATTTTGTTCCACGGGGAACGTTTTGGCGGTTTCAAGAGAAATGTTATCAGAGGTAGCAGTTACGGCAATTGTGGAGCTTTCGGGCGTGGAACGCGTGAGTTTTTCCACGAGGTTGCCCTCGGCGTCCTCGGTCATGAAATCGGCCACGACGGGCAGACGCTCCTTCCCTACCGACAGCTTGGGCCGGCAAGCCAGCAGGCCCTTGGTGTAGGGGTGCTGGGGGTTGGTGAAGATGTCGAGCACCGAGCCCTGCTCCACTACCCGGCCGCGGTACATGACCAGAATCCGGTCGGCAATTTCGGCTACTACGCCCAGGTCGTGGGTGATGAAGAGCACGGCCGTGTTGTGCAGCCGCCGCAGCTCGTCGATGAGCTGCAGCATGCGGGCCTGCACGGTCACGTCGAGGGCGGTGGTGGGTTCGTCGGCAATGAGGATGGCGGGGTTGCAGGCCATGGCCATGGCTATCATCACGCGCTGCTTCTGGCCCCCGCTGATTTCGTGGGGGTAGCTGCTGAAGATTTTCTCGGGTCGCGGCAGCTGGGCCATGGTGAACAGCTCCACGGTGCGGGCCTCGGCTTCTTTTTGGCTGAGCGTGGTATGCAGGCGCAGAGCCTCCACCACCTGGCTCCCACAAGTGTAAACCGGGTTTAGGGACGTCATCGGCTCCTGGAAAATCATGCTGATGTCGTTGCCCCGTACTTTCTGTAGTTGCTGATCCGAGAGCTGCAGCAAATCAACTTCACCCAAAGCTTCGGAGTGAAACTGCGCCGTGCCGGAGGCAATGCGGCCGGGCGGCATTGGAATCAGTCCCATCAAAGCCAGAGAGGTTACCGACTTGCCCGAGCCGGATTCGCCCACAATGGCCACGGTTTCGCCCCGGTGCAGGTCGAAGGACACGTCCTGCACGGCCCGCACGTCGCCGCGGTGGGAACGGAAGTCGATAGTCAGGTTGCGGACGGATAAAATGGGTTCAGGCACGGCAAACAGGAAGTCAGAGGCGATAATTGGTAAAGATAGGCAGGCGGGACGTAGCTTGCCGGTCGGGGCTTGCGTATGCCCTATTCAGCTTTGACACACTCGTAAACCCGTATTCTACGCACTCATGCAGTACCGCAAACTAGGCAAAACCGATTTTTCCGTTTCCGAAATCAGCCTGGGCACCTGGCAGGTCGGGGGCAAATGGGGGGACCCGTTCAGCCACGAAAACGCCGACCAGATCCTGAACGCCGCCGTGGATAGCGGCATCAACTTCATTGACACGGCCGATGTGTACGGCGACGGGGAAAGCGAAAAAGCTGTAGGCCGACTCGTGCGCAGCCGCTCTGAGCAAATTTACGTGGCTACTAAGTGCGGCCGGCAGCTGCAGCCCCACACCAACGAAGCCTATCAGCCCGAAGTGCTGCGCAAGTTCGTGGAGCAGAGCCTGCGCAATATGCAGCTCGACACCATTGACCTGATTCAGCTCCACTGCCCTCCTACTGAGGTCTATTACCGCCCCGAAATCTTCGAGGTTTTTGACCGGCTCAAGGAGGAAGGCAAGATCCGGCACCTGGGCGTGAGCGTGGAAAAGGTGGAAGAAGGACTCAAGGCGCTGACCTTCCCCAACGTGTGCTCCATCCAGCTTATCTTCAACATGTTTCGGCAGCGGCCTCAGGAGCTGCTCTTTGCTGAGGCCAAGCGCCACAACGTGGGCCTGATTGTGCGGGTGCCCCTGGCCAGCGGCCTGCTCACCGGCAAGTTTTCCCGCGACACCACCTTCTCAGCCGACGACCACCGCCAATTCAACCGGGAAGGGGCCGCCTTCGACAAGGGCGAAACCTTCTCGGGCGTCGACTACGAAGTGGGTCTGGAGGCCGTAGAAGCGCTTAAAAAGGTATTTCCTGACCAACCTAACCTGGCGCCCGTAGCCCTGCGCTGGGTCCTGATGTTTGACGAAGTGAGCTGCGTAATTCCCGGTGCCTCCAAGCCCAGCCAATTGGAGTCGAACCTGCGAGCCGCCGAGTTGCCCACCATTACCGAGGAGCAAATGCAGCAGGTACGCGCCATCTACGACGAGCGGATCCGGCCGCTGGTGCATTATACGTGGTAAAATGAGCTTTTAGAAGGTCCTATCGACTAGCGGGAGACATCTTGCGTGGCGTCGTCGGGTTGATAGTCAAACATCAGCACGCGAGATGTCTCTCTTCGTTCGACATGACTGTTCTTAAAAATCAATAAAAAAGCCCGCTGGATTGCTCCGGCGGGCTTTTTTGGCTTTTAACAGGCCTGTTTACACTACTTCCGAGGTTTCCGCGTCGCGGCGGGGCACTTCGGCGTCCTGGGCAACGTGGTTTGCGGCTTGCTCCTCGGCGAAAAACTTGTTCTGGTTGAGTAGAATCAGTACCACGCCGATGAAGATGCAGGAGTCGGCGATGTTGAAGATGGGGAAGTCCGGAATGACCTTCCCTCCTATCAGCGGCCAGGAAATGGGGAAAAAGCCGTCGGGGAAGTCGACAAACAGCATGTCGATAACCTGACCGTGAAACCAGGGCGTGGGCACGCCAAATGGGGCGTTGTCGTAGATGATACCGTAGAAAATGGAGTCAATCAGGTTGCCGACAGCCCCGCCCAGAATAAGGGCTACGCAGGCAATGAAGCCGGGGAAAGCCCGCCGTTGCCAGAGCTTATAGATGTAATAGCTGATGCCCACCATAGCCACCAGACGGAAGCTGGTCAGCAGGATTTTGCCGTAAGGTGGCGGCAGTTCCACGCCGAAGGCCATGCCGGGGTTTAGGGTGTAATGCAGCTTGCCCCAGTCGCCGAACAGAGAAATTTCGCCTGCCATGCCGGGTTCCATGTAGGTATGCACGGCCCACTTTGAGAGTTGGTCGATGACGATGACCAGCAGCGCCAGCAGGTAGTATTTCCAGTACTTCATAAGCAGATAGTGAGAGGTAGGAAGTGAGAAGTGAGACTTCGGGCTGACGTAGTGTCAGCTTCAGAACCTCTTCCCTCTCCGGGTACAAAGTGACGAAGAATTTTAGACTTTCCTGTGAGAAACGGCTCGGCCTTCCTCAGCCCTCTGGTATATATTTTTCGGGCGTTTTGTGCCCTTTTGAACCGATTTAGCGACTTCCGAAAATGCTTTGTGCGCCGGTGTGCCAACCGACCTTTTCATAAAGTCGGTTGGCACCTTAGGCTCAGCCGTTTGCGACTTCCAGCTGCACGGGCACGTTATACTCGTCGAATTCGAGCACCGAGCCGCCGCTGATTTCGGGCGCGAAATCCAGGGCCAGGGCCTGCACTTCCTCCCGGATATAGTCGCCGAACGACTGCACGGCGGCTTCCAGCTCGGGCTGCTGACCTAGCGTCACGCGGATTTTGTCCTGCACTTCCAGGCCGCTGTCCTTGCGCAGGTTCTGCAAACGATTCACCAGCTCGCGGGCCACGCCTTCCTGACGCAGCTCCTCGGTTAGGGTCACGTCGAGGGCCACGGTGAGCGGGCCGTCGGTAGCCACGAGCCAGCCGGGCAAGTCGTCGGTGCGGATTTCCACGTCGTCGGGGGCCAGGGTGTAGGTTTCACCCTCGATTTCCACGGCCAGCTGTCCGGTTTTCTCAAGGGTGCTGATTTCCTCGGCCGTCATCTGCTGAATCCGGGCCCCTACTACCTTCAGTTTCGGACCATATTGCTGACCCAAACGCTTGAAGTTGGGCTTCACCGACTTCACCAGCACGCCGCTGGTATCGTCGAGAAACTCCACGTGCTTCACGTTCACCTCGGCGCAGATCAAATCTTCCACCTTGCCAACCTGTTCCCGCGTGGTGTCGTTCAGCACGGGCACCAGGATGCGCTGCAAGGGCTGGCGCACTTTCAGCACCGACTTCTTGCGCAACGAGTGCGTGAGCGAAGAAATGCGCTGGGCCAGCTCCATCCGTTCCTCCAGGGCCTTGTCGATACGGGCTTCGTCGGCGTCCACGAGCAGCGTCAGGTGCACCGATTCGGCGGTCCAGCGCTGGGCGTTGCCTTCCTGACGCAGGCCGTCGGTCATGTTCTTGTAGAGCCATTCGGCGAAGAAGGGCGCAATGGGAGCCATGAGCTGGGCCACGGTCACGAGGCATTCCTGCAGGGTTTCGTAGGCAGCACGCTTATCAGTGGTCAGCTCGCCCTTCCAGAAACGGCGGCGCGAGAGGCGCACGTGCCAGTTGGAGAGCTGATCGGTGACGAAATCCTGGATGGCGCGGGCGGCCTTGGTGGGGTCGTAGCCGTCGTAGTAGCCCCGCACTTCGAGGATGAGGGACTGGAGCTTCGACAGGATCCAGCGGTCCAGCTCGCTGAGCTCGGCGTGGGGCACACGGCCGGTTTCGGTGGCCTGGAAGCCGTCGAGGTTGGCGTAGAGCGAGTAGAAGGAGTAGGTGTTGAAGAGCGTGCCGAAGAAGCGGCGCTGCACCTCGGTGATGCCGGCCAGGTCAAACTTGAGGTTGTCCCAGGGCTGGGCGTTGGCAATCATGTACCAGCGCGTCGCGTCGGGGCCGTACTGGCTGATGGTGGCAAACGGGTCTACGGCGTTGCCGAGGCGCTTGCTCATCTTGTTGCCGTTTTTATCCAGCACCAGGCCGTTGGCCATAACGTTCTTGAAGGCCACGGAATCCTCCAGCATTACGCCCAGGGCGTGCAGGGTAAAGAACCAGCCGCGGGTCTGGTCTACGCCTTCGGCAATGAAGTCGGCGGGGAAGTTCTTCTCAAACACGTCCTTGTTTTCCAGCGGGTAATGCCACTGGGCGTAGGGCATGGCGCCGCTGTCGAACCACACATCAATGAGGTCGGTTTCGCGGTACATGGCCTGGCCGGTGGCACTCACCAGGAAAATATCGTCCACGTAGGGGCGGTGCAGGTCGATTTTCTTGGTCGACTCAGCTTCGTTGCCGTCAGCCATCACCCAGTTGCCATCCACCTTGCGGTAGGGGTTATGGGTCATGATTTCGGCGGCTACAGCCTTGTCGATTTCGGCGCTAAGCTGCTCGATAGAGCCGATGCAGATTTCCTCGGAGCCGTCCTGGCTGCGCCAGATGGGCAACGGCGTGCCCCAGTAGCGGGAGCGGCTCAGGTTCCAGTCGACCAGGTTTTCCAGCCAGTTGCCGAAGCGGCCGGTGCCGGTGCTTTCGGGCTTCCAGTTGATGGTTTTATTCAGCTCGATGAGCCGGTCTTTCACCGCCGTGGTCTTGATAAACCAGGAGTCGAGCGGGTAGTAAAGCACGGGCTTGTCGGTGCGCCAGCAGTGGGGGTAGGTGTGCTCGTACTTCTCCACTTTGAAGGCCGTGCCGTCGCCTTTCATGCGGATGGCAATGCTTTCGTCGAGGGTTTTGTAGTCGGCGCCGCTCTGGTCGTGGCCGTCGTAGTTTTTCACCCAGCGGCCGCCGAATTCGCCCATTTGGGCTACGTAGCGGCCGGTGCGGTCCACGATGGGACCCAGCTTGCCTTCATCATCAGCTACGAGCAGGGCGGGCACGTCAGCCAGGGCCGCGGCGCGGAAGTCGTCGGCGCCGAAGGTGGGCGAGATGTGAACAATGCCGGTACCGTCTTCGGTGGTTACGAAGTCGCCGTTGATGACGCGGAAGGCGCGCTCCTCCCCTTCAAAGGCCGGAAAGCCTTTGTCGTGGCCGAACAGCCGCTCGTAATTCACACCAACCAGGTCGGAGCCTTTGAAGGTGGCTTCGATGCGCCAGGGCAGCACTTTGTCGCCGGCTTTGTAGTCTTCCAAGGAAGTATCCTTGCCTTTCTCGGAGAAGTGACGACCTACCAACGCCTCGGCCAGTACTACCCGGATGGGCGCGTAGGTGTAGGGGTTGAAGGTGCGTACCAGCACGTAGCTGATGTTTTTGCCCACGGCCAGACCGGTGTTAGCCGGCAAGGTCCAGGGCGTGGTCGTCCAGGCCAGGATGTAGGTTGGCACGTTCTCGGCGCCGGCAAGCAGCTGGGCTGATTTCTCATCCTGCTTCACCTTGAACTGGGCCACGATGGTCGTGTCCTTCACGTCGCGGTAGGTGCCGGGCTGGTTCAGTTCGTGGGAGCTGAGGCCTGTGCCGGCGGCCGGCGAGTAGGGCTGGATGGTGTAGCCTTTGTAGAGCAGGCCCTTGTCGTAGAGCTTTTTGAGCAGGGCCCAGCAGCTTTCGATGTACTCGGGCTCGAAGGTGATGTAGGGGTCGTCGAGGTCCACCCAGTAGCCCATTTTCTCGGTGAGGTCGTCCCACTGGGCCTTGAAGCGCATCACGGTTTCACGGCAGCGCTGGTTGTAGTCCTCGATGCTGATTTTCTTGCCGATATCCTCCTTGGTGATACCCAGCTCCTTTTCCACCTGCAGCTCAATAGGCAGGCCGTGGGTGTCCCAGCCGCCTTTCCGCGACACCTGCTTGCCCAGCAGGGTCTGGTAGCGGCAGAAGATGTCCTTCACGGTGCGGGCCATCACGTGGTGAATGCCGGGGGCGCCGTTGGCCGAAGGCGGACCTTCATAGAACACGAAGGTGGGCTGCCCTTCACGGGTGCTCACGCTTTTCTCAAAGATGCCGTTCTGCTTCCACCACGCCAGGATATCGGTGCCGACCTGGCCGTAGTTGAGCGGCTGCTTGTATTCGGGGTAGTTCATTTGTGGGGTACGTTGTATCAGAACGTCATGCTGAGCGAAGTCGAAGCATCTCTACTGCTTCTCTGGGTTACCATTGCGGTAGAGATGCTTCGGCTGCGCTCAGCATGACGGGGGTGTTGGTATTGATTTTTGAAAACTACGAATCCAGCTTCTTCTGCAAAGGGATGCGGCGCAAGTTGATTTCCGCATCGTCGTCCTCGGCGTGGTAGGTGTGGTCGAAGTGCTGAATGAAGGATTCGTTGATGTTTTCATCCTTGCCGTGCTCGAAGGTAACGAGCAGGGAAGGCAGCAGAATCAGGTTGGAGAAGTTGGTAATCAGCAACGAGGCCGACATGAGCAAGCCAAGGGCCTTGGTGCCGCCAAACTCGGAAAAGGCAAACACCGAAAAGCCTAGAAACAGCACGATGCTGGTGTAAATCATGCTGGTGCCGGCCTCGCTCAGCGTGGTGCTGATGGCGGCCTTTACCCGGTGCCCGTTGGCGGCCAGCTCCTGCCGGAACTTGGCCAGCAGGTGGATGCTGTTGTCGCCGTCGATGCCCAGGGCAATGCTGAAAATAAGCGCCGTGCTGGGCTTGAGCGGAATGCCGAAGTAGCCCATAATGCCGCCGGTCAGCAGCAGCGTCACGAAGTTGGGCAGCAGGGTAAAGAACACGGCCCGGATGCTGCGAAACAGGATGAGCACCACCAGCCCCACCAGCACGAAGGCAATGATGAGGCTTTCCTTGAGGCTGCCGATGAGGTATTCGTTGCCTTTGGTGAACAGAATCGTAGTGCCGGTGAGGCTCACTTTCATG
Source organism: Hymenobacter cellulosivorans (assembly GCF_022919135.1). Lineage (NCBI taxonomy): Bacteria > Pseudomonadati > Bacteroidota > Cytophagia > Cytophagales > Hymenobacteraceae > Hymenobacter > Hymenobacter cellulosivorans. The sequence continues at coordinate 1,195,381 of NZ_CP095049.1, read as the reverse complement.
CCCGTGTCCTTGAAGATTTCCTCCATCTGGGGCCGAATCTGGTTCGAGAGCAGCGTGTCGAGGTTGCGGGAGCCGATGTCGGCAATCTTCAGAGAAATCCGGGCACTCTGACCGGTCGAGTCGGTGAAGGAGCGGATCAGCTTGCTATCCAGGCCGCCGCCGGCTTTACCCTGCGAGTGGGCCAGGTAGCTCAGAATAAAGTTCTTCTCGGAGTTGTCGGGCAGGCGGTAATAGTCGGGGTTGTCGTTGTAGAAGGCCTGGGTCGAGGCCTTGAGAAAGGTCACGATACTCACTGGGGTAGTCAGCACGGGCTGGGTGCGCAGAAACTTCTCGAACCGGTCAATTTTTTCCAGGTTCTTGAGCTTCATAATGCCCCGCTTCGAGCCGGTATTGACCACGATTTCCAGGGGCATTACGCCGTTGAAATGCTGCTCGAAGAACTTCAAATCGGAGTTTACCGAGCTGTCCTTGGGCAGATCATCCACCATATACGACACCGACTTCACCTTCATAATGCCGCCAACCGACAGGGCGACCATGACGGCCGCGGCCAGGTAGACCATGCCGCGGCGCTCCAGCACCAGGTGCTCGAAAAATTCCAGCAGCTTGGTCAGTGGGGTGGCATCGAGGTGCTCCAGCTGCTTGGGCGTGGGCGGGGGCAGGATGGTGAAGACAATCGGAATCAGGATAAACGAGACCAGGAAGGCCACGAAAATATTGATGGTGGCCACGGCCCCAAACTGAAACAGAATGGCAATGTTGGTGAAGCAGAACACCACGAAGCCAATAGCCGTGGTGGTGTTGTTCATCAAGGTCACCAGCCCGATTTTGCTCACCACGCGGGTCATGGCCAGCACCTGGTTGCCGGATTTGCGGTAGTCGTAGTGGTAGCGGCTGAGCAAATACGTGCAGTTCGGGATGCCGATAACGATGATAATACTCGGTATTAGGCCCGTGAGCAGGTTGATTTTGTAGCCCATCAGCACCATCGAGCCAATGCACCACACCACCACGATGAGCACAATCAGGATGGGGAAAACCACCGCGGCCCAGGTCCGGAAGAACAGGAACAAGGTGATGGCCATCATGACCACCGTCAGGGCCACGAACAGCTTCATTTCGCCGGCTACTTTGGTCGTCATCGTGGCCCGCACGTAGGGCAGACCGGCGTAGTGCATCCGGATGCCGGTTTTTTGCTGGAACCGCTCGGCATGGCCCAGAATTTCCTTCATCACGCCTTCGCGCTTACTGGAATTCAGGAACTTAGGGTCCATGGTCAGGGCCATGAGGGTAGCGCCCGTGGTGGGCGAAATCAGCTGGCCTTTGTAGAACTCCTGCCGGTTCACGACGCGCATCAGGGAGTCCAGCTCGGCCTGGCTTTGCGGAGCCTGCTTGAAGATGGGGCTGGCCCGGAAGCTTTGGTTACTGGTGTCCTTTTCGAGCTTGATGAGCTTGGTCACCGACAAAACGCCACTCACGCCCTGCACTTTGCCCAGGGTTTCGGTCAGGTTACGCAGTTCGTTGAAGTTGCCGAGCTCATACACGCTGCTGTCCTGCAAACCGAGCACGAACACGTTGCCATCTTCGCCGAAGGTGCGCTTGAACTGCTGGAAATAGACCATGTCCGGGTCGTCGGGGCTGACAACTTGGGCAAAGTCGTAGGTCATTTCCACCTTGCGAGCCTGCCAGCCCATGAACACGGTAATAGCGGCCAGCAGCAGAATCAGAACCCGCCGGTGCTTGATATTGAATAAGGTGAGTTTACTCCACATAGGCCGCTAAAATTTAGCAAAGGTACGCAATGACTTGCTGGTAAAAGGATGAGTCAGCCGGGGCCACACGCCCGCAGCCAAGCGGCAAACCTAGCGGGTGCTGGTGCCACGGCCCGCCCCTACTCGACGCCCGGCCCGCTTCAGCCGACCAGAAACGAAAACGGGGCCGCCATGCTCAGCATGACGGCCCCGGCTTTTCGCGCTTGGCAGCTGCTGAACTTCCTAGAGGTTCTCGAAAATTCGCGACAAACTCACGGCCTCGCCGATGTAGGCACGCAGCTCCGAAATGGGCATGCGGGTCTGCTCGCGGGAGTCGCGGTGACGCACGGTTACGGTTTCATCCTCCAGGGTCTGGTGGTCGACGGCAATGCAGAAGGGCGTACCGATGAGGTCCTGGCGGGTATAGCGCGTGCCGATAGAGTCCTTCTCCTCGACGACCAGGCGGAAGTCGTGGCGCAGGCTGTTGTAGATTTCATTGGCTTTCTCGGGCAGACCGTCCTTTTTCACCAGCGGGAAAATGGCGGCTTTCACCGGGGCCACAGCGGGGTGCAGGCGCAGCAGCTTACGGGTCTTGGTCTTCTGCTCCTCCCCTTCGCCCTCGGTAATAGTTTCTTCCTGGAACGCTTGGCAAAGCGTGGCCAGGAACAGCCGGTCGGCGCCTACGGACGTCTCTACCACGTAGGGCACGTAGTTACCGTAGGGCTTGCCGGTTTCGGGGTTGATGTCGTTGTCGAAGTAGTTCTGCTTTTTACGGCTGTACTGCTGGTGCTGGGTCAAATCGAAGTCGGAGCGGGAATGGATGCCCTCGATTTCCTTGAAGCCGAAGGGAAACTCGTACTCAATATCGACGGCAGCTTTGGCGTAGTGGGCCAGCTTCTCGTGGTCGTGGAAGCGGAGCTTGTCGGCGGGCAGGCCCATTACTTCGTGCCAGCGGCGGCGGGCGGCTTTCCAGTGCTGGTACCACTCCTCCTCGGTGCCAGGGCGCACGAAGAACTGCATTTCCATCTGTTCAAACTCCCGCATGCGGAAGATGAACTGCCGGGCCACGATTTCGTTGCGGAAGGCCTTGCCGATCTGGGCAATACCGAACGGCACCTTCTGGCGGGCCGACTTCTGCACGTTCAAAAAGTTGACGAAGATGCCCTGGGCCGTTTCGGGGCGCAGGTAGATTTCGCTCGAACCTTCGGCCACGGCGCCCATCTGGGTCGAGAACATCAGGTTGAACTGGCGCACGTCGGTCCAGTTGCCGGTCTTGCTGATCGGGCACAGGATTTTCTCGTCGATGATGAGCTGCTTGACGCCGGCCAAGTCCTCGGCCGTGAGCAGGCGGCCCATTTCGGCCAGCAGGGTTTCGGCCCGGGCTATTTCGCCGTTCTTCTCGTACTCGGCGGCTTTTTCTTCGAGCAGCACGTCGGCGCGGTAGCGCTTTTTGCTGTCGAGGTTGTCAATCATGGGGTCCGAAAAGCCGTCGACGTGGCCGGAGGCTTTCCAGGTGGTGGGGTGCATAAAGATGGCCGCGTCGATGCCCACCACGTTTTGGTTGAGCTGGGTCATGGCTTTCCACCACAGCTGCTTCAGGTTGTTCTTCAGCTCCACACCGTTGGGGCCGTAGTCGTACACGGCGGCCAGGCCGTCGTAGATTTCGGAGGAAGGAAACACGAAGCCATATTCCTTGGCGTGCGACACGATTTCGGCCAAAGTGCCTTCAGCGGTATTGGCGGCCGGTTTCTGCGGGGCGTTGCTCATATTCAGGTACTCTGATACAGTAGAAGTGGGCAAAAGTAGCAGAAACCACCGGAGCCGCGGCAGAATCCACCTTGGGAAAAGCCAGTATTTTCTACTCTTTGCCCCCTCTGCTAGCTTCTACCTCAACCGATTACCCCGGTGCCCAACCCCGAAACGGTTCCTGCGTTAAGCGCATGCAAACGGGCGTTGTACCATTTTGGCGTAACAATTTCATAATCTTGCCCCGCCTAAAGGTCCCTCTACCTTTGGAACGATGAAAACCGATTTCCCATTAATTCCCCTTTTATGTTTGGCTTAGAGCCTCATGTGCTTCTGCTGCTAATCACCTGTCTGGTAGCAGCTTGCGCCTTCGAATTTGTCAATGGCTTTCACGACACGGCCAACGCCGTGGCCACCGTGATTTACACCAACGCCCTGCGGCCCTGGGTGGCGGTAGTGTGGTCGGGCTTCTGGAACTTCATCGGGGTACTTACCGGTGGTATTGCCGTGGCCATGGGCATCGTGTACCTGCTGCCCGTGGAAAGCCTCGTCGACCAGAACGTGTACCACAGCATCGCCATGGTAGGCGCCCTGATTGTGGCGGCCATCATCTGGAACCTGGGAACCTGGTACTACGGCCTGCCGTCCTCGTCCTCGCACGCTCTGATCGGCTCCATCCTCGGGGTAGGTATTGCCTTCTCCCTGCTGCCCGACTCCAACGGCTCGGCCGTAAACTGGAGCAAGGCTCTCGAAACCGGTGCCTCGCTGCTGATTAGCCCCATCTTCGGCTTTTCGCTGACCATCATCATGATGTTTTTGCTGAAGCGCTTCGTGCGCACCAAATCCATCTTCCGGGAGCCGCACAAGCGCAAGCCCCCACCCATCTGGATTCGCCTGATCCTGATTGCGACCTGCACCCTGGTGAGCTACTTCCACGGCTCCAACGACGGGCAGAAAGGCGTGGGCCTGATTATGCTCATCCTGATTGGCATCGTGCCCACGCACTTTGCCTTGAACCAGAAGCTCAACCCGCTTGACATGCGCGAGTCGTTGAGCAACGTGGAGTTGGTGATGGGCAAGCTCAACGCCGAAACCATGAGCCAGGCCGACCGTCAGTTGCTGACCGATATCCGCACCCAGACCAACACCCTGGACCAGATCTTCGCCGGCAAAACCGACGTGAAGCAACTGCCCGAGCAGGCCCGCTTCGATATTCGCAAGGCCATCCTGCTGATCCACAACAAATCGAAGAAACTCGTGGCTAGCGAGAAGCTGCCGCTGAGCACCGCCGACCGCAAAACCTTCGACACGAGTGTAGCCCAGATGCGCACCTTCACCGACTACGCCCCCTGGGAAGTGTCCTTGATGGTGGCCCTGTCGCTGGGCATCGGCACGATGATCGGCTGGAAGCGCATCGTGAAAACCATCGGGGAGCGGATTGGCAAAGAGCACCTGACCTACGCGCAGGGTGCTTCCTCCGAGCTGGTAGCCGCCGCCATGATTGGCGTCAATACGCAGTTCGGTCTGCCGGTTTCAACCACCCACGTCTTATCGTCGGCCATTGCCGGCTCCATGGTGGCCAACCGCGGCATCAAGAACCTGAACCCGCAGATGGTGCGCAACATTGCCTTGGCTTGGGTACTGACCCTACCCGTGACCATGTTCCTCTCGGGTGGCCTGTTCCTCTTGTTCCGCGCTATCATGTAAGTTGCTCTTTCCCTGAATTACACAAAAAAAGCCGACCCGCAATGGGTCGGCTTTTTTATTGCCGGAAGTTTTTGTAAGGGTCGTGCCAGCTATTGAAATTAGCCAAACTTTCCAACTTTATCCACTAAAACGGCGGGTTATTAAGCACTTATCAACTTATCAACACCAAAAAGCCCGAATTTTGTGGATAACTCTGGCTCTAGCTGGGCCATTGCACCTCTAGGTCGTCGCTGATAAAGACGCCGAAGTTGACGAACTGCAGCTGGTCCTCATCAAAGTAAAGGTCAATCATTTCCTTTTCGTAGGACAGGCGGGTTTCGCCGGTATCCATGCGCTCCACCTCCGTCGACTCGAGGCCGTTCTGGCGCATGAGCTCCTGGATTTCCTCTACGGACTTGCCATGAATCGGTTGGCCGAAAATGCGCAGGCCCGGGTGGTCGGTTTCGATGCAGCTTAGGCGGTAATCATCTTCCCGGTCAAAGTATAGGGAGTAGCCTTCCTCCAGGTAGTTCCAAGCCTGGTGCTCAAACTCGTCGTCTTCCTCCGACTCTTCGATTTCCTCCGGCTCGCCCATCAGGGCCCGGACCTGGTCCTGGGTGGCGCCGAACTTCAGCGGGCCCATGCCGGTGCCCAGAACGATTTCGTTTTCTTCGGTGCTGTTGGGTTGGGGTTGGATGGTCTGCATAACGAATGGGTTTCGGTGGTTGGCTGGATGAATTCTGGTGCGTTTCCGAATTCGGATTTAAAGGTAGGTATTCGGGCTTCACTTGCCGTAGCGGGCCTCAAATTCGGCCTTCTGCCGCACGTAGTCGGGGTGAAGCTTAGCTTGGTCCCATTTGGCCTTGAAAATGGCGGCAGCGGCAGCCTTTTCAGGGTCCTCAGGCGAGCGGGGTAGCTCGGCGCGGCCGTGGGCCCCACTTTGCCCCTTCTTATCGTCGGGCACGGGGCCGTCGTACTTCTTGCCGCCGCGGTGGTTGGCGTAACGCCGAGCCCGGGTAAAGCCCATCTGAATAAACTTACGGGCCATATCGGCCCCCACGAAGTCGTCGGCTTTCAGATAGTCCAGAAACAGCTGGTAGATCTGCTCCGACGACTCTCGGGCCACCTCCGGGCTTTTAAAGCGCCAGTAGGGCAGAATCTCCGACTTATAGGGCTCAACCAGCAACACGCCTTGCTCCCCCTTACCCACGCGGTACAGCTCGGGGTGGCGGCGAAAGTCGATGGCTTTAAAGTCGAGCGTATAATCGAAAGGCATAGGGCAGGAGCGGGGCGGGTGGGAGCCTGTATACGGGCAAAGCAGTGCCCGGGACCAGCTTCGGTGGTTTTCCACACCCAAACGGGTGGAAAAGTGCATAACTCTGCCAGCTTACCCAATCAGCATCAATCACTTATCAACGGTTTTCGCCGGACTACACGCCTAGCAATAGAATCTGCGCCGCTAACAAACCGGAGGAGTGGCAAAATCAACGCGGGGAGCGGCAGGAGGGGAGTGGTCCGCCGCAAAGCCGGGTTGGTGTAATTTATTGGTAGGCCCCGTCGGGTCGCGGTAGGTTTGCTTACCCTCAGTTGCCTTACCGCTTGTTCGAACCGTCTGCTCGTCTAGGCTTGGCTTTTCCAATCAGACCTAAACCCAGGCTTTTCATTTTTTGAAAGCGTCCCAAGCTTATCCACAGGGTTAATAACTTTTGAATTAAATTTTTTAAAAGATTTCTTTTTGTTTCCACTCGTTGGGGGTGTTCATAAGTGGATAAGAAAATATAGTTATACACAGAGCTGATAACTTGTGTACAAGATTGGGTTTATACACCAACTATCAACAGGGGTTGTGGATAGTAAATGTCAGTATGTAAGATACTTGCAAATATTATTCACAATTCACAGCGTTATCCACGAATCCACAATTCACAGGTTTTACCCAGTGTGGATTCGGGTATTTTCCGGGGATAGTTATCCACCCTTATCCACGTTGGCAATGTGGAAATCGGCCTCTGTGCTGCATTGTGCACGGGCAAAAAAACTTTTCCGCAACTTCTCCACGGGTTATCCCCATGTTTCCCCACCATTATCCACAGATTAACCCACTTAGGCTGGAAAGCTGCTTCCGGGCTGTGGAAAAAAATGTGGAAACCACGTAGTTTCCTGATTCTGAAAGGCCCTAATGTGGATAGCTCAAACCGAAGGGTTTTTGGCGAATACTATATAGCAAAAGCTGCTAACCGCTGGCCTCCTGCACTGCGCCGGGCGTGCGCGTGCTAGGAAGCTACACGATGAGGTAGATCTGGGTGCTGCCTCCCGCCTGCTCAGCCCAGGCGTACCGGCTGGGGTGCGGGCACAAAAAAGCCCCGGCGGCCGAAGCAACCGGGGCATTACAAGGTGTAGCGCAACCAGGGAGAAATCAGAAAGCCAGCTTGAGGTCCTCTACTTCCCAGTTGGCCCGCACCTGAACCGGCTGAGGCGCTAAGTATACGGGTTCGGCGGGCACGATGAACTTAGGGTCGCCGCCGCGCCAGGTGCCGTTGTTGTCGGCGTCGATGAGCACGCGCAGGCGGTAGTTGCCGGGCGCCAGGTTGTCGAAGCGGAAGGTCTTTTTGGGACTCTCCAGCACAGCGGCTACCTGGTTGGTATTATCCAGCAATTGCAGCTGAAAGCGTTGGTACTTGGTTTGGATAGTGCCCGCCACGCTGCCCACCGGCGACTGATCCGTAACCAGCAGGCGCACGGGTTTCAGGCCCAGGCGCTGGTCGGTGATGGTGGTGACGGCCGTCGAGTCCAGGATAATGCTGATGCTCTTCTTGGCCTTGGTATTAAGGTTTACCGTGAGCTGGGTACGGTCGGGGCTGAGCGTGGCTTCCTGGGGCACCCGAATGGGTTTGCGGGCTGTGGAGTCTTCGAGCAGCGTGCCGATGGGCTGCTTAGTAAACGGCCGCAGGGGTTCCGCAAACTGAAACTTGACCTGACCCTGCCGGTACACGTCGCGAGGCGTACCCACCACGTTGTATTGGGCTGCCCGCCGGGCCGTGCCCGTAATAGTACCCGGAAACTTGACGTTGATGGTATCCTGCCCAGTGTTGCCCACGCTGTCGGCGGTGGCCAGCAGGTAGCGGCCTTCTGCCAGGGCTGCCGTCCGGAACAACGTCACGCTCCGGCCCTTCTCTCCGACCAGCAGCGCCTCATTTAGCGGGGCCGGAGCCGGGGCTGTAGCGGCGGCGCCCAGCGGCAGCAGCCGGGCCTGGGTCAGGCCTTCGTTAAAGGTAATTCTGAACTGATTGGGCGTGCCCTGCTGGCTAGATATGATGGGGCGGCGGGCATCGGGGCGCACCAGCACCAGCCGCAGCGAATCGAGGCCGGGGCGCACCGTAATCGGCTCGGGCAGGTAGGCAATCTGCTCTCCCTCCTCGTAGCGGCCCGTGTTGTTTTTATCGGCCAGGGCGTAGAGGCGGTAGCGGCCCGTCTTGAGATTATTCAGTGCAAACGCGCCGGCCTTATCGGTACGCACCATGTAGTAGGGCTTGCCGCGCCGGATGGTCATCGTATCGGATTCAGGATACAGCATCACGGGCACTTCGGCTCCCGCCGCTCCGCTCAGCAGCTGGGTCACGGAGCCGCGCACCGAGCCCGAGTCGAGACGGGCACCGGTGCTGAACGTGACCAGCACATTCTGGGCCGGCAGGTTTTCGGTGATGTCGGTAATGGCCGCCCCGAAGTTGAACGTGTAAGTGGTATTGGCCTGCAGGGGCTTGTCGAAAACCAGGGAAATAGAGGTGCGCTCCTCCTTGACCCGGTACTTGTTATCGTCGCCGAGTACGGGGGCTACAATCAGGTTTTTGGTCAGGTCCTTCAGTTGAATCGACTCCGAGAAATCCAGGCGGATGGTTTGCTCGCGCACGTTGAGCGCGCCGTTGGCCGGCGAAGTACCGATGAGTTTGGGCGGCGTCACGTCCTTGGGGCCGCCCTGCGGCGAGCTTACGGCCGCACAGCCGCTCACGATGGCACTGGCGGAAAGCAGAACAAGCAGGTTAGCGCGAACGGACATTATAGAGCAAAAGGGTGGTAACGGTAAGGAAAGCAATGGCCCCGAGAATGCGCAAACTAACGGCCCGCGTGGGCTTGTCGGTGGGCGGCAACAGCAGCGCCGGCGCGGTAGTCACCGAGTCGGGCCGCAGGGCCTTCCGCACGGTGTCGGGCGGCAAGGTAAATTGGATTGAAACTGAAGTGGCTGGTGGCAAAGGGCTTAGCCCCTCCCCTACCCTACCGGCTGCAGCCCCGCGGCTGATTAGCAGCCAACCCAAGACCAGTAACAGCCGCCGTGCCCGCATGGCTCAGCGCTTATGGGCTACGTAGATAACGCTTGAGTACAGGCCTTCGTGTTCCTCGGCGTACTTATTGGATTTGTAGCCGGCCTTGAGCACGTTCATCAGCCCGCCGCCCCGCTCGGCCCGGTGCTTCTCGCTGAGCATGCTCACGTAGTAAGCATCCAGGGGCATGGGTAGGGTTTCGGGCACCGTGAGCTTGTGCTTTTTGAGCAGCTGCTTCATGGTTTTGGGGCTGAAATGGTAGAGGTGCCGGGGTACGTCGTAAGCGGCCCAGTCCTGGCGGTAATGCTGGGCGTCGAGGCTTTCCACATTGGGCACGGCAATGACGAGCACGCCGTCGGGCTTGAGCAGACGCACGAGCTGCTGCAGCGTTTCGTTCAGGTTGTGCACGTGTTCCAATACGTGCCAAAGGGTAATGGCATCAAACGAAGCCGACTCGAACGTGACCAGGTTTTCGTTGCCGATGGGCTGGCCCACCCGCTGGGAAGCTTCCTGCTGGGCCCGGGCGTTGGGCTCCACGCCGGCCACCTGCCAGCCGCCGGAGCGGGCCGCGGCCAGAAAGTGCCCCGTGCCGCAGCCGTAATCCAGAAGCTTGCCCTTGCGGGGCGCGAGCTTATTGACCAAGGCCACCTTGCGCCGCATCGTGAAAAAGCGCGCGACTTTATACGCCTGATTAATGACGCCGGTGGCGGTGCTGTTGTGCGAAACGTAGTCGTCCGACTCGTAGTAGCGCCCAATGGCCTCAATGCCGGGCCGCGGGTTGGTAAACTGGAAGGTGCAATTCTGGCACTGCACAATGGCAAAGCTCTCCTTGCTCACCGACTTATCCTCAACTACCAGCTTGTTGCGAAATTCGCTTTTGCCACAAACCGGGCAATTTTCCAGACGTTCGTACGACACTCTTTTTAGGGATTTAGAAGTAAGAGCTTAGAGCTCAGAACGCAGAAGCTAGCCGGCACACAAGTGGTTTTCCGGATCTAAGTTCTGAGTTCTGAGCTCTGAGTTCTCGATTATCGGCCAAGGTACACCATCAGCACTGAAACGTCGGCCGGCGACACGCCGCTGATGCGGGCGGCCTGGCCCAGGGTTTCGGGCTGTACCTTGAGTAGCTTCTCCCGGGCCTCGTGCGAAAGAGCCGGCATCTGCTTGTAGTCGAGGCGGCCCTGAATGACAAAGTTTTCCAGCTCGGCTACGCGGGCCGCCTGCTGGTTTTCCTTTTCGATATAGGACTCGTACTTGATGGCAATAACGGCCTGCTCTAGGCTGTCGGGCTGGTACTGGCCCAAAGCCAGCGTCAGTGCCGGCAAGGTGCGGGTCAGGTGCTCCAGCTCGATGTTGGGCCGGCGGAGCAGGTTTACGGCCCGGGTCCGCTCGTGCAGCGTGGCTGAGCTGAGTTCCTCCAGCAAGCCGTTAATTTCGGCCGGCTCGATGGCAAAGTTCTTGAGCAGCTTCACCACTTCAGCCGTTTCCTGCTGCTTGCGCTGCACCCGCTCCATGCGCTCCTCCGAGGCCAAACCCAGGGCGTGGCCCAGCGGCGTGAGGCGCAGGTCGGCGTTGTCCTGGCGCAGCAGAATGCGGTACTCGGCCCGGCTCGTGAACATGCGGTAGGGTTCGTCGGTGCCTTTGTTGACGAGGTCGTCGATGAGCACACCGATGTAGGCCTCGCTCCGCTTCAGGATGAAAGGCTCCTTGCCGTGCACCCGGTTGTGGGCGTTGATACCGGCCATCAAACCCTGGCAGGCGGCTTCCTCGTAGCCCGTCGTGCCGTTGATCTGGCCGGCGAAATAGAGGTTTTTCACGCGCTTGGTTTCCAGGGTCAGGTTGAGCTGGGTCGGCGGGAAGAAGTCGTACTCAATAGCGTAGCCGGGGCGGAACATCTTGGCATTCTCGAAGCCGGCAATCTTGCGCAGGGCCCGGTACTGCACGTCTTCGGGCAACGAGCTGCTGAAGCCGTTGATGTACATTTCCACGGTGCTGCTGCCTTCGGGCTCCACAAAGATCTGGTGCCGGTCCTTGTCAGCAAAGCGGTTGATTTTGTCCTCTACGCTCGGGCAATAGCGCGGCCCCAGACCCTTAATGCGGCCCTGAAACATCGGCGACTTCTCGAATCCCTCGCGCAGGATGTCGTGCACTTCCTGGTTGGTGTAGGTGATGTAGCACGGGCGCTGCTTGACCAGGGCGGGCGTGTCGAGGTAGCTGAATTTGCTGGGCATCTCGTCGCCGGCCTGCTCTTCCATTTTGGAGTAGTCCAGGCTGCGGCCGTCCACGCGGGGCGGGGTGCCAGTTTTCATGCGGCCCGTTTCGAAGCCCAGCTCTAGGAGCTGCTCGGTGATGCCGGTGCTTTTCTTCTCGGCGGCGCGGCCACCCCCGAAGTTTTTCTCGCCGATGTGGATCAGGCCGTTGAGGAACGTGCCGTTGGTGAGCACCACCGACTTGCCCCGGAACTCGATGCCGAGCTGGGTTTTGACGCCGACTACTGTGTCGTTTTCCACCACGATGCCCGTCACCGATTCCTGCCAGAAGTCTACGTTCGGGGTTTGCTCCAGCGTATTGCGCCACTCTTCGGCAAAGCGCATCCGGTCACTCTGCGCCCGGGGGCTCCACATGGCGGGGCCTTTCGAGCGGTTCAGCATCCGGAACTGAATCATGGTCTTGTCGGTGATGATACCTGACTGCCCACCCAGCGCATCCACTTCGCGCACGATCTGGCCCTTGGCCACCCCGCCCATCGCCGGATTGCACGACATCTGGGCGATGGTGTTCATGTTCATCGTGACTAGCAGGACCTTGGAGCCCAGGTTGGCCGCGGCCGCAGCCGCTTCACAACCAGCATGGCCGGCACCTACTACAATAACATCGTACTCTTCTTGCTGAAACATGGACCGCGGATTTTAGACGGATTCGACGGATGACGCGGATTGCAGGCGACTGTAGGCCAAACCGGGCGGTCTGGCTCTAGCCCATTGCGCTGGCCGTTGGAGGCAAACAGTAACCACTCAAGGGAAAGTTCGCCCTTCGCCCAACCAGCAAGCACCCGCCACGGGCCGGTGCTTTTTTTGGGGAATCAACTGCGGGAAGCCGGGGCAACACGCTCAAAACGTGCGCAAAGATACGCACTCAGCCGCTTTTCTGCGCGGCAAGCTTCCTTAGCTCTGGTCGGGGCCGGCGAAGTCCTCGTCCTGCCAATCAGCCAGCAACTCAGAAGATTGTCGGATTACCACTTCCCGGGAATAGTACTCCCACCGGTTGCGGCAGGCGTCGAATACCTGCGTAGCAGCCAGGCAGGGAAACAGCTTGTAGTCGAACTTAGGAAAGTCGTAGGCAATGTAGCCCGGGTAGTAGTACAGATGCTGCTGGCGCCGGGCGTGCTCTATTTTGAGTAGCATCAGGTACTTGCCCAGGCTGTGCTTGCGGTAGTCAGGGTGATAGAAGTTCATGATACCGGCCAGGCTGCGAGCCCCGCTGTCGAAGATGCCGGCGGCAACAAGCCGGGCTCCGTCGCGCACTTCCACTACCCCGGTCGTGAATACATTGTGGGTGGCCCCGGCCAGCAGAAACGACTCCACCGTGGGCGGGGCGTCAAAGTTGATGGAGGCCCGGTAGGCAGCGTACAATTCCTCCAGCTCATCGGTCAGCTGGAAGCGCCGCAGCGTGACCGAAAACCGCTCATTGAGTCGCAGCAGCCGGCGCTGCTCGGGTCCGTACGCCACCTCGCCCAGCACCAGGCGTAGCCAGTGCACTGTGTAGAAACCGCCGTCGATGGGCAGGAAACGGCAGGTAAACAGGTCCTGGTGCATCCGGTAATAGCCCTGGCTCAGGTAAAAATCCAGCGCCTCGCCGGGTATAATTAAGTTATGGGAAGAGGAAGCGGACATAAAGTAAAGATGGGAATAACGGGCAGCAACAGCGCTCTTCTGGTACTGCCAATAAACAGAAAACGCCCGCAGTCGTGCGGGCGTTTTGATAAAATAGTGGCTGGCAGCCCTAGAAAGCGCGCAGCGAAAGGCAGTAGTCCTCTTTCTTACGCATGGCCGTCTGGCTCAGCAAGTCCTTGTCGGCGTAGCCTAGCAGGTGAAGCACGCCGTGAATCATTACGCGGTGCAGCTCATCGTGGAAGGTGACGCCCAGCTGTTGGGCATTCTCCCGCACCCGGTCGACGCTGATGAAGATGTCGCCTTCGATAATATCCGCATCGTCGGCGTTATCGAAGGTGATGACGTCGGTGTAGGTGTCATGGTCGAGGTACTCGACGTTGACCCGGTGCAGGTATTCGTCGGAGCAGAAGATATAAGTCAGCTGCACAATCTTGTGTTCGTGCACCTGGGCAATCTTCTCCACCCAGGAAGTCAGCGCCTCGGCCTCGGCCAGCTCAAAGTCGACATCTTCGACCAGAAACTCGATACCGTGCGACTCGTGCGACTCCTCGGGTAGGCCCGCATTCATTTCACTTTCTGTTCCGGGGGGGTGCTGATTCATGCCGCGTTTTCGCTGGAAACGGTGTCGGTAGCCGATGACTCGTCGGTTTCGGCGGGGGCGAGCAGGAAGGTCAGCTGCACATTGCGGCCGTCCTTGGTGAACTCTACCTCATCGGCCAGGTGGCGAATGAGGAAGATGCCGCGGCCCCCGGGGTTTTCCAGGTTTTCGGGCGCGGTGGGGTCCAGCAGGTCGGTGTAGTCGAAGCCTTCTCCCTCGTCCTCTACCTCAAACTTCACCCGGTCCTTATCTACATAGAGCGACAGATAGACGTTGCGGTCCTTGTCGAACTTGTTGCCGTGGCGAATGGCATTGTTCACGGCTTCCGTAACGGCGACCATGATGTTGCCATAGATGTCATCCTCGATGTGAAATGTATCCTTGGAGTTGTCGATAAAGCTCTCTACGACACGGATATTCTCAACGAGCGAAGGAATCTGAATTTTAACCTGTTTCATAGGTATGTAAAAGGGAGCAGGGCGGTAAAATTAGCGGAACACTATTTCATTTTCTGAAAATATTCACTCACCTCCCGCTGGTAGTATGGCGTGAGGGCCGGCGGAACGGTCCGCAACAGCTCCGTTTGGCGGTTTTTCTGCTGCTTATATTTCTCAAAAGCAGGTGGAAACACCGGTGGTCGGTTCTGCGCAGTCTGCGCTTCCCGCTTGTCATCCTGGTCCCGTTCCCGGGCCGATTTCTCGACTTCCAGCAATCGGGTCATGATTTGGCGCTGACGCAAAATGGTTTGCTCCGTTAGCCGCTTGTTTACGAGGTCGGTTTCGGTTTGTTCCATTAATTTCTTCACGTCGCCGGTGCCGCCGGCGCCGTTCTGGCCTTTGCCTTCCTTGCTGCCTTGCTGGAGCTTATCGAGTTCTTTCAAGGCCTGACGGAGCATTTGCTGTTGAGCGGCGAGTTTAGCTAAATCTTCTGACAACGCCCGACCAGTTTTGCCACTTTGCTGCAACTGCTGAATCTGCTGATTGAGCTGCTGCTGCATCTTGCCCAGCTGACCCTCGCCAGCCGAGCTGCCTTTTTTCTTCTTTTTGCCGCCGGGTTTGCCCCCGCTCTGCTGGCTTTGCTGGCCTTCGCGCTGCTCCTGCTGCATCTGCTGCAGGGCGTCGTTGAGCATCAACGCCAGGTTGTTCATGCTGGTCATGGCCAGCTGCTGGCTGTTGGTAGCCCGGCCCACGTTGCGCTGCCGGATCTGGTTTAACGACTCGTCCATCTGTCCATTCATCTCCCCTACTTCCCGGGTCACAAACGACTTGATCTGGAATACCTTCTTGGCCAAGGCATATAGGGAGTCCTGGATGATGGCCGCGTCGTCCTTGAGCTTGCGCTGGTTCTGGCCCAGCTGCACGAAGCGCGGGTCAGTCTGGTCGACCGAGCGGAACTGCTTCATCAGATTTTCCTGGTCGAAGCTGAGCGTGATGAGGTTGTCGAGGATGTCGCGCAGGTCGTCGATATTCTGCTGTTGCTGCTCGCCTTCCTCTTCTTCCATCTGCTGCTTCATCTTCTGAGCCATCTGCTGCATCTTCTGAGCGGCTTGCTTCTGGCTCTGGCTGGCTTTCTTGTTCTGGTTTTTGCTGAGCTGCTCCTGGCTGTCCTGCTGCTGCTGGTCTACGTCCTGCTGGTCCTGCTTCATGTCGTCGGCGCCGTTCTGGTTGTCGAGCTGCTCGTCCATCTTCTTGAGCTCGTCCAGCTCCTTTTTCACATCCTGAAACTCCTGCTGCTTCTCGGCCTGCTCTTTCTTGAGCTGCTCCTGTTTCTGCTGCTGGTCCTGCTTGGAGTCGCCCTTCTGCTGGTTGTCTTTATCGTTTTTCTCGGTTTGCTCGGCCAGCTTTTCCTGTTCTTTAGCTAGTTCTTCCAACTTCTCGGTGGCCTGCTCCATCTTCTGCTCAAACTGCAGCTGCTTGAACATTTCCAGGGCCCGCTCCAGCTCTTTCTGCAGGGTGTTTTCTTTGTTTTCGAGCTGCTGCAACATCTTTTGCAGCTGGGCGTCGGGCGTCTTTTGCTCTTCCAGCAGCTTCTTGAGCTGGTCGTAGAGCTTCTTGGTTTCGGGGTCGAGCAAGGAGTCCATCAGCTTCTTAAGCTCCTCGGCTTTCTCGCGCAGCTCCTCGCTCTTGGGGTCCATCTGGTCCTGCTTCTGTGTCAGCTCCTCGAACATCTTCTTCATGTCGGCCAGCTGCTGGTCCATCTGCTCTTTCTGCTGGAGCATGTCCTGGAGCTGCTTTTTGTCCTGGAAGTTGAGGTTGCGCTTGGTCTTGAGCTTGTCCTCGGTCTTGGCCATTTCCCGCTCCAGCTTCTTAGATTTCTCGGCGGCCTGGCTCAGCTGGTTCTGCACCGACTGCGACTGGGCGTTCATCTGCTCCCGCAGCTCTTTAGTAGAAGGCAGCTTAAACTCGGCCGCCCGCGTCCGGGCCGACTTGGGGCCGTGTACGCCATCGTTGTCCCAAACCTGCAGGAAGTATTCCACCCGGTCGCCGGGCTTGAGGTTGAGCGGAGCCAAGTCCCACTGGTAGGCGTAGCTCTGGCTCGGGCCGCTTTGCAAAGCAATAGCGCGGGCCTTGTACTCGCCGTTGGGCCGGGCTTTGGAAGTCACGCGGTAGTGAAGTTGCAGGCGGCTCAGGCCGTAGTCGTCGCGCACTGCGCCGCCCAGGGCCAGATAGCGCAGGGACGTCGTGTCGGCAAAGCTCTCACTCGTAATTTCGGGCACCAGGTCGGGGATGGCGGTAATCTGGTACTGAATTGGGTCCCGGTTCAGGCTGGCCGCGTTGCGCAGGCGCACGGCGTATTCCTGGCTTTTCAGGATGCGGCGCGAGGTTTCAAACCCCTCGCCCGACTCGGTAGCTGTTACCGTTTCCTGGGGGTTGGTGAAAAGCAGTTGTAGTTCGTCGGTGGCGGCGGTGCTGAACTCCCAGCGCACGGTGCTGCCCTCGGGCACGGTCAGGTTGCCGGTGTTACGGATGGTTTCGGCGGGCTTGCCAATATAGGTCGGGTAGGTGACGTGCACGGCAAAGTCGCGCAGGTTGGGCCGCTCCCGCACCAGCAGATCGTAATCGTCGGAGGTGAAGCCGGCGGCCGAAAGCTGAAACTCTACGTCGCGCTGCAGCTGCTTAAACTCGTAGGTGTAGCGGTTGCCGATGGCCTTTGTCAGGCGCCGCTCCCGGCCCCCGTACACGATGTTGATTTCGTTGGGCAGGGCCTCGCCTTCCACCGTCACGGCCAACTCATAGTTTTCACCCTTGAAAGCCTTCAGGTCCTTGTTTTCGACAATAAACGTGAACGGCGCGGGTGGGGAGTAGGCGCGGTCGAAGTGGAAAATACGGTCGGTGCCCTGCACGAAGAGGGCCGGGTACACCAGCAGCAACAGCAGCATGATGCCGGCCGGCACGGCCACGTACTTCCACAGCGGCCGGGACTGGTTCTTAATATTGATACCCTGGCTGAACTCCAGGCCGGTGAGCTGGCCGGCGCGCTGCTCCAGGCTGGCTGCAATCAGCTCATTTTCCCGGGCCTGCCCTTGCAGTTGCAGGGCGTTGAGCAGTTTGTCTTGGACTTGCGGGAACAGCTCCCCCACGCGCTGGGCGGCCTGTTCGTCGCTGAGCAAGCGGCGCAGGTTGGTCAGGGCGGCCAGGGGCTGCCAGATCCAGCGCACGAAGGCGTACACCGTCAGGGCCAGAAAGCCGAATAGCAGGCCGCCCCGCACCCAGGTAGGCAGGTAGAGAAAGTACTCCAGGGTGTTGAACACCAGAAACAGCGTGAGCAAGAGTCCCCCCGCCACCAGGGCGCCGCGCACCAGTAGGTTGAGGTAGAACTTCCGCTTAAAGGCATCCAGTTGCGCCAGAACCTGCTCCAGGGCCGGCGCGTTCGTAGTCGTTACAGGCACAGATCTTTTTCCAGTACACTAAAAAGAGCCTAGGGCAGGCTCTTCGGAAAGATACGCAATATAGCTGCGGAGGCTGCACGCAGCCCCGCCCACCTAAACGACAACAGCCCAGGGGTAAATTGTTCCGCCGTAGTGCAAAGGCCCAGGCAATGAGTCGCCACACAAAAAAAGCCCGGTTCCACTCCGGAGCCGGGCTTTGGTAACAAACGGAAAAAGCACCTACTCGGCTTTCTCCTTCACCTTGGTGCCGTCCTCATCCTTTTTGAGCTTGCGCTTGGCTTTGCGCCCGTCCTCGTCCTTGGTCTTGGACTTGGCCTTTTTCACGGCTTTGCTGTCGGAGGCGGAAGTGGCAGGCGCGGCCGTAACAGTGCTGGCAGCTGGCACGGCCTTGGTGAGGCGGTTGCCCTCGGCGTCCATTTCCACAATTTCGTAGCCCAGCGTGGTAATGTCGGGGAACACCTTGTTCCGGTCGCCAACTACCACAATGTACATCTTATCGACGGGCAGATATTTCTGAGCCGTGGCCTGCACGTCTTCCTTCTTCAGGTTTTGCAGGATGGCGTTCTGCTGCTGCACGAAGTCGGGCGTGAGGTCATATTCGAGCAGACGGGCCAGGAAAGCGGCTTTCTGCTGGCCGGTTTCGTACTTCAGCGCGTCGCTCTGGCCCACCGAGGTTTTGAGCAGTTGCAGCTCGTCGTCGTTGATGCCGGTAGTGAAGCCTTTGATTTCCTTCCCAAATTCGGTCAGGGAAGCCGTGGTGGCATCGGCCCGCACGCCGGCCTGAGCGGTGAAGGGGCCTACGTAGCGCGTGCCCCGGAAGCCGGAGTAAGCCCCGTAGGTATAGCCCTTCTCCTCGCGCAGGTTGTGGTTGATGCGGCTGGCAAAAGAGCCGCCCAGCAGGTAATTGGCCAGATATGCCCGGTAATATTCCCCGGTGGCATCGTAGGGCAAAGCCAGGTAGCCGATGCGGATTTCGGATTGGGCCGCGTCGGGCTTATTAACGAAGTAGATGCGGGTTTTGTCGGGCTGCTGGCTGGGGTTGCCCGCGGGAAGGGTTACGCCTTTGCGGTTCCAGTTCTGCAAAAAGCCCAGCTTGCTTACCACGTCCTTCTGCTCCACGTCGCCGACGATAACCAGGTGCGACAAATCGGGGCCGTAGTACTGCTGATAGAACTGCTTCACGTCGTCGAGCGTGATGCTCTGCATCGTGCTGGTGGTGCCGCTCACGGGCACACTCATGATGTCGCCGGACCCGTAGAGCAGGGCGTTGTAGGTTTTGTCGGCAATGACGGTGGGCTGGGTGCTCTGGTTGGCAATAGCTTCCAGGGCCTGCTTCTTGACGCGGGCAAAGTCGGCGGCATCGAAGCGGGGGCGCAGCAGCACTTCCTCCAGCAGGGCCAGGGTAGCGGGCAGGTTCTTGGTCAGGCTCTGCACGCTCACGGTGGTGTTGTCGGTGCCGGGACTCACGGTAATAGAGCTGCCGAGGCGGTCCAGAGCGTCGGCCAGTTGCTCGCCGGTGTACTTCTGGCTGCCTTCGTTGAGCATGGTAGCCGTGAGAGCCGCCAGGCCGGCCTTACCGGGGTTGGCCTGTTCCAGGCGGTGCCCACCCCGAATGGTGAGCAGCATGTTCACGGTGGGCACTTCGGTGTTGCGGCTGCCCATGACGCGCAGGCCGTTCTGGAACTGCTGCTGCCAGAGGGCCGGTACTTTCACCACGGGGTTGGCACCCGCGCCGGGCATTTTGCCGCGGTCAAAGGTGTCCTTGGCTTTCACGTAAGTCAGGCCCTTATACTCGTCGGCTGGGGCTTTGTAGCCTTCCTTGCTGACGGTGAAGTTGTCGGGCCGGGCCGGAGAAGCTGGGGCGGCTTTGGGCAGTACGCTGAGCACCACGGCCTTTTTGCCCTTCACGTACTGGCCATACACGCGCTGCACGTCGGCCTTGGTCAGGGCCCGCAGGCGCTGCAATTCTACGGTCAGGTAGTTGGGGTTGCCGGTAAAGGTCTGGTTAGCCGCCAAGCGACTCACCTTGCCGCTCACGCTGCTCAGGCTGCTCACCAGGTCGGCTTCCCGGCTGGCTTTGAAGCGCTGCAAGTCCTCGTCTTTCACCCCGCGCTTCTCAAACTCGGTCAGCGTCTGGCGCAGCTGGTATTCGAGGCTGTCGAGGCCCTTGCCGGGGAAGGCCCGGGCGGCCAGCGTGAATTCGCCGCCCAGCTCGGCCGTAGGATGGTAGGCTACCGCCGTTACGGCTTTCTGGCTTTTAATCAGGTTTTTGTAGAGCAAGGAGTTTTTACCACCCCCAATGATTTCGGCCAGGGCGTCCAGGGCGGTTTCGTCGGGATGGTTCTGGGGCACCGTCGGGAACACCATCTGCACCAGCGGGAAACGCACGTTGTCCTGGTAGCTTACGTAGCGGTCCTGGGTGAGCTTGGGCTCGGGCAGCTTCATGTTCTGCACGGCTGGCCCGCGGTTGATGCTGCCGAAGTACTTCTCGGCCATGGCTACCACTTCAGCCGGCTTCACGTCGCCGCCCACGGTCAGGGTAGCGTTGTTAGGACCATACCAGCGCAGAAAAAACTGCTTCAGGTCGTTCACGTCGGAGCGGTCCAGATCTTCGAGGTAACCGATAGTCAGCCAGCTGTAAGGGTGGCCGTAGGGGTAGAGGGTTTTGGCGACGTACTCGCTCACCAGGCCGTAGGGGCGGTTATCGTAGTTCTGGCCCCGCTCGTTTTTCACCGTGGCCCGCTGCACCTCGAAGCGCTTCTGCGTCACGGCATCGAGCAGGAAGCCCATGCGGTCGGCTTCCAGCCACAGGGCCCGCTCCAGCTGGTTGCTCGGAATGGTTTCGTAGTAGTTGGTCCGGTCCCGGTTGGTGCTGCCGTTATTGGTACCACCGGCTCCGATAATGACCTTGTCGAATGTGCCCTGGGGCGCGTGGTCGGAGCCCTCAAACATCATGTGCTCAAAGAAGTGGGCAAAGCCCGACTTCCCAATCTGTTCCCGGGCCGAGCCCACGTGGTAGGTCACGTCTACGTGCACCAGCGGGTCGGAGTGGTCTTCGGTCACGATGAGCGTCAGGCCGTTGGGCAGCAGGTACTTTTCGTAGGGAATAACCAGCTCGCCGGGCTTGCGGGTTACTTTTTCGATGAGGCGGGTGCCGGCGGCCGTGGTAGCAGCCGGCGCGGCCGCCGGCTTTTTCTGCTGGGCAGTAACCGGAGCCGTGGCTAGGAAGGCGCCGAGGCTCAGCAGGAGAAAAGGGTTTTTACGCATAGAAAGGAAATACTGGAAGAAGGCGGGAAGGTAAGCGGTTCAAAGACATTCCCGCAACGCCGCATGTTGCGCCGTGGTGTGCTCCCTAAACGGGAAAGCAGGCGGGGGAAGTTCGTTTCGGGGAATTGCCCGTCCTGTCGGCCTCTCTGCACTCCAAGTGGGATGGTCGACCGGCCAATTATGCATGCACATGCTATGCGGGTTTTTCGGCATCTTCAGCCCACCAAACCAACCACACTACTTCCTCTTTCTTCATGCGCTTCTCCCCTACTTTCCTCCTCGTTGGCGGTGCCCTGGCGTTGGGCAGCCTGCCCGCCTGCCAGAGCCGCAGCTCCGATTCTACCTCCGCCGGACAGCCCTCGGCCAGCACCACGGCTGCGGCCGACACTGTGGTACCCGCTTCGCCCAACGACGGAATTACGGCCCGGCTGATTGGCAGCCACATCAAGGTGCTGGCTTCGGATGAGTACCAGGGCCGCAAGCCGTTCACGGTGGGCGAGCAAAAAACCACGGCCTACCTGGCCGACGAGTTCAAGAAACTGGGTCTGAAGCCGGGTCCCGATGGCAGCTACTTCCAGAAAGTGCCCCTGGTGGAAATTACCGGTACGCCCGCGCCCACCATGCAGATCAGCGGCGGTAAGCAGCCCTTTGCGCTGAACTACAAAACCGACTACATGGCCTTTACCGAGCAGGAAAAGGAGCAAGTAGCCCTGACCAACTCCCCACTGGTATTTGCCGGCTACGGCGTGGTGGCCCCCGAGTACGGCTGGAACGACTACGCCGGCCTCGACGTGAAGGGCAAAACCGTGGTGGTGCTCGTCAATGACCCCGGCAATGCCGGCAACGACACTACTCTGTTTAAGGGCAAAGCCATGACCTACTACGGCCGCTGGATGTATAAATACGAGGAAGCCGCCCGTCAGGGCGCGGCCGGTCTGCTCATCATCCACGACACCAAGCCCGCTGCCTACCCCTGGAGCGTGGTGCAAAGCAGCTACTCGGGCGCCAAGCTCCGCAACCAGACCGCCGACAAAGGCGCCAGCAAGTGTACCATCGAGGGCTGGATAACCCTGGATGCGGCCAAAAAGCTGTTCCAGGCAGCTGGTCAGGAGTATGACGAGGCGTATGCTGCCGCTAACCAGAAAGGCTTCAAGGCCCGGCCGCTCAACCTGCAGGTCAGCACCAGCATCCGCAACAAGCTGCGCCGCCAGGAATCCAAGAACGTGGTGGCCGTGCTGCCCGGTACTGCCCGCCCCGACGAGTACATCATCTACTCGGCCCACTGGGACCACCTCGGCATCGGGGCGCCCGTGGCCGGCGACTCTATCTACAACGGGGCGGCCGATAACGCCAGCGGCTGCGCGGCCTTGCTGGCCATTGCCAACGCCTTCCAGCAAGCCAAGGAAAAGCCCGGCCGCAGCATCGTGTTCTTGGCCGTCACGGGCGAAGAGCAGGGTTTGCTGGGCTCGATGTACTATGCCAACCACCCGCTGTTTCCGGTGAAGAAAACCGTAGCCGACCTCAACATGGACGACCTGCCCAACATGGGCCCGATGCGGGATTTGACGGTTATCGGTTACGGACAGTCGGAGCTGGACGAGTACGCCCGCGCTGCCGCCCAGGAGCAGGGCCGCTACATTCAGCCCGACCAGAATGCCGACAAGGGCTACTTCTTCCGCTCCGACCACTTCGCCTTTGCCCACGTGGGTGTGCCCTCGCTCTACGCCAGCGGCACCGCCGACAGCTGGATCAAGGGCAAGGCCTACGCCAAGAAGATGAGCGAGGAGTTTGAGGCCCAGCACTACCACCAGCCCTCCGACGAGTACAATGCCCAGGCCGACTACCGCGGTATGGAGTGGGATGCCCGCCTGCTTTACAGCGTAGGCCGCAAGCTGGCCGGCGAAACGACCTTCCCGCAGTGGAAGTCCGGCTCCGAGTTCAAGGCCCTTCGCGACAAAAGCCTGGCAGGGAGGTAAAGTCCGCGGGAAGCCGCTCCTTAGGCTAACCTCAAAAATCCCTGCTAACCCGCTTGTCCCTTCCCAAATAGAAAAAGCGTTTCGGCTTATGGCTGAAACGCTTTTTCATATTGTTGTTGGTGACACCCCACTAGAAGAAGCCTTCACCAAACGTGCGCGTTGCCGGAGCGGTTTACCTCTGTACGACCAAACCACGTCCTCCAGGAAGCCCAAACTTCCTTCTTGGGTGTAGATGCATATCGGCTGAGCTCCAAGATGATTCAGCCCTTGATGCGGCACAGCCTGGGTGTGTCGTCTGCCTCCTTTGTCGCTAACCCCGTCGACGTGGCCCGGAGTATAATCCAGACAGCTCTCCTGGTACTTACTTCGAGTTCACATTCCCTTAAACCCTTGGGTGGGTGTTAGGAAACTTTGGCGGAATAGCTGGTCGTAGTAAACTTTAATGCACCTTTGTATAAATTTAACCAAGTAGTTAAACCGTCTGTAGAATGGACCTGCAAAAACGCTCCACTGAAGAACTGATTTTGGAAGCTGCGCAAGCAGTGTTTCTGGAAAAGGGCTTGGCCGGGGCGCGCATGCAGGAAATTGCCGACCGCGCCGGCATCAACAAAGCCCTGCTGCACTATTACTTCCGCAGTAAGGAGAAGCTCTCGGCGCTCATTATTGAGCGGGCCATCGGTGTGATACTGCCGCGCGTGATGGCTGTACTGGACACCGACATGGAGTTGTTTGACAAAATCCGGCTCGTGGTAGATACCTACCTCACCTTCGTGAGTCGCAACAGCTTCCTGCCACTATTCATCGTGAACGAAGTGAACCGCAACCCGCAGTTTTTCTTCCGGACTGTGGTGGAGAAGGAGCGCACCCACCTCGACAAGTTCCGCCGCCAGGTGGAAGAAGCCGTGGCGCAGGGACGCATTCACCCCATCAGCCCCGCGCAATTGTTCATGAACGTCATGTCACTGGTCATCTTTCCTTTCCTGGGCAAGCCCATTATTCAGGTAGGGTTGGGGCTAAGCGACGAGGACTTCAAACGCGAGATGGCACACCGTCGAACTGAAGTGGCCGAATTTGTTATCCGGGCCATTCGAGCCTGATATTTTTTTGCCCGCTCATTAACCAAGTAGTTAAATCACATGGATAAGAAAAAGAAAAGGGCCGCCTTGCTGCTTTGGTTGGGTGAGCATGCGACGCTGGCCAAACTCAACGAGCAGCTGCACTGTGTGCTAGTGTCGGTTCAGTCCAATTGTTTCTTGACCCAAGCCACCCCAGCAGGGGCGCAATAATCACTCTTCACCCTATGGAATTTGTCATTGTCCTGCTGACCCCCATCCTGTTCATGCCCATGGTTACGGGCTATATGGCTTACGGAAACGGACGCTCCTTTTGGCGCTGGTTTGGCATCGGCTTCGCGTTGCCTTATTTCTCGCTTTTACTCATCACTTACCTTGTACACCGCGATAAGCGGAAGTCCCGGACTGCTTAACCCAATCCCTTCAATTCCACTTTGCCGTGAACATCTTTCCTGCACATACCTGAGCGTGCACGGGGCTGCTAGCCGTCGGCCAGCCAGCTAGCTGCCAGGCCAGATTTCCCGCTTCGACGCATCGGGTAACTTCAATGACTCCTTTTCCTGAACTCCTGGCTTTTTGTAAGATGTAGGTAAGGCCATGTCCGCCGCGGGGTTGCTTTTGAAAACATTAAGGGCCCGGTTCGTGGTTTAGGTGCCAAGAGTCAAGCCATAGCGGCTTCTGACCTGATCCTTGATTGTCTTCCCGTGCCCGTACCCGCTGCTGAGCTCGACTTCCTGCGTCTGTCTTACCGTTCCGATTTGCGCGTATTGTTTATGCGCTGGGACCGGGTCGTGACGCCTGCCGAGCACCGGGCGGGCTACCAGGCAGCTCTCGCTTTTGCCCATCCCCACCAAGCCACCCACTGGCTGATAGACCTGCGCATCCGCGGCTTGGCCGAAGCCGAGGACTTCGCCTGGGTTCTCACCGACTTCCGGGCCGCGCTGCACCGGGCCCTGCCCGGTCTGGAGTTTCGGATGGCGTACCTGGTTACGCCCTATCAGCAGGCCCTGATTGAGAGCCGGCTTAGCGCCCAGGAAACCGTATTTCGCACGTTTATCGAGGAGCAAAGCGCCTACCAATGGCTGGGCGTGCCTTTGCCGGAGGCGCGCTAAGGCTGCCTTTCAGTCTCTAGCCCTCAGCCCACCGGTAGCGCCGTTCCTTCCACAGGATAGCGCCGGGCCACACGGTATAGCCCAGCACTGCCAGCGACATCAGTAGCAAGTACCACTCGTAGAGCACTAGCACGCCCAGCGACTCGCGGTGGCCAGCCTGGCGGAGGGTAATCAGTAAGAAGAGCGTCTGGAAGGCTACTTTGGCCGTGTACAGCACTATAATCAGCTTCAGGGGCAGCAGGCCGGGCCAGCCCAGCACCGTGTAAAAGAAGCCGTAGGAGCTGAAGAGCAAGCCCAGCTGCCAGGGCAGGCGCACGGCTCCTTTCATCCAGCGTTTGCGCTGCCGCAGCAAATGCATCACCGTGGGTTGGGGCACCGAAATGCCCAGGGCCTGGGGCGTAATAATGTTGCGGTAGCCCCAGCCCTGCCGCACAATCTGGTCGAAGAGCTGCAAGTCCTCTGTGATGCTGAAGGCCAGGGCCTCGTAGCCACCAATGGATTCGTAAGCCGCCCGCGTGACGAGCATGTTGTTGCCGACGGCCGTAATGGGTAGCCCCAAGTCGGTGAGCAGACGAATCAGGTTGAGGCCGAAAAGCCAGTCGAGGCCCTGCAAGCGGCCGAAGATGCTGCCCGAAGCCGTCGTGATACCCGTCACAACGCCCACGCCTTCGGGCGCGGCTGCCAGCATGGTCTGGACCCAGTCGGGGGCCAGGGACATGTCGGCGTCGGTGATGAGGAAGGTGTCGGCGGTGGCCGCGTTGCAGAGGTGGGCCAGCACGTTGCTTTTGCCCTGGGCCGTGCCCAGCTTCTGCCGAATGGGCAGCAGCCGGAACTGAGGCTTATCGGCAATGAAGCGCTGCACTACGCCCATCGTGTCGTCGGTGGAGGCGTCGTCGCCGATGAGGATTTCGAGCTGCTCGACCGGATAATTAAGAGCCGCCAACGCCCGCAGGCACCGCTCGATATTGGCTTCCTCGTTGCGGGCTGCAATTAGAATGCTGACTTTGGGCCTAGCCGTCAGCTTGGGCAAGGCCGGCCGGGGCCACACCAGAAGCAGTAAAATCAGGGCGAAAATGCCGAAGAAAGCACTGAAGAATACAGTAATAAAGAGCATACGGCAGCCGGTAGAAAGTAAGCTTACGGGGCCTTGAGTCGGCAGGGCCCGCACAGATAGAACGAAGTAGATACGGTGTGCCGCCGGGTCTGCGTTGCCGGGAAAAGTGCTGAATCGAGTTGGGTAACTACGTAGTTGAGCTCGTTGCTCGTTGTGTATGGTTTGGCGTCTGTCATCCTGAGCAGGGCTAAGAACACACAACGGGCAACTAAAAAGCCTCTCCTATTTCCAGAAGAGGCTTTGTCGTACCTAGTAATGAAAGAAGCGGCTTATGTGCGGGGCACAGTGGCGGTAGGCGTGTCGTAGCCCGGCGAGTTTTCCACATGGACGCTGGGGTGCACGTCGTCGTTGTCTTTGACCCAGAGCGTAAACACCCCGGCCACAATCATCGAGACGCCGCCCAGGGCAATGGTATTCAGTGTGTTGCCTTGGAATAAGTGCATGGTGGCCCAGCCCAGGATAGTGGCCGCTACAATCTGGGGAATCACGATAAAGAAGTTGAATACGCCCATGTAGTAGCCCATCCGGTTAGCTGGCAACGAGCCGGCCAGGATGGCGTAGGGCATGCTCAGAATGCTGGCCCAGGCCACGCCCACCATGGCCATCGACACCATAATCAGGTTGGGGTTGTCGATAAATTTCAGCGAGAGCAAACCCAGGCCCCCGATGAGCAGACACAGCATGTGGGTGCGGCGGCGGCTGGTACGGGCCGCAATGAGCGGGATGATGAAGGCGAAGATGGCCGCCACACCGTTGCGCACCGATGAAGCCAGGCTCAGCCAGTCGGCCCCGTCGTTGTATTGCTTTTGCACCCGCTTCAGCTCGGCCTGGTCGGCTTCGCTAGGCTGGGCGTGGCTCACGTAGTAGTTGGCCAGGTTGATGGTAAGAATCTTGTCGGTTTGGCTGGCCTGAAACTGGTCTATTTCCTTGAGGTCAGCTTGCAGGGCACCCAGCTCTTTCTTCGACTTGTCGTCGGTGGCCCGGGCGGCTTCGGCACCGATGAAGCTGCTGATGCGGCCGTAGAGGGCACTATCCACCTTCATGTCGTAGATGTTGCTGGTCACGGCGTTGGTGGAATAAATCCACATCGAGAACAAGGCAAACCAGGTGAAAAACTGCACGATGGCCAGTTGGCGCATGGCCGTGGGCATGTGGAAAATGCCCATAAACGACTCCTTGATGCCATCCAGAATGCCCACTTGCGCGTTTTCCCGCCGGAACTCTTCCATATCGGCCGGCGGAGTTTCGGTGGAGGTAAACACGGTGTACATCACGGCCAAGATGAAGGCCACGCCGCCGGCGTAGAAGGCCCACTTCACCGACGGTGGAATCTCGCCGCTGGGAGCGGTATTGCTTAAATGAAACCAGTTATTGAATATCCAGGGCAGGGCCGCGGCAATGACCGAGCCCACCCCGATAAAGAAGCTCTGCATGGCAAACCCGCTGGTGCGCTGCTCACTGGGCAGCTTATCCCCTACGAAAGCCCGGAAGGGTTCCATGCTGATGTTGATGCTGGCGTCCAGAATCCAGAGCATGCCGCCGGCCATCCATAGCGCCGAGGAGTTGGGCATCAGAAACAGCGCCAGGGTGGCCAGCACTGCCCCAATGGCAAAGTACGGGCGGCGCCGGCCCCAGAACGGGTGCCAGGTCCGGTCGGAGAAGTAGCCGATGATGGGCTGCACGAGCAGGCCGGTGAGGGGGGCCGCAATCCAGAGAATCGGAATGTCGTCCTTGTTGGCGCCTAGCGTTTCGAAGATGCGGCTCACGTTGGAGTTTTGCAGCTCGAAGCCGAACTGAATGCCCAGAAAGCCGAAGCTCATGTTCCAGATCTGCCAGAAGCTCAGGCGGGGTTTGGGGCGGGTGTCCGTACCGGACGAGGCCGCGACGCTGGTTGCCATGTATGGGGGAATTTTAGGAGGTTAGTGCTTATGCCCGGAGTTGAGTGCCTGATGCTTGGTTGGTGGTGTCTGGAAACTAAATCCTAAACACCAGGCACCAGGCACTCAACCCCACGCTTTACTGCTTCGGCTTGATTTCGAAAACGTAGGCGCTCAGCGGAGTTAGCGTGAGAGTCAGGTTTTCGGTGGCCGGGGCGTTGTTGAGCAGGTCGGTGTAGGTATAGAACTTGGTTGGGTCGAGGCCCATGGCCTGCATGGCCGACTTGGGAATCTCGATTTTGGGCGTCAGGGTCACGTCCTTGCTGAAGTTGGCGATGATGAGCAGCTTCTGCTTGTCGGTGTAGCGCAGGTAGCTGTACACGCGGCGCTGGTCGTAGTTCTTGCCCAGGTTGTTGGCGTCCTGGAGCTCGTAGAACCGGCCCCGGCGGATGGCGTCGCTGGTGCTGGTCAGGTTGAGCAGGCGGGAGTAGAAGTCACGCAGCTGCTTTTGTACCCCATCGAGCTTGCCGCCGTCAAACTTGCCGCCATTCATCCACTTCTGGTGCTCAGGCACCCCCCAATAGTCGAAAATGGTGGTGCGGCCATCAGCGCCGCTAAAGCCTTCCGAGCCGTTGGCGGGCTCCCCTACTTCCTGCCCGAAGTACACCATCACCGGACCCGAGCCCAACGTGGCCGAAACCGTCATGGCCGGAATAGCGGTGCGCGGGTCGCCGGCAAACTCCTTGGAGGCAATGCGCTGTTCGTCGTGGTTTTCCAAAAAGCGCAGCATGCGGGAGCCAAAGCCCCGGCTTTCCTCGCTCCACACCTTGGTAATATCCTCGGTATTGCCGCCGCCAGTCATCAGGCGGCGCAGGCCGTCGTAGAGGCCTACCTTATCGTAGAGGTAGTCGAACTTGCCCTTCTCCAGGTAGTTGCGGTACTCCTTGGGGTTGTAAGCTTCGCCCATGAAGATGATGCCGGGCTTCACCTTTTTCACTTCGGGAATCACCCAGGCCCAGAACTCGATGGGCACCATTTCGGCCATGTCGCAGCGGAAGCCATCCACGTCTTTCTGGGCCCAATACACTAGGATGTCGCGCATCTTGAGCCAAGTGTCGGGCATGGGCTCGAAGTAGGTTTTGCGGCCGTTCTGGTAATCTACCCCGTAGTTGAGTTTCACCGTTTCGTACCAGTCGTCCACCTTGGGCGCTTCCGAAAACACGTCGTTGCCGCTGGCCTTGGCGGGCGTTTCCGTGAACTTGCCGTCTTCCTTAGGGCCCAAAGCAGCGCCCAGCGGGTTGCCGGCTTTGGGTACGATTAAGCTTTTGCCGGGCAGGTAGTAGAAGTTGTTGTTGGGGGCAAAGGCCTTGGTCAAATCGTCCTTCTCGCCCAAATCCACCACGCCCGCGGGCTTGGCATTCGACTTATAGCTGCGGGCTACGTGGTTGGGAATGAAGTCGATAATAACTTTCAGGCCGTTGGCGTGGGTACGCTTCACCAGGGCCTCAAACTCCTGCTTGCGGGTTTTCACGTCCACGGCCAGGTCGGGGGCAATGTCGTAGTAGTCCTTGATGGCGTAGGGCGAGCCGGCCCGGCCCTTCACCACATCGGCATCATCGGGGCCGGGGCCGCCAGCCTTGCTGAAGTCGCTCATCGTGGCGTGTTCCAGTACCCCGGTGTACCAGACGTGGCTCACGCCCATCTTTTTAATGGCCTGCAGGGCCAGGTCGTTGATGTCGTTGAACTTGCCCACGCCGTTTTCGGCGTTGGTGCCGTAGGGCTTATTCAGGGTGGTCTTGTTGCCAAACAGCCGGGTCATCACCTGGTAAATCACCAGCTTATGGTCCTGGGGCACCTCGTCGGTGGTGTTCGGGTCGGCAAAAGTCGTAGGCTCGGACACGGAAGAAATTGAACTCGGAAGTGGAACAGCGAAAGAAGCCAAAGCCAAACTGGCGGCCACGGCGGGTACTAGCAGTTTTTTCATAGTACGGGGGAAGATAGGCAAACAGTGAGATGGTGAGATAGTGAAAAGGTGAGTTTATCGTTCGATTAGCGCGGAACTGCGCCTATCGAACATCGACTCACCATCTCACCACCTCACTATTTCACCACTCCTGCGTCAGCGGGTGAATCATGAGCTCATCGATGACGACATGGGGTGGGGCTTCGAGGATGTAGCGCACGGCCTGGGCAATGTCGGCGGGCTTAAGGTGGGTTTTCTCCGAGTCGGGGCTGCCGGGCTTGGATTCGTTGAAGTAGGTATCAACCAGGCCCGGATAGATTGTGCTGACCTTGATGCCGTGAGGCCGCACTTCCTTCCGCAAGGAGCCGAGCAGAGCATCCTGGGCAAACTTGCTGGCCCCGTACACCGTGCCGTGCTCGAAGGTGCGCCGGGCCACGTCGGAGGTGATGCCCACGATGTGGCCGGCCTTGCGGTCCTTGAAGTGGGGCACCAGGAACTTGCAGAACAGGAAGGTGCCCTTCACGTTCACGTCGAATATCCGGTCCCACTCATCGGCAGCGTTGTTTTCCAGGAGATTAAACGAGCCCACCCCAGCATTGCAGACCAGAATATCAACCTTGCCGTAGTGGCGGATGGCTTCGTCGACTACGTTCTGTACATCGGCTTCGTCGGAAACGTCGGCGGGAATGGCCAGGCCGTTGGTTTTGTGGGTTAGCTCCTCCAGCTCTTCCGTCGAGCGGGCTACGGATACCACGTTGGCGCCCTGCATGGCCAGCAGCAGGGACACGGCCCGCCCGATGCCCCGCGAGGCTCCGGTAACAATGGCGACTTTATCGGTGAGGTCGTTCATAAGTGACAGAGCTAGAGGGTGCTGATGAAGTTTAGAAAGTATAGTCTACAAAATTGGACGCGGAAAAGCGGCAACGTGTTCCGTCTTTCTACTTTTTCAACTCCACGACCCAGGCCGTGCGCCCCGGTATCCGGGCCAACTTCAGATCAGAAAGCGTAGCGCCCGAGGTTACTTCCGTGCCCGACGAAAACCCGTTGAGACGCTCGGCAAACCGGCTCAACTCCACAGCCTTCTCGTCTTTGTTGGAGTTCATCAGCACCATCACTGTGCCCGCGTCGGAGTGACGGAAGTAAGTGTAGATGCCGTCTTGGGGGATAAACTGGGTGAGCTTGCCCGAGTGCAGGGCCGGGTGGGTTTTGCGGTAGTTGGCCAGCTTACTCACGTAGGTAAAGGCCTCGCCGGCCTGCCCGGTGCGGCCCGCGGCGGTGAAGTAGTTCTTTTTGTCGCCGGGCCAGCCGCCGGGAAAGTCCTCGCGCACCAGCCCGTCGGGGTTGCTGAAGTTTTTCATCAGCACCTCGGTGCCGTAGTAGAGCTGCGGGATGCCGCGCGTAGTCAGCAGCCAGGCCAAGCCCATCTTGTACTTGGCAAAGTCTTCGCCCACAACCGAGTAGAAGCGGCTCAAGTCGTGGTTGTCCAGGAACACCACGTTGCGCATCGGGTCCTCGTACATCCAGTCGCCCTGTAGGGCGTAGTAGAGCTTGGCAATACCGTCGGTCCAGCCTGCGTCCTTGGTCAGGGCCTCGTTGATGGCGTAATAGCTCTGGAAGTCAGTCACACCGGGCAGGTTCGACTTAAATCCGTTGACGGGCGGCAGGATGTTGCGGGCGAAGAAGGCCTGCTGCCCGTTGCCCTGCACCCAGGTTTCGCCGAACATGCCCAGCTGGGGAAACTCATTGAGCACGGCCTCGCCCCACTGCATCAGGAAGTTGCGGTCTGAGTACGGGTAGGTGTCGATGCGGTAGCCGTCCAGGCCGGTGTATTCTACCCACCAGATAAAGTTTTGGATGACATAAGTAGCCACCAGCGGATTGCTCTGGTTCAAGTCGGGCATGGTCGTGTCAAACCAGCCTTCCCCGTAGAGCTTGCGGTCCGCGTCCGAAGCGTAGGGGTCGTTGAAGGCCGCGTCGCGGAAGTTGCTGCGCGTAAAGCTCGGCCACTGGTGAAACCAGTCGGCGGCGGGCTGCTCCAAAAACAGGTAGTTCTTGCTGCCCATGTGGTTGAGCACCACGTCGTGAATCACCTTCAGCCCGCTTTGGTGGGCCCGCTGCACGAAGCGCACGTAGTCTTCGTTGGAGCCGTAGCGCCGGTCTACGGCGTAGTAATCCGTCAGGGCGTAGCCGTGGTAGCTGGCTTTGGGCATGTCGTTTTCCACCACCGGCGTGGGCCAGATGGCCGTGACGCCCAGCTCCTTGAGGTAGTCGAAGTGCTGCTCCACGCCTTTCAGGTCGCCGCCGTGCCGGGCGTACATCGAGTCGCGGGCAATGCGGCTTACGCGGGTGCCTTTTACCACGTCGTTTTTCGGGTCGCCGTTGGCAAAGCGGTCCGGCATGAGCAGGTACACAAAGTCGGCGCTGGTTACACCCTGCACCTTGGTTTTGTCGCCGGGTGTGGTGCGTTGCCGCAGCTCATAGCTGTACTTCACCTTTTTGGCGCCCTGAAACTCCAGGTTCAGCTTGCCGGGCTTAGCGTCGGGTGCAATGGTCAGGTTGACAATCAGGTAGTCGGGATTTTCCAGCTTCTGGGTACCGTCCAGGGTCACGCCGGGGTAACTCAAAGTCACCGTGCTGCTCCCGATACCCGCGCCGTGCACGAGCAGCTGAAGCTTGGGGTTTTTCATGCCCACCCACCAGAAGGTGGGGTCGATGCGGCTGATGGCGGCTGTGGTGGGGGCGGCAACGATTGCGGCCGAAGCAACGGCGGCCGTGGCGGCTTGGGGAGAAGCTACCAGCAGAGCCCCGGCGAGCAGGGGCAGAAAGGCGGGGAATTTCATGGACGAAATCAGGTCAGCGGAAAAGAGAAGCAGCAAGGTACCTGTAGCAGCCGGGGCATGCAATATGAAGCTGATTAGAAAGTCCTAAAACGGCCTTTGAAAGCTATTTTGGCCGAAAAAAGCCCGGATTTTACTGGCTTGCATCGGCTTTTTGTTGCGTGATTTATTCATTTCCCAGCTGATGATAATGCCTGCGAAAGGCCGAGCCCAGAATTTCATTTAGGCAAGTCGGGTCGGCTCAACTGTCGAATCGATGAAAAAGAAGGCGGAATGCAAACGTTTGCTCTGAGGCTCACGCCGTTCGGGCTTTTTTTAAGTCCGGATTTGTGCTGACCTTGGCGGCTTGGAGGGCTGCTGCGCGCTGTCTTCCTCTTCACTTCTTCCCTCCCCACTGTTCATGTCCTTCCAGTTCCAACCATACGCGCCCGCCGCTGAATTCTCCACTCAGGCCGCGTACTTCTCCATGGAGTTTGCCCTCGACCAGGCGCTGAAAACCTACTCGGGTGGCCTGGGCTTTCTGGCCGGCTCCCACATGCGCTCGGCCTACGAGCTCAAGCAAAACCTCATCGGCATCGGCATGCTCTGGAGCTACGGCTACTACGACCAGGGCCGTAACGAGGATCAGACCATGCGGGCCGACTTCCGCCTCAAGTCCTACTCCTTCCTCGAAGACACCGGCCTGGTGTTCCCCATCACTATTCACGGGGCTGAAGTGAAAGTGAAGGCCCTGTACCTGGCTCCCGACACGTTCGGCACGGCCCCGATGTTCTTTTTGACCACCGACATTCCCGAAAACGACTACATCTCCCGCACCATCACCCACTACCTCTACGACGCCGACACGGCCGCCCGCGTAGCGCAGTCCATGGTGCTGGGCATCGGCGGCGGCAAGCTGCTCGATTTGCTGGGCGTGAAGATGGACACCTACCACCTCAACGAGGGCCACGGCCTGCCGCTGGCGTTTTACCTCTACGAAAAGCACGGTCGCAGTCTGGAGGAAGTCCAGAAGCGCCTGGTCTTCACGACCCACACCCCCGAGCTGGCCGGCAACGAGGAGCACCCCATGCAGCTGCTCACCGACATGACCTTCTTCGGTACCGTGCCCGCCGACGAAATCCGCCGGGTGGCTCGGGTGGAAAATGAGACCCTGAACTACACCCTCACGGCCCTGCGCTTCTCGCGCAAAGCCAACGCCGTATCAAAAGTACACGGGCAGGTAGCCAATGAAATGTGGGGTCACTACGAAGGTATCTGCCCCATTATCCCGATTACCAACGCCCAGAACGGCACCTACTGGCGCGACGCTGAGCTGCACGCCGCCCTCGAAGCCAACGACGACCAGGCCCTGCTGGCCCGGAAGCGGGAGCTGAAAAAGCAGCTGTTTGCCTTCGTGGCCGACCAGACCGGCACCCTGCTCGACCCCAACGTGCTGACCGTGGTGTGGGCCCGGCGCTTTGCCGGCTACAAGCGCGCCAACCTGATTCTGCACCACTTCGAGCGGTTTGCCCAGATGGTGAGCCGTCAGGACCGCCCCGTGCAGGTTATCTGGGCCGGCAAGCCCTACCCCAAGGACTACGGCGCCATCGGCATGTTCAACGACATCATCCAGAAGACCAAGCAGTTTAAGAACTGCGCTGTGCTGACCGGCTACGAACTGGGCCTCTCTAAGTTGCTCAAGACGGGCTCCGACATCTGGCTGAATACGCCCCGCTTCCCCCGCGAGGCCTCCGGCACCAGCGGCATGACGGCTGCCATGAATGCCAGCCTGAGCCTGAGCATTCCCGACGGTTGGATTCCGGAGTTCGTGCGTCACGGCGAAAACGGCTTCCTGCTGCCCCTGGCCAACCTCAACGAGCCCGACAACGTGAAGGACGACGTGGAAGCCCGCGGCGTGCTCGACGTGCTGGAAAATGAAATCCTGCCGCTCTACTACGACGAGCCCGCTAAGTACCTGGAAATTGCCAAAACTGCTATGCGCGAAGTCGAGCCCGAGTTCGAGTCGCATCGCATGGCTACCGAATACTACCGGGAAATGTATCAGGCCTAGTGCCGCCCGGCTAGCGCCTGAGAAGCCCGGTTTCTGCGGAAGCCGGGCTTTTTGGTGTTTACCTGAATACTGCCTGGCAGCCAAAGCGGCTCCCGGCGCCATTCGTTACCTTGCCCGCCGCATGAAACACCTGCTTTTCCTTTTGCTGCTGCTCGGCTACTACCCTCTGCTGGCCCAGCCCGCCGTTCCGGTCGGGCGCACCGTCGTTACTTACCTCGATTCGAAGCTGCTGGCCCGCAACCCAGGCGGTGAAAACCCAAGGCGGCGCGTGAGCGTGTACCTGCCACCGGGCTATGATGCCAACCCGCAACGCCGCTACCCAGTACTCTACTACCTGCACGGCTACGGCTGGAGCGACAGTCTGGTATTTAACCAGGACGGCCTTCCCGCCTTGCTCGACCAGGCCATTGCGGCTGGCCAGATTCGTCCCCTGATTGTGGTAACGCCCAACGAAAAGACGCGGTTCGGTGGCAGCATGTATACTAATTCGGCTACCAACGGCCCTTGGGCCGACTTCACCGCCCAGGAACTGATCCGCTTTATCGATGGGCAGTTTCGCACCCTGGCCCGGCCGGGCAGCCGCGGCCTAGCGGGTCACTCGATGGGCGGCAACGGCACCCTACGCCTAAGTATGCTGTATCCCGACACCTGGGCTGCCGCTTACGCCCTTAGTCCGGCCTTTGTGGGGCCAAACCCCGAATACATGGCCAATGCGGCAGGCTTGCGGGCTGTCCTGCGCGCACCCAACCAAGACGCTTTGGCCGGGCATTTTCAGGGCCAGATAACCGTCGCGCTGGCCCGGGCCTTTTCCGCCGAGCCAAAGGCCAAACCATTCGGCGCGGCTCTGCCTAACTCCCTCGGCCCCGACAGCTTAATGCGGCGCGATGCCGTGCTACCGCGCTGGATAGCTGCTACGCCCACGTATCTGTTGCCGGCCCATACCGCCGGGCTGCGGCAGTTGCGTGCCCTGGCTTTCGACTGGGGCGGGCAGGATGAATTTCGCCATATTCCACCTACGTGTCGTTCCTTCAGTACCTTACTTAGCACTTTTGGCATCCGACACTCGGCCCAGGAGTACGAGGGCACGCATGGCAGTGGCATCATGGGCCGAAACGGACGTATCTACCAGCACCTACTGCCCTTTTTCAACCAGCATCTGGATTTTGCTCCCCAGCAGTAGCTGAAATTTCCCAAAACTGCCCTGCTCAAAGTCGAGCCTGCGTGCAAGCTGCACCACATGGCTACCGAGTGCTCCCAGGAAATGTACAACGCTTGAGCTTACTGTATCTGAAGCAGAACAGTAGTTGGCAATCGGAGGGCGATTCGGCAATTAACTAGGGCCGCCTTTCCACTTTTTTAGCAACGCCAAAGCCGAGCTTTCAACCGGCTGATTTATGGTTTAGTCTAGCCGTACAGCAAGTTCAACCGTAAAAACTGTTGAGCCTACGCCAAACGTCAGGATTTGTTTAACAATTATATTAGTAAACTTCAACAGAAAACCAGTCGTATTCAAGGGTAGGAATAGACCTATTCCACTCCTGATTGCAAAGTAATCTGTTGGATATGACTGATGAAGAACAAAATATAGTTACAAGGGAATATCTTGATTTTATACAAAACCGAGACTTTCCTTGCGTGGCCGCCAAGACGGCCCTAACCTGGAACCAGATCCAGACCTTGGT
The DNA here is from genome assembly GCF_022919135.1 of Hymenobacter cellulosivorans. Lineage (NCBI taxonomy): Bacteria > Pseudomonadati > Bacteroidota > Cytophagia > Cytophagales > Hymenobacteraceae > Hymenobacter > Hymenobacter cellulosivorans. The sequence continues at coordinate 1,158,551 of NZ_CP095049.1, read as the reverse complement.
CGTGGACCACATGGCCTGCCCGAAAGATGACGCGGCTATTCTGCAGTTTCTTTACGACTTCGTGGATACGTACCGGCAGGCTGATAAACTCTACCACAGCGCGGCTATCATCTTCAAAGGCCCCGAGCACCCAACCGAGGCTCAGTTTGATGAGTTTTTGTGGCAGCGCCTGCAGGCCGTGTCCAACATGGATGCCCAGCGCTACGGCTACGACAAGCGCGTGGTGGCCGACCCTAATTCGCCCGATTTCAGCTACAGTCTCAAGGAAGAAGCCTTTTTCGTGATTGGGCTGCATCCGGGCAGCAGCCGGCCGGCCCGGCAGTTTAAATACCCCACGCTGGTGTTCAACGCCCACGACCAATTCGAGCGAATCCGGAATGAAGGCCGCTACAACAAGCTGCGCGACACCATCCGGACCCGCGACATAGCCTATTCGGGCTCCATCAACCCCATGCTGGAAGACTTTGGTCAGTCGTCGGAAGTATACCAATACAGCGGAAAGGCGTATGACGAAGCCTGGAAATGCCCATTCTTAAGCCAACATGCCCGATAACCTCACCATCATTCCGCCCCGGAGCGGCGTCTCGTTTCTGCTCAAAAAAGGTCAGCGCCTCAAGGTCGTTGATATAGAAGGCGAGCAGGTGTCCGATTTTGTGTGCTATAACCTCGAAGACAAAGGCGAGGTCATATCCTCCGGCCGCACCATCGACTACGCCGAGACCATTCTGCTGACTAAAGGCCACCCGCTGTATTCCAACCGCAGCAACATCATGTGCGAGATTGTGGAAGACACCGTCGGGCGGCACGACTTTTTGCTTACGCCCTGCAGCGCCGATACCTTCCGCATCATCTACGGGCACACCCAGCCCCACCGCGGCTGTTTCGGAAACCTGTGCGCGGCCTTGGAAGAGTACGGCATCAGCCCCGACGCTATTCCTATCAGCTTCAACATCTTCATGCATGTGACGGTGAATGGCGAAACCGGTAAGGTGGACGTGCTGCCGCCCAAAAGCAAAGCCGGCGACTACGTGGTGCTGGAAGCCAAGATGGACTTGCTGGTGGGCCTGACTGCCTGCTCGGCAGAAATGTCGAACAACTACGCTTTCAAACCAATTGGTTATCAGATTGAAGGCTAAGTAACTATAAGGCCGGGCCGCTTTTCGCAGCCCGGCCCAGTACTGGACGACCAGGTTTAAGCTACTCTGTTGGCTTAGGGCTGGTCGTTTAGCATGGGGCCCAGGGTGGCCCATACGTTGTTGGCCAGAATCTTTTGCCCCGCCGCGTTGGGGTGCACACCATCGGGTAAATTCAGGTGGCGCTGGCCCAACACTCCTTGCAGCAGAAAGGGCACGAAGGGCACACTGTTTTTCTCGGCCAGGGTGCGAAACAGGGCCTTAAACTCGGCCGCGTAACGCCCGTATTGATGGCCGCCCAGCACACTGAGGTCAAAGGGAAACTCCAGGCCTACTAGTACAATCCGAGCCTTGGGATACTTGAGTTTCACCTGGTCAATGATGCTTTGTAGGTTTTGGGTGGTTTCGCGCACAGGAATGCCTCGCAGCCCGTCGTTGGCCCCCAGCTCTAGCACGAATACATCTACCGGCTGCCGGGCCAGCACGCTGGCAATACGCTGCCGGCCACCGGCCGTGGTTTCGCCGCTTACGCCGTAGTTAAGGGCTTTATACGGGAGTTTGATTGAGTCGAGACGTTCCTGAATCAGGGAAGGGAAGGCCTCACTGGCCCGCAGCTGGTAGCCAGCTGTAAGGCTATTGCCAAAGAAAATGATGTTCTGCATACGAGGAGGAGCCACAGGGGCGCGGCGCTGAGCGGGAGAAGAATCGGCCGGTCCGCAGGCCAGAAGCAGCAGGCTCAGGCATAGAAACAACAGCTGGCGCATAGGACAAGCAAATACGGGATGGAATAACCACCGCTATACGTTCGAGTCTAGGACCAAGGTTGCTAATGCCGGGTTGGGTTGGGGTAATAAGCTCAACCTTAGTGCCTATATTTTACCCTATATTCCCTAGCTTTGACACACTATCTAGCACACGTGTGCGAAGTCCCTTTCTGGTGAGTATGAGCAAAAATTTACGGTTTCGATTGGTGGCCGCGGCAGCGCTGGTAACTGGTTCAATTTCAGCCTATGCCCAGACCGGTAGCGTCGGTATTGGGATAGCAGTGCCCAATTCGTCGGCCGTGCTGGAGGTAGCCTCTGGTACCACCACGCCCAAGGGCTTTTTGCCCCCGCGCCTAAGCCAAGCCGACCGGGACAAGATTGCCAGTCCCGCCGAAGGCTTGGTGGTGTATCAAACCGACAACACGCCGGGCATTTACGTGCGCACGGGCACTAGCTGGGTGCGTATGGTGGCCGATAACATGGGTGACCATACCGCTACCCAAAACTTGAACCTGAACGGCAAGCTGCTCACCGGCTCGGCGGCCGCCACGGCGGGTCTGGCTGTTGATGGCAGCGGCAACGTGAGCGTGCCCGGCAATACGGGCGTTGGCGTCACGGCCGGCAACAAGCTCGACGTAGCTACTGCCACCCGCACCAATACTCACCCCACTGCCCGGCCCCTGTACGTGACCGGCGCCCTGACTACCACGAGTGGTGCGGAGTTTCGCACCTCGGACGCTACTCAGGGCGTGGGTATCGGCTCCAACTCGTTGTATGCCGCTGGCTCCAGCACCAACCAGGATTTAATTCTGCAGCCTAAGGGCACCGGCACCGTGGGCGTGGGCGGCGCTCCTACTACGGCTTCGGCGGCCCTGGAAGTAAACGGCACCCGCAAAGGCCTGCTTCCTCCGCGCCTGACCAAGGCCGACCGGGACCTCATCAGCAGCCCGGTGGTGGGGCTGCTCATCATCCAGACCGATAATACGCCCGGTTTGTACCAGTACACCGCCACGGGCTGGTCTACGGTGGGCGCGGGCAATTACAGCGTTGAAAGCAACTCGGTGAGCAATGCCCCCACTGCCGCCGTTACCGTGAATCCGGCCGTGACCAACATTGTCTACAATAACAATGGTGCCAGCAACGGCGTCGTGACGCTGGGAACGGGGACGGAAGGCCAGCGCCTAGTTATCGTTAACAACGACAACGAGTACCTGCAAGTGGTATCAAGCAGCGGCACGGGCAACATCCTGTCGAAGTACGCGGCCCGCTATATCTACACCAATGGCGCCTGGCGTCGGGAGTCGTAGCCGGTCGTTGCTTCCGTATTTCTCTTCGAGTTCTGCTACGTTCATGGCCGACTTTTCTGCTTCCGCGTCTGGCTCTGCGGCCGGGCGCCGCTCCTTGCTTCAACGCTTCCAACGCTGGCTCCTGCCCGGCGCTGCTCAGCCCCGGCAGCTAGTATCCATGCGCCCAAATGGCAACCCGCCCTACATCGGCGAAATTGCCATTTTCGCCGGCAACTTCGCCCCGGTAGGCTGGGAGTTCTGCCGCGGGCAGCTACTGCTGATTTCCGAAAATGATACTCTTTTTCAGCTGATTGGCACTACCTACGGCGGCGATGGGGAATCCACCTTCGCCCTACCCGACCTCCAGGGGCGGGTGGCGCTGCATCAGGGTGCTGGTTACGTAATGGCGGAAATGGCTGGGGTCGAATCGGTGACGCTCACGACGCAGCAGATTCCCTCGCACACGCACACGTTGGGGGCCAGTTCGGCGCCCGGCACCTGGGCCTCTCCTAGCGGAGCCGTACCGGCCGACAGCGGCTCGGGCTCGGCCCAGTACACCCAAGCTACCACCAATCTGGTGACCCAGCCTGCCCAACTGCTGGGTGTGTACGGTGGCAGCCAGCCCCACGAGAACAGGCAGCCCTACGTGGTCATCAACTACATCATTTCGCTGTACGGCGTTTTTCCTTCCCCAACCTAAGCCTTGCCTACCATGTCTTCCATAAATGATTCGCCGGCCGGCGGCTCTTCCCGCCGAAGCTGGTTCAAAAAGCTGGGTGCGGTACTGGGCGGTGGCGTGCTGCTGGGTAAAATCCAAGCCGCCACGGCCGGCTCGCTGAACGTGGCCGCGCCCCAGGGATTGGATTCTTTTCTGTCGGAAATCATGCTGGTTTCCTTCAATTTTGCCCCCAAAGGCTGGGCTCTGTGCAATGGCCAGTTGCTGCCCATCAACCAGAACCAGGCCTTATTCGCCCTGCTAGGTACGCAGTTCGGCGGCGACGGCCGAACTACCTTCGCCCTGCCCGACCTGCGGGGCCGGGTAATTGTCCAAAGCGGTAACGGCCGGATCGTCGGTGAAAGGGGCGGCGAGGCGGCCCATGTGCTGCTGGCTACTGAGATTCCGCCACACGTGCACGGCCTCAAAGCCAGCACTGCCACCGGTACCACCAACCTTTCGGGTACCGCGGGCCCTACGGTGCACAACTACCTGGCCGATAATGGCGGAGGAGCACCCCAGTACGGTGTTACGATAAATACCCAACTCGCCAACTCGCCCGCCGCTGGTGGCAGCCCCGCCGTCAACGTGTCGAGTGCCGTCGGGGGCGGGCAGGCACACAATAACATGCAGCCTTTCATTACCCTCAATTATGTCATTTGCCTGCAAGGTATTTTCCCCAGCCCCAACTAGCCGTGCCGACCGTATCTACTGCTGCTCCCTCTCCTAGCCAGCCGGCCCGCCGGAGCTTGCTCAAGCGGTTATTGGGCGTAGTGGCCGGGAGCTTCCTGGCCGAGCCTCTGCAAGCCTTGCTGGGCCGCGCCACCCCCGCCGCCGCCGGTACCCTCTCGGGGGGCTACGATGTATTTCTGGCCGAAATCATTACGCTGCCGTTCGACAACTTCGTGCCCAAAGGCTACGCGCGCTGCGACGGGCAGCTTCTGCCAATTTCCCAGAACACGGCTTTGTTTGCCTTGCTGGGTACCACCTACGGAGGGGATGGTAAATCGACCTTTGCCCTGCCCAACTTCAATGGTTGCGTGGCCGTGGGAGCTGGCCAGGGGCCGGGGTTGAGCAACTACGAGCTGGGCCAGACCGGGGGCAGCGCTACCGTGGCCCTGCTGGATACCGAGCTGCCCGCCCACCAGCACACCGTGGCCCTGACCTACAGCACTGAACTGGGGACGTTAGGTTCGCCCGAAAACGCGTACTTAGCCAGCAACGGCTCCGGTGAGCCCCAGTACGCAGCCACCGACACCGGCTATATGGCCAGCCGGGCCACGGGCACGGCCGCGCCGCACAACAACATGCAGCCCTATCTGACTCTTGTCTACTGTATTGCCGTGCAGGGTATTTTCCCACAGCGCTCGTAAACGGCTTTTCTTTCTTGCTATGAAACATTCTTTACCTCTTGGGTCTCTGTTCCTGCTAACGGCCTTGCCAAGCCTGGGCCAAGGGCTGTCCAACCAGGGCGCTGTCATCTCTATTCAGTCGGGGGCACAGGTGTCGGTCGTGGGTGACGTGACTGTGAGCGGCACCGGAACCGTCGACAACGCCGGTACGCTGAGCTTAACCGGCAACTGGACCAACAACACCAGCGGAGGCGTACTGACGCCCGCTACCGGCACCGTGAAGCTGAACGGCACGGCCACCCAGCAGATTGGGGGTAGCGCAGCCACTACCTTTCACACCCTAGATGTAAGCGAGGCTGCTGGCCCAGTGCAGCTTGGCTCTGATATTTCGGTGGGCAACAGCAGTGGCCTGCTCACCCTGGGGGCCACTCAGGTGCAGCTTAACTCTAAAGTCCTGACGCTTAACAACGGCGCTGCCTCCGCTCTGACGCGCACCACTGGTACGCTGGTCAGCGAATCGGCTGCCTCAGCGGGTTATGGTCGGCTGGTATGGGTTATTGGCTCTAACACGGGCACTTACACCGTTCCCATGAGCAGCGGTAGTACCGGTGTGCCCATGGTGGTCAACATCACGGCCGGGGGTAACAGCACGGGTAGCCTGTCGTTTGCCACTTACCCCACCGGCCCCGATAACCTGCCCCTACCCACTGGGGTAAGTTCCTTGCGCGGCAACCCGAACTACGCCATCGACCGGTACTGGATAGTACAGCCCAACAACTACACGCTGGCGCCAACCTCAACGCTGACCTTCGGTTACCTGACTTCAGAATTTAGTACGGCGCCCAATACCATTACGGAGAGCCGCCTGCGCCTGCAGCGCTGGAATGGTTTAACCTGGGAAAGCCCGCAGGGTACTGTGGATGCAACCAACAACACGCTGACCACGGACCTGCAGAATACGTATGGCGTCTTTGTCGGTTCCGACCAGAACAACCCGCTGCCGGTGGAACTACGCGAATTCACGGCCCAGGCCCGGAATGCTGATGCCCTGCTAAGCTGGGCCACAGCCTCCGAACTGAACAATGAGGGCTTCTTTGTGGAAGTCAGCGTGGACAGCAAGACCTTTCAGCGCGTGGGCTTTGTGGCCGGCAAGGGTACTACCAGCACCGCCCAGCAGTACCGCTTCACCGACCTGGGCGCAGCTGGCCGCGGCACCTTGCAGTACTACCGCCTGCGCCAGCACGATACGGCCGGAGGCACCGATACCTACTCGCCGGTGCGCGCCGTCAGCTTTGGCCAAGCCAAGCTGGCCAGCAGCCTGAGCGCCTTCCCCAATCCTACTGACCGGGCCTACACCGTGCACCTGACGGCCGCTAAGGCCCAAACCGTGCAGCTGACCATGTACGATGCCCTGGGCCGGGTGGTAAGCCAGCGGCCAGTAACGTTGCAGGCCGGCGAAAACCAGCTGCCCACTACCTTCGATGCCAGTCAGCCCGTGGGTGTGTACCTGCTCACGGCTATCATCGATGGGCAGGTGCTGCGGGCCCGTTTGGTGCGGGAGTAAGAAAAGAGTAGTGGAAATTAATGGCCGAATAAACCTTTTTACAACTTTCGTGCTTTAGCTTTGCAGCCAGATAAGAATCGTTCTTATCTGGCTGCTTCTTGTTTACTCAACTTCCTTCAGCATAATGTCCGTTACGAAAGCAACTGATTCCGACTTCCAGCAACTGCTCGAAACCAATGAGAAAGTAGTCGTGAAGTACTACGCCGACTGGTGTGGCAACTGCCGCCTGTTCTCGCCCAAGTTCAAGCGCATGGCCCAGGCCGAGCAAAACCAGAACATCAAGTTCGTGGACGTGAATGCCGAAACCAGCCCGGCGGCCCGCAAGCTGGCCAACGTAACTACGCTGCCTTTCTTTGCCATTTTCAAGGACGGCGAGTTGGTCGACACTGTATCGGCTAGCAAGGAAGAAGCCGTAGCCGATTTGATTAACCGCCTGAACTAAGGCCGCCCCCGCCATGAAAATACCCGTAATCAAGCGCCTGGTGGAGTCGCAGACCCTGCAGAGCCTGGTGGCCGCCGAAGAAGCCCTGCTCGAAGAGCAGCAACCCGCTTTCGAGGTGGAAGGTGAAGACGAAGGCGAGAAGCTGACCCACGTGTTTGCCGCCATCTTTATCCTGAACCACATGCAGGACAACGGCTCGGAGTTCAAAGACGCCCTGCGCGAATACACCAAGAAGGTGCGCGTGTCCATCAGCTAAGTAGCTGCCGCATAACTGAAAAGAGGAGCCCCGCGGGGCTCCTCTTTTTGTTTCTGATTGGGCTGGGTGTTAGCCTACATGCGGGCAAAGTAGCTGGAGGCAGCTTTCAGGCCTTCCTCGGTGCACAGGCCCCGCACGTAGTAGAGGTACACGCTACGGAATACCTCGGCTGTATCGTAGCGGCTAGGCGGGAAAATCTGCTCGTTGAGCACCATGTAAAGTTGCTCGATGATGATTTTAGTAACCAAAGCAATGTTGATGTCGCCACGCATGCTCTTGTGCAGAATGGCTTCGTTGAGCAGGCCTTGAATCTGGGGCATGGAGTATTCGGCCAGATGTTGCTGACCTAACTCCCAGGCCTGGGGGAAATCCTGAATCAGGTCGGAGAAGTACTGAGGCGACTTCACTTTGCGCAGGTCCCGGATGCCCATTTCCAGCAAGCTCAGCAGGCGGGCCACGGCATTATCGACGCGCTTAAACAGCTCGGCGTGCTCCCGCTTCTGACGGTCAATATCGTGCTGGGTTACTTGCAGAACCAGGTCTTCCTTGTCCTGGAACATTTCCCGGAACGTGGCCGGCGAAATATCCAGGGCCTGCATGATCTGCTCCAGCGACAAACTGGAGATGCCACGGGTTTGAAACAGCTGGATGGCTTCTTCCAGTAAAGTATTGCGTAAGGTTGGGTTCATAGCGGGCCGTCGGAGTAGAACTCACGAAAGTTAGCGAATAAACCAGCCAAGCCCGAAGAAAAACAGTAATTGGAGCAGGTATACGAAGGGAACCAACGGGTTACGCTTTTCAAAATCGGTGCGGTTGAAGTACACCTGCAGGATCAGGGACACGGCAAACCAGCCTTTGAAGTTCTGGAGCGGAATCACGTCGTAGGCCCAGGCCCAGAAGTCATACTGCACGGCCACGGGCTCCAGGCAGATATCCATGCCCACCAGGAGCAGTGCCGCCGCCACGGCCCGCAGGAAGCCGCCCACGGGCAAGTAACGGGCCAGAACGCCGGCCATATAGGTTAGCATCAGCCAGTTGAGGCCAATGAGCAGGGGCACGTTCAGCCACTTAGGGCCCAGCGTGGCTCCGTAAGAGTACTGGCCAAACAGCTTACCGGTTTCGATGCCGACTACTTCCACAAAGAAGCCCACGGCCATAGTCGTGATGCAGAAGCCAATAAAGGCAAAGCCCCGGTCGCGCTGGAAGGCAAAGAGCAGCACAGCCGTCAGCAGCAGGTTCAGGGGCACAAACTGCAGGTAAAACGCCGGGTCCTTGGAAAACGCCAGCCCCAGAAAGCCCGTGACGTGAAACAGCAGCAGAATGCCCTGGGCCACGCGCAGGCGGCGCTGACTCGTATCGGGTGCTACCGGCGGCGCAGGCAGGTGTTGAGTTGATTCGGAAGCAGACACTTAGAAGGAATTAATACTTAGTGATTAATAAGAAAGGATGGCCACTCCGTACGGATTGGGTATTGCTGATGAGCGGCCACCTCAATTATCAATTACTAATTGCTCATTACTACTTGATTAAATCGGCTACAATCTTGGCCGAGAGCAGGCTCAGCGGAATCCCGCCGCCCGGATGCACGCTGCCGCCGCAAAAGTACAGCCCGTGCAGCTTCCCCGAAAAGTTGGGGTGACGTAAGAAAGCGGCCAGCGGGTTGTTTGAACTGCTGCCGTACAGGGCCCCGCCAAAGGAGGAAGTCCGCTGCTCGATGCCGCGCGGGTCCCAGACCTGCTCGGCCCGCAACAAGGGCTCCAGCTCCACGCCCAGGGTCCGGCCCACTTTGTCCAGTACGGCGCGCCGGGTCTTTTGGATCAGCGCGTCCCAATCCTGCCCCTGGTTGTGAGGCACATTCACCATCACAAACCAGTTCTCGTGGCCAGCTGGGGCATCGGTAGTCGTTTTCTTAGCGGTGATGTTCACGTACACCGTCGGGTCGTCCGTCACGGTTTTCTCCTCGAATATGGCTTGGAACTCCCGGCGGTAATCCTGGCTGAAGAAAATGTTGTGCAAATCCAGCTCGGGGAAGCTACGGGCCACGCCCCAGTAGAAAATCAGGGCCGACGACGAGCGGGGCTGACCCAGAGTCCGCTCGGGGGCGGGCTGCGTGGGCAGCAGGCGGCGGTAGGTCGGCACCACGTCCATGTTGCTGACGACCACGCCGAAGTCGTAGATATCCTGCGCGGTGCGCACCCCCGTTACCTGACTGCCGGCCGTCAGAATTTCTTCCACCGGCTCGTTGTAGCGAAATTCTACACCCAGCTCCTCGGCCAGCTCCACCAAGCTGCGGGCAATGCTGTGAATGCCGCCCTCGGGGTAAAACGCCCCGATGCCGTGTTCCAGGTGCGGAATCAAGCTTAGCGTAGCCGGGGCCTGGTAGGGGTCGGAGCCATTGTAGGTGGCAAACCGGTCGAAAAGCTGCACTAGGCGCGGGTCGGTGAAGGCCTTGGCGTGGCGCTGGTGCATGGTGCCGGTAAGGCCCAGGCTGGGCAACGCCGCCAGGGCACCGAGCACATCTTTGCTCAGGTAAGTCTGGGCCTTGTGTAGTGACTTGTGCAGAAATGTGCTTTCGGTGGCCTGGTAGGCCTGGCTGCTGCGTTGCAGAAATTTGGTTACGCCGGCGGCCGGCACGTCTAGCTTGGCCTCAACTTCCTGGGCAAACTTTTCCTCATCGGCCCAGGCTGTAAGGCGGGTGCCGTCGGCGAAAAAGTACTGGGTAATCGGGTCGAGCCGCTCGTAGCGGAAGTGGTCCTGGGGGGTGCGGCCGGCCAATTGGAACAGCTCGTCGACCAGGGCCGGCAGGGTAAACAGGGAAGGACCGGCGTCGAACCGGTAGCCGCCGGGCAGGTCAAACTGGTACATCTTGCCCCCAAACGTGTCCTGAGCTTCGAACACCGTTACGGCGTGGCCCTTCAAGGCCAGACGCAGGGCGGCGGCAATACCGGCAATACCGGCCCCAATGACGGCTACGGCGGGTTTGAGGGAGCTGCTGGTCTTGGATTTACGCGCCAAAGCGGGAAGTTAAGAGTAAGGCAAGGAAACGGTGAGTTTACGCCGGACGGTGGTAACATCCAACGCAAAGACCCGCGGCTGATATACGGGACTGTCCATACCTTTCACAAACTGCCCGTCAAATTGTTCGAGCTGCACCACCCGAAACCGGGGCGCGAGTATCAGCAACTCGGCTACGAACCAACTCCTACGCTTTACTCCACGGCCAGCACCAGCCCTTTCAGGTACTCGCCTTCGGGGTGGAAGAGGCTCACGGGGTGGTCGGCGGGCTGGGTGAGGCGGTGCAGGATGCGGGCCGGGCGACCGGCCTCGATGGCCGCAGCCAGCACGGCGCCCTCAAAGAGCTCAGCCGACACCACCTGGGAGCAGCTGAAAGTGAAGAGCAGACCGCCAGGGGCAATCTGCTTGATGCCGGCCACATTCAGACGCTTGTAGCCCATCAGCGCGTTGTGGCGGGCCGAAAGGTGCTTGGCAAAAGCCGGCGGGTCGAGCACGATAAGGTCGTACTGGTTGTGGCGGTCCTTGAGGAAGCTGAACACGTCCTGGGCGTAGGCTTCATGCTTGCTTTCCAGGCCGGTCAGGGCGGCATTGCGCTCGGTCAGCTCAATGGCTTTTTTGGAGCTGTCCACGGAGTGCACCAACTCGGCTCCGGCCTGCAGGGCGTAGGAGCTAAAGCCACCGGTGTAGCAGAACGTGTTCAGCACGCGGCGGCCGGGGGCGTAGCGGGCCAGCAGGCTGCGGTTGTCGCGCTGGTCGATGAAGAAGCCGGTTTTCTGGCCCGTTTCCCAGTCTACGGCAAACGGGTGGCCGTTTTCGTGCACAATGTGCTCCTGTCCGTTGCTTTCCCCAAGCAGGTAACCGTTCTGGGCCCCGGGGGCAGCTTTGGCGGGCACGGTTTCGGCGCTCTTGTCGTAAATGGCCCGTAAGCCCGGAATAACGGCTTGCAAGGCGGCGGCAATCAGCGGCCGGGCCTTGTACATGCCCGCGCTGTGGGCCTGCACCACAGCCACGTCGCCGTACACGTCGATGATGAGGCCGGGCAGTCCGTCGCCCTCGGCGTGGGCCAGGCGGTATACGTTAGTATCGCCCTGACCGGTGAGTTGCAGACCTTTGCGCAGCTCGTAGGCGTTGCGGATACGGCTTTCCCAGAACGTGGCGTCGGGCAGTTGGGCCTCGGTGCCGAAGTCGAGCATACGCACGGCAATGGAGCCGGGAGCATAGTGACCCATGCCCAGCACTTCGCCATTCGAAGCCTGCACCATCACCACTTCGCCTTCCAAAACTTCGCCTTGCATCCGGCCGATGGCGCCCGAAAACACCCACGGATGACGGCGGCGCAGGGATTGGTCTTTACCAGGTTTGAGCGTGACAATGGCAGTCATAACGAAGAAGCTAAGTGACGATACGAATTACAAAAGTACGCCAAACCCGGCCAGCCGCCGTTATGCCCGGCGCATTAAGCGAATGCGCGGCGGTAAATGGGCTTGCGGTAGGCAAACTGGGCCCACATCAGCGGGTAAAGCAGGGCATCGAGCAGGCGGGAAGCGGTGCGAAACTCCAGGTCATCCACAATCACGCTGCCACCACCAGAGTCGGGCTCGATGAGGTGACGATGGCGCCAGAACCGCAGCGGCGCGGGCAGCACCTGGCCTTCGTCGATAAAGAAATGGGTGCCGTCGGGCTGCACGCCGTGGTCGGTAATGAGGCTGGTCCAGCGCTGTCGTAGCGGCCCGCTGATGAGTTCAATTTCAACCTGGTCGCCGCGGTGGCAGCCGTCGAAGCGGTGGAGCTCGAGGCGCGGAAACGGTGGGGCCAGGGCCAGAAATAGCTCCCGGGTGAAGCCGGCAAAAACCTGAGCCGGCGGCTGGGCTACAGGCGTACGAAGCGTGACGTGCATAGGCCGTGCTAACTCTGATTTAGGCGCTTTGGTTTTGGGCTGCGGTTGGTTTGGCCAGCCAACAGGCTGAACAGTAAAATCCGAAAAAGCGCTGAAAACAGGTCGAGCTTAGCGTTTTTTCGGCCCACAAAGCCAGCCTCAGAGCAAAAACGGGCCGTACAAAGGCGGTACCCATATTCCAAGCACCATGCCGCTCCACCCCGAACTAGACAAGAAGCTGAGCAAGACCTACGAGCCCTCGGCCAGCATCAATGATGTGTTCAAAGGCTACGACATAACGTTTGTAACCAACGAAAACGGGGAGCCGATGACCTTATTTTTCGGTAAGCGCCGCCCCGATGGCCTCATTGCCGGGGAGCGCTACACACGCACAATCAAGCGGGAGCCCGACGGGGTGGCCGTGAAGTCGAGTCACTGGGATTTGCGCGGTAAAATTATGCGCTGAAGCTGAATTTTACCTTGGCAAAAGAAAACGGTGGCGCTTCATACGCTGATGAGCCTAAAATCAGTTATATAGGCTCACTCCTATCTTGCTGCTTTCCGTATGGCTCGACTTTTTCCTTTTGCAACAACTGTTCTTCTTCTAGGCGGGCTCGGAGCCTGTCAGTCGGTTCCATCGGCGTCGACGGTCCCGCGGCAGGTGCGGAGCGTGGGCTACGGCAGCGTCACGGTGTATCCTGATTATGCCGAGCTAACCGTAGACGCGGCCTTTACCCGGCCCCGGCTCAAGGATGCGGTGGCCGAAGTGCAAGGGGTTGTCGACCAGGTCCTGACGCTGTCCAAGCGGTATGCGCCGGGCCCCAACGACGTACGAGTGAGCAGTACTTCGTCGAACAAGGAATTCACCTACGCCCGGGGCAAGGAGGTATTCGTGGGCTTCAACTCCACGCAATCCGTAACGGTGCGGATTACTGACCTAAAACAGCTAAGCCCATACCTGGAAGAGCTGCTGGCAACCCGCATCAGCCGCATCAAAAACCTAAGCTACGGCCACACCCGGGCCGACAGTCTGCGCCGCGAGGCCGACGTGCTGGCCCTGCGCGACGCAGTCAAAACGGCCGACAAGATGTGTGCCGCCCTCAACGTGAAACGGGGTGCGGTGCTGGAAGCCAGTGATTCTTCCAGCCCCGAAAGCAGCTCCGGCGGTTATGGGCAGTCGGCTGATATCGAGCTGTACGGCAAGGGGTTCGGAGGGCAAGGCTTCAAGACGACTCCCGAACTGCTGCGCTTCAACAGCACCTGCACCTTAGCTTCGGCACTAGAGTAAGCGTTGAGCAGATCATCGGACGTGAAGCCGGGCAGTAGTTGCGGCCAGGGAAACAACCGGGTGCCGTAGGCTGTTTTAGAGCCTTACGTCGAAACCAATGCCTGAACATAGCTCCCGAGTGCCCGTTTCCATTCTCGATCTGGCGGCCATTACTGAAGGCTCCACGCCCGCCGATACGTTCCGCAACAGCCTGGACCTGGCCCGGCACGCCGAGCAGTGGGGCTACACCCGCTACTGGCTGGCTGAGCACCACAACATGGCCAGCATTGCCAGCTCCGCTACTGCTGTGCTCATCGGCCACATTGCCGGCGGCACGTCCCGCATCCGGGTCGGGTCGGGCGGTATTATGCTGCCTAACCACGCCCCGCTGGTCGTAGCCGAGCAGTTTGGTACCCTGGCCTCGCTCTATCCCGGCCGCATCGACCTGGGTTTGGGCCGGGCCCCAGGCACGGACCAGGTAACGGCCCAGGCCCTGCGGCGTGACCGGCTCGGGGCCGGCACCGATTTTCCGCAGCAAGTCCAGGAGCTCGAGCAGTATCTATCGGCTGATAACCGGGTGAACCGGGTGCGGGCCGTGCCTGGCGAAGGGCTGGATATTCCCATCTGGCTGCTGGGCTCCAGCACCTACAGTGCCCAATTGGCCGGCATGTTGGGCCGGCCCTTCGCCTTTGCCAGCCACTTCGCCCCGACACATTTGCAAGCGGCCTTGCAGCTGTACCGCTCTTCTTTCCAGCCCTCCGAGCACCTCGAAAAGCCCTACGCCGCCGCCTGCGTCAACGTCATCCTGGCCGACACCGACGAGCAGGCCCAGCAGCTGGCCACGTCTTTCCACCAGTTTGCCCTGAACATCATTCGCGGCACGTCGCGCCCCCTGCAGGCCCCGGTACCCAGCATGGATGGCCTGTGGAATGAGCTGGAAGAAGAAGCCGTGAGCCACATGATGGCCTATTCCTTTATCGGCAGCCCCGCCACGGTGCAGAAGCAGTTGCAGTATTTCCTGGGTGCCACTCAGGTCGATGAGTTGCTGGCCGTAGCTCACATCTACGACCACTCGGCCCGCCTGCGCTCCTACGAACTGCTGGCCGAGGTTAGCAAGTGGTAGGTTAGCCGATACAACAGCGCACAAAAACAGCCGAGGCTTCCACGGGAAATTTCCTGTGAAAGTCTCGGCTGTTTTTATTTTAATCAAGGAGGCTACCCCAGCAGTTCTTCAATATCCTCCTTGGTCAGGCTCTTGATAATGGCCTCGTCGGTGGTTATCAGGTCCGTTACCAGCTGAATCTTCTTGTTCTGCAACGCCAGGATTTTCTCTTCTACCGTGTTCTTGGTGATGAACTTGTAGGTGAACACCGTGCGCTGCTGCCCAATGCGGTGGGCCCGGTCGACGGCCTGCGCTTCTACGGCGGGATTCCACCAGGGGTCCAGGATGAAGACGTAGTCGGCGGCGGTGAGGTTGAGGCCCACGCCGCCCGCCTTGAGCGAAATCAGGAACACGCGCAGCTCCTCGGTTTCCTGGAAACGGGTTACTTCCTTGTGCCGGTCCCGAGTGTTGCCGTCGAGGTAAGCATACTCCACCTGCTTCTCATCGAGAGAGGCCCGCACGATATCCAGGTGCTTTACAAACTGACTGAACACCAGTACCTTGTGTCCTTCCGAAACCACGCTGCGAATCATCCGAATCACCTCCCGCAGCTTGCCCGACTCGTGCTCGTAGTCCTCGTGAGCCATACGGGGGTGGTTGGCAATCTGGCGCAGCTTGGTCAGGCCCTGCAGGAGCATAAATTGGGTGCCAGCCGTGCCGTGTTCCTCAATGTTCTTGAGGATTTTATTGCGGTAGTAGCTCTTGGTTTCCTCGTAGCACTGAGCCTGCTCCTCGGTCATAGGACAATAGCTCAGGTGCTCAATTTTGCTCGGCAATTCCTTGGCTACCTGGGCCTTGTGGCGGCGCAAAATGAACGGCTTTATCAGGGCGTGCAGCTTGCGGGTGCGCACCTCATCCTTGCCTTTTTCGATGGGCTTGAGGAATTCCTTGCGGAAAAATGTCTGGGTGCCCAGCAAGCCAGGGTTGATAAACGACATCTGGGACCAGAGGTCCATCGTGCTGTTTTCCACCGGCGTACCGGTCAAAATCAGGCGGTGGCGGGAACGGAGGCCGCGCACGGCCTGGGAGGTCGTGGAGCTCGGGTTCTTAATGGCCTGCGACTCGTCCAGAATCACGTAGTCGAAGCCGTAGCTCCGCAGCAGCTCTGCATCCAGCCGCACGATGCCGTAACTGGTCAGCACCACGTCGTAGTCGGCAAACTGCTCCACGTTTTTGTCGCGGTAGGTGCCGGTATATGTCAGAATACGCAGGCCGGGCGTAAACTTGGTAGCCTCACTCAACCAGTTGTATACCAGGGAAGTCGGCATCACCAGCAATGACGCGGCCCCTTGGGATTCCCCGCTTTCTTTGCGCTGCAGCAGCAGGGCCAGGGTTTGCACCGTCTTGCCCAGGCCCATATCGTCGGCCAGGCAGCCGCCGAAGTGGTAGTCTTTCACGAAGTGCAGCCAGTTGTAGCCCGCCTTCTGGTAGGGCCGCAGCTCCCCCATGAAGCCGGCCGGCATAGGCTGGTCTTCCACCGTTTCAAACCCGCGCAGGCGCTCCAGCTTGCGTGACATGGTCACGGTGGCCAAGTTGCCGTTCTGCAGATCCGACACCAACGCCAGGTGGTGCTTGCGCAGGGTCAGGGTAGACTGATGCTCCTCGGCAAAGGCAAACAGCTCCAGGTACTGCGTAAACCACTCCTCGGGGATAATGGCAATCTGTCCGTTGGGCAGGCGGAACTCGTGGCGCCGACCCAGAATGTAGGGCCGCAGCTTGATAAAAGGTATTTCGAACTCGCCGAAGCTCACCGTGCCGTGCACGTCAAACCAGTCGTTGCCCTCGGTGATACCCACCTGCACCGTTACGGCACCGATGAAATAGTCTTTGCTGGAGGTAGTACCCTGCTGCACCGTGAAGCCCATGCGGGCCAGCTCCTCGGCGTGGCTGTGGAGCCAGCGGAAGGCAGTGGCTTTTTCCAGCACAGCCCGGCCGTTGCGTACTTCCAGGGCGCGGTCGGCCAGCTCCCGGATGATTTCCTGCTCCCGGTCCAGGTTGCGGATCAGGCGGTGGAAAATGTAGGAATCCTCGTTCTTTTCCAGCTTCACGCACACCCGCTTGTCGTAACTGTTGTGCACAGTATGGTCGCCGTAGCGGAACGAGAGGTCGAAGTGGATGTGCTCCGAAGGGGCCATAACGGCTGTAACCGAGTCGCTGCTGCTACCGCCGCGGCGCAGGGCTGCGGGCCGGCTGCGGTCTTCCTCAGCTACTACGGTAGCGCCGGGCACGTCGGAGAAAGTCAACTGGGGCCGGGCCACGTAGCGCTCCGAACGGATATCGAAGCCACGGGCGTGCACGTCGAATGACTCTACCAGGGGGGCTACAAAGCGCTGGAAGTAGCTATCCTCGACCTGGCGCGGAATGATGATGAATTTCTTGTTTAGAAAAGGCTGCAGCTTCTTGCCGTCCACATCGTTGCGGAAGTTGTGCAGCGTATCGTTGAGCAGCATCCAGGCGGGCTGGAAGCACACCATTACCGCATTCTTAAACTGGAAGTCGAGCTTTTGGCCCTGGTACTGGATGGTAGGAAAATAGTGGGTACTGTCCTCGTTGCGGCGGAAGTGAAACAAAACCGAGGCGGCCTCCGGAGCCACGTTGATTTCCTTCCAGGTTGGCTCCCCATCCTTGCCCATAATAAAGACCTGCTTGCCCTGTAGCCGCTCCAGAATCTGGCCCATGCGGTCCTGCACGTAGCGGCAGATGTTGTCCTGCAGGCCTTTGTCGCCTTTGTCGGGGTCGTAAATCTTGAAGAAGAAATCAGCGGGCGTGGTTTTTTTGGCCCAGAATTCTTTAATCACCACATCCTGCTGGATCTGGTCGGTGAGGGCAATCAGCTCGAAGTCGACTTCGTCCAGGCCATCCGCAAATTCGGGCGCGTTCTTGGCCGATACTGTCTGGTGCTGCAGCGTAAGCTGCCCTTTGGCATTACGCTGAACCACATAAGATTCAAATAGATAGCCTAGATACTCGTGCTCAAGTAACGAATATACAATCTGAAAAGGCTGTGAAGTGGAAACCTTCATAGTCGGATGAGAAGCCTGAATAAGGCATTGAAATTAAGGACAAATACTAAATACCATGGTATTTATAGAAAAGTAAAATTTATTATTGAAATAGTGAAATTTATAAGACAGGGACACTTGCTGTGGGGGATGAATGGGCCTTGTAGGTAGATGAACTACTACACTAACCGCGAAAGGGTTACAAGTTCTCCCGCAAATCCAGCCGTGCTGCATTCAGGGCCGGCCGGATGGAAACGGTGATGGTGATGACGATGATGGCAATGCCGGTAAGTACAATATCGGAAAGCTGCATCTTCACTGGGTATGAGTCGACTACGCTCGTGGCCATGCCCATAGATACAATATGGAAGGTCTGTTGGGCCCAGCAAATACCAATGCCTAGCGTGAGGCCGGTAATGGCACCCACCTGGGCCACGATGGCGCCTTCGAGGAGGAAGATGTTGCGCACGGTGCGGCTGGTAGCACCCATGGCCAGCAGAATAGCTACATCCTTCTTCTTATCGAGTACCAGCATCGAGAGCGAAAAGAAGATGTTGAGCGAGGCAATCAGCAGAATGAAGGCGAAGGTGATAAACACGAACATCTTCTCCACCTTAATGGCCTTGAGCAGGCTCACGTGCTGCTCGTCGGAGTCGTGCACGTAGAAATCCTTGCCCAGTACTTGCTGCAAATCCTGCTTGACTTCCTCGATGGTGCGGCTGGCCCCGACTTTCACTTCCAGGGCTGTGCGGCGGTTGCCGTAGTTGAGCAGGCTCTGGGCAAAGTCGATGGGCACGAAGATGTAGCTGTCGTCGATGTGCTGCTCGATCAGGAAGACCCCGCCGGCAATGATGGTTTGCTGGCTGAAGGCCGTTTCCGGGTTCATCGACAGCGTTTTCTTGCCCGTGTTGCGCGGGTAGAGCAAGTGCAGGGGCGCAAAGCGGTTGTCGAGGGCGATGCTGAGTTCGTGCTGCACGCCGGCCCCGAGCAGGGCGTAGCTTTCGCCGCCGCGCACCAGGCGGTGGTCACCTTCCACGATGGCCGAGTCGATGTCGCTCTGAGCGAAGTAGTTTTCACTCACGCCCTTCATCTTCACGACCATCTGCCGGTCGTGGTACTGCAGCAGGGCGTTGTCTTCGATTACCTCGGTGAGCAAGCCCACGCCGGTCGTGCTGCGGATGCGCTGCAAAAGCTGCTCGTTGGTTTCGAAAGACTTGCCTTGCACGGCAGTGATGAGCAGGTCGGGGTCCGACTTACCGTAGAGCGTGCGCACCAAATCCTCCAGCCCGTTGAACACCGACAGCACGATGATCAGCGCCATGGTACCCACGGCCACCCCCACCATCGAAATGTTGGAGATGATGCTGATGATGTTCCGCTTGTTCTTGGACGAAAAATAACGCCGGGCGATGAGCAGGGAGACGTTCATGCAGGGCGCTTTTTAGGGTTGAAGGGAGGAGAAGGTCGGCAACACGAAGCACTTGTACGAAAGAAGCTGCAGAAAGCCGTGTTTACTGGCTGCGCTTCCAGAATTAGCAGGCAAGATAACGCGTGCAAGGCAATTAAGCCCAACCGCGGCCTGCTTACTTGGCCGGGTGCGGCATTATTTCCAGGCTTTCACAATCAGGCCCGTACCCGAGTCGTGCTTGGCCGTGGAGTCAATCCAGTTTAGCAGCAGGCAGAAGGGGAAGGTGATGAGGTAGTAAAACGGCAGCAGGATGAAAAACCACTTCGAGATGCCCAGCATCAGAATCGGGTATTTCATGCTCAGGCGCCACGAAATCTGGCCCGGCTCGCCGTAGCTGTAGCGGGCCTCAATCCGCTCGAAGCCGGCGGTGCGCAGCTTCTGCTGAATCTCATGGATGTTGTAGCCGTCGCGCACGTGCTCCTCGATGAAGCTCGTTTCACCATCGGCGTGCACGTCGGAGCCGCCCTGGTCACTGGGCGTCGAAATCAGCAGCATGCCGCCGTCCTTGAGGGAGGCGTGGATGTTGCGGAACACTTCCACGTCCTCCAGGATGTGCTCCATCACGTCGACCGACAAGGCCAGATCAAACGAGTTGGGCTCCTGGTACAACACTAGGTCCTGGACGGCAAACTGCACGTTGGTGCGCCCGATCTGGCGGAAAAACTGGTTGGAATCGGCAATCTGCTCGTCCTTCACGTCGACGGCCAGGATGTTCCACTTCTTGCTCAGGCCCGACAGCCAGTAGGTGTACTGCCCGTAGCCCGAGCCGGCGTCCAGAATGTTCAGGTTCTCATCCTGGCGGCCGGCGGCCCACTGGCGCAGCTCGCGGTGCACGTGCCAGGTGCGCAGCAGCAGCAGATCGAGCAGGGTATAGAACAAGCGGCGCAGCCACGGCGTGCGGTTAAACACCTGGCCCAGTGACTTCTTAATCGGGTCGTAATACAAGGGGGAAAATCGTGAGATGGTGAGATGGTGAACTGGTGAGTTTGCTCTTCTGGTGGCTCGATTCGCGCAGACTGCGCAGATCAAACATCAACTCACCAGTTCACAATCTCACCCTCTCACCTATTCGTCTTCGTCGGCGAACAGCTTGGGGCGGGCGGGGCCTTTCTCGTCGGTAGATTTGGGGTCGGAGCTGTCCTCGGGCGTTTCGGCCGGAATATCCAGCTTGCCCAGCACGGCGTCCATGTGGGCAGCGTACTCGGCACTGTCGTCGAGGAAGAATACCAGCTCGGGGATGATGCGTACCTGCTTCCGAATCCGCTTAGCCAGGGCCTGGCGAATCTCTTTGCTGTTGTCGCGCACTAGTTCGAGCAAGGCCGGACCGGTGTTGGCCAGCAGGCTGCTCAGATACACGCGGGCCACGCCCAAATCAGGCGACACCCGGATAGTACTGATACCCGGCAGCAGGCCGGGAAACAGGTGCGGTAAGTCGCGTTGAAAGACGGCTGCCAGGTCCTGCTGCAGGAGACTGGCAAACTTTTGCTGTCGTTTACTTTCCATAAGAATCAGCAAAGATAGGGAGTTGAGCAGTCAGGAAGTTAGCTACTTGGCTTTTCCCCGATAATTACGGCCGTAGGCTAAGGCCAGCTAGGAAAGCCTGGGGGTGGCGGCGCGGCTTGCCCGGATGCGCGTACCTTTGCCTTCCCTTGTCTTCGAGCATCTTAGAACCCCGCTCCCATCTTGCTTCGTTTCTTTAAAAGTCCGCTCCCGACGCGCCTGGTGGCGTTGCTGCTGCTGGTGCTGGCCCTGCGCCTGCCGCTGCTCTGGCTGGGAATACCGCTCACGGCCGCCGAGCTGCGGGCCCTGCTCATTGGCGAACGGCTCAATGAAGGCGCCCTGCTCTACCGCGACATCTACGACAGCACGGCGCCGCTGGCGGCGCTGCTGTTCGGGGCCCTCGATGCCCTGCTGGGCCGGCCGCTCTGGCTCTACCGAATTCTGGCCCTGGTGCTGCTGCTGTTTCAGGCCCTGCGCCTCAACCTCGTGCTCAACCGCGCCGACGTGCACCCCGACCGGGGCTTCGTAGCGGCCCTCACCTATCTGCTGCTGGCCAGCCTCACCACCGACCTAGATACTCTCTCGCCGCTGCTGATTGGTCACACCTTTATCATAGCAGCCCTGAGTGCCCTGCTGCCGACTTCGCGGGAAGGCTACGACAACCGCCGCCTGTTTCGGGCGGGTTTCCTGATCGGGGTGGCGGCCTTGTGTTACCTGCCGCTGGCCTTGTTTCTGCTGGTGGGTTTGTTTGCCGTTATCATCTTCGCCGCCAACTCGTTCCGGAGCTTTCTGCTGCTGGTGTGCGGCTTTCTGTTTCCTTACGCGGCGGCCGGCACCTTCTTTCTCTACACCGAGTCGTTGCCCAGCTTCGCCCAGCTTCACCTCAAGCCCGTGCTGAGCGGCCTGGTGGCTGGCACCGACGGCCTGCCGCTGTTTGTGCAGCTGCGCCTGCTGATTCTGCCTGGCATCGTGCTGTTGCTGGCCTTGTTCCGCTCCTTTACCACCTCGTTGGGCCTGGTGTTTCAGGTTAAGTTTCAGCAGCTGATGCTGGTGTGGCTGCTGGTGGCGGTGGCCATGGCGGCGGCGGGCCGGGGCATGGCGCCGGGCACAATGGTGCTGGTGTTGCCGCCCATCACGTATTTCTGTCTGTATCTGTGGCAAAAAGCCTCTCGGGCCTGGGTTCCCGAGTTGCTGCTGCTGCTGATTATTGGGGCCGTAGTGGTGGGGCGTTACCGCACCACGCTGGGCCTGGAAAGCGTCATTCAGATTCCGGCCGAGCAGCGCTACGCCGTGCAGCCCAACCCCGCCTATGCTGCCTTGCAGGGCCACCGCCTCCTGGTGCTCGGGCCCGACCGGCGCTCCTACCTGAATAACCGCCTGGCCACGCCCTACCTCGACTGGCGCCTGGCCCAGGTCGATTTTGGCCACCTGAACGAGTACAGCGCCATCTTCCGTTTGGCTCACAACTTTGCCCAACTGCCCCCGGAGTATATCATCGATGAAGCCGGCCTTGTGCCCGAGTTGCAGTATAAAGTGCCCGCCGTATTTGCCCGCTACCAGCTAACCCGGATTCCGAAAGTGTACCAGCGGAAAGGTGAAATGGTGAAATAGTAAAATGGTGAGTTCCATGTTCAGACGACGCAAACTGCGCATCCAGAACATAAAACTCACCATCTCACCATTTCACTATCTCACTGCCTAGCAGTCAATCTTGCTCACACGGTTTTGGTGGCGGCCGCCTTCGAAGGCGGTGTTGAGGAACTTGCTGACGATGGCGCGGGCGGTTTCCTCGCTCACGAACCGCTCAGGCACGCAGATGATATTGGCGTTGTTGTGCTGCCGGGCCAGTTCGGCCAGCTCCGGCTGCCAGGCAATGGCGGCCCGGATACCCTTGTGCTTGTTAGCGGTAATAGCCACGCCGTTGGCCGAGCCGCACACCAGAATTCCCTGCTCAAACTCGCCGGCGGTAATGGCGTCGGCTACTGGGTGCACAAAGTCTGGATAATCCACGGAATCAGCGGAATGGGTGCCGAAATCTTTTACTTCATAGCCGTTGTCGCGCAGCCAGTGGGCCAGCATTTCCTTGTAAGCAAAGCCGGCATGGTCGGAACCGATGGCAAGTTTCATGGGTAAGGTGCTAATTACTTAATGGGCTGATGCGTTATTAATGTGACGAATGGGAAAATGGGGGAATGTGCTGGGGGATTATTCTCAAATCACTAGCACACTCCCCCCATTTTTCCCATTCGCCACATTAGCTAATCCCGTTATTCTGGGCTAGCTGGGCGTTTAAGGCTGCCGTGCGGCCTTTGGCCACGATGCGGGCAATATTGATGCTCAGCTCGTAGAGAATCAGAATCGGGATGGTGACGATGATCTGGGCCGAAATATCCGGGGGGGTGATGACGGCGGCAATGATGAGGATGACCACAATGGCGTGCTTGCGGTACAAACGCATGATTTCGGGAGTAATCAGTCCGGCTTTGGCCAGGAAGAACACTATCATGGGCAGCTCAAAGACGAAGGCCGTGGAAATGGACATCGTAGTGAGCGTGCTCAGGTAGCTCTGCATATCAATCTGGTTCTCGATGGTCGGATCGACAGTGTACGAGGCCAGGAAGTTGATGCTCAACGGGGCCGCAATGTAGTAACCGAACATGAGGCCCAGCGCAAACAGCACCGATACGAAGAATACCGCGCCCCGGGAATTTTGCTGCTCGTGCGGATAAAGCCCGGGCTTAATAAAGCGCCAAATTTCCCAGAATGTGTACGGGAAAGCCAGCACGATGCCCACCATAAACGAGGTGCTGATGTGCATCGTCAGCTGCCCGCTCATCTCCCGGTTCTGGATGATAAAGCCGACTTTGTCCATGCACAAATCCGGGGCCCCGATCCACTGGCCAAACCGGCAGAACATGCGGTAGGTCCAGAAATCGGCCCGTGAGGGGCCTAGCAGCAGATCGTGAAAAAGGAAGTCTTTGTTGAAAAAAGCTATGGTGGCAAAAACGACAATCGAGATGGCCGAGCGGATAATGTGCCACCGCAAGGCCTCCAGATGGTCGATGAAGGACATTTCGTGCGCTTCACCCACAATGGGTTGGTCAGTATTCAAGGGAACAGGTGAAAGGGTGAGATGAGGAAATGGTGAGTTGTCGTGCAGACAAATACCGGTGGAGAAACAAACGAAAAACCCCGGCAACAGGATGCTGGTTGCCGGAGGACGGTGAAAAACTCACCATTTCCCCATCTCACCATTTCGCAGTTAAGCAAACAGCGGATACTGCTGCATCCATTCGTTGATCTGGCCGCGCACCTTCAGCAGGTGGGCCTCGTCACTGTGGTGCATCAGCACGTCGTCGATAAACTCCACGATGCGGCCCATGTCGGTCTCACGCAGACCTCGGGTCGTCACGGCAGCCGAGCCAATGCGCATGCCGCTGGTCACGAAGGGCGACTTGTCGTCGAAGGGCACCATGTTCTTGTTGATGGTGATGTCGGCCTTGATGAGGGTGTTTTCGGCCAGCTTGCCGGTCAGGCCTTTGCTGCGCAGGTCAATGAGCATCAAATGGTTGTCGGTGCCGCCGCTGATAATCTGGTAGCCACGGTCCACGAAGCCTTTGGCCAGGGCCTGGGCGTTGCGGATAACCTGCTGGGTGTATTCGGTGTAGGCGTCCGAGAGGCACTCGCCGAAAGCCACGGCCTTGGCGCCGATAACGTGCTCCAGGGGGCCGCCCTGGGTGCCGGGGAACACGCCCGAGTCGAGCAGGGCCGACATCATGCGCAACTCACCCTTGGGCGTTTTCAAGCCAAAGGGGTTTTCGAAGTCCTTGCCCAGCATGATGAGGCCGCCGCGGGGGCCACGCAGGGTTTTGTGGGTCGTGGTGGTCACGATATGGCAGTGCTCGAAGGGCGAGTTGAGCAAGCCCTTGGCAATCAGGCCCGAGGGGTGGGAAATATCAGCCAGCAGCAGAGCGCCTACTTCGTCGGCGGCTTCGCGCAGGGCTTTGTAGTCCCAGTCGCGGGAGTATGCCGAGGCCCCGCAGATGATGAGTTTGGGCTGCTCCCGGCGGGCGGTTTCCTTTACTTTCTCCCAGTCAATCAGGCCGGTTTCGGGCTCTACGCCGTAAAACGAAGGCTTGTAAAGCTTGCCCGAGAAGTTGACCGGGGAGCCATGGGTCAGGTGGCCGCCGTGGCTTAGGTCGAAGCCCAGAATTTTGTCGCCGGGGTTCAGAATAGCCAGCATCACGGCTGCGTTGGCCTGAGCACCGGAGTGGGGCTGCACGTTCACCCATTCTACCCCGAACAACTCCTTGGCCCGGTCGATGGCCAGCTGCTCGACCTGGTCCACGATTTCGCAGCCGCCGTAGTAGCGCTTGCCGGGTAGGCCCTCAGCGTATTTATTGGTCAGGATGGAGCCCTGTGCCCGCATCACTTGCTCCGAAACGTAGTTTTCCGAGGCAATCAGTTCAATTCCGTGGGTCTGACGTTCCTTTTCCTGGCGGATGAGGTCGAACAGGACCGTGTCCTGGGCAATGGGGGCAGTGCGAGTTTCCATAGGTTCAAAGGTACGGGTGAATCAATTATCAGGGAACACTTGGCGGGCAACAATCGGTGAGAGGCCACAAGGTGGTGCGAACTTACGAGCGCCAGCTTATTAATACCGGGTTCGGCTTTTTGTGGCCTTCGCTCGTATTGTCATCCGTTAGTTGTTACTTGAAGCATGAACCAGCCTCTGGCCGAAGCGCTGACCCACCTGCGGATGGGCAATCAGACGTTTCTGATTACATTTTACGAGGCGCAGCGGGACCATTTTGCCCGTTGGGCCCGCCGTCAGCACCAGCTTGAGCCTGCCGCGGCTCACGAGTTGCTGCGCAGCGTGCTGCTCGATTTTTACGACCAGGTGGCTGATGGACGGGTAACCAAGCTGCCGCCCGACCTGCGCAACTATCTTTACGGCATGGCCCAGGAGCAGATTCAGGCCCAAAAAACCACTGCCGAGCTGCCCAAAGTGGAAGCCGGCCGCCGCCAGCAACTGCTCCGGGTATTCACCCAGCTCGGCTCCGACTGCCAGCAGGTGCTCATGTACTTCTACTTCCGGGGCTACAACTTCGAGAAAGTGGCGGGCAAGATGGGCTTCGCCAACGCCACCGTGGCCCGTTTGCAGAAAGCCAGCTGCCTGCGCAAGCTCATTGAGCTGCGGGCCCGGGCCATCGGCGAAGACGGCGAGTCAGTCGCCAGCTGATTCTGCGTAGCTTAGCGCCCTCCGACCGTTATTTTCTTCCGCTTTCCTCTGTTTTAACCCTGCATGATGTCGCCCGCTGAGCTACGCCCGTTTTTGGATGAGCTGGAACGCTTTGCCGATGGCCAGATGACGACTATCGAGCAGGATGCTTTCGAGGAGCGCCTGCAGCACGACCCTTACCTGCGGGAAGCCTATCAGGCGTTTGAGCAGGTGACGGCCGACCTGCGCTGGGTGGCCGGCCACGAAACCCTGCGCCACCGCCTACTGGCCCTCGACCGCCGCCTCGACCAGCGTCAGACGGCCCTGGTGCGCATCAAACGGCGGCAGCGCCGGGCCCAGACACGCTGGGGTACTGTGTTTACCGTGCTGGTAGCAGTATTGCTCGGCCTGTGGTTTTTGCTGCGTCCTGGTGGCGGCACCGATACTTCCTGGAGCACTTATTACGTCGCGGACCCCGGCCTGCCGCCGTCGGCAACGGAAGATGAGCACCGCCCGCTGCTGGGCCAGGCCATGGAGCAGTACCGGCAGGGCCACTACCCGGCTGCATTGCACGCCCTGCGCCGAGTGCCCACCGACAACCTGGGTGCCGATACCATGCTGTATTACAACGGGGTGTTTCTGCTCAGCCAGGGCGACGGCAGCGCGGCCCGGCCTTACCTGCGCCGCGTGATTCAGCAGCCGGGCTCAGCGTTGGTGCGCAAGGCCCGCTATCATCTGGCCGTGGCTCACTGGGCCGCCAAGCAGTGGCCCGAAGCCCGAGCCGCCTTCCGCGAAGTAGCCTCCGACTCGCTGAACCCGTACCGGCGGGCCGCCCAGAAAGTGCTGCACGCCGACGTGCTCCGGGGCGAGGAGTAGGCTCCCAGCGGCGGCACTTAGCGCTGCATGATAAAGTATGCCGGCTCAATATTGGGTTGCAGCGTGAGCTCAAACGAGTCCAGCTCCAGCACGGCCAGGTGGGAAAGCTCCGGGTTGAGGCGGTACACACAGCCGGCATCCAGCCCGATGGCCCCGGCTTTCTGCTTGACCCCCTGCTTTATATGAGCCGTAGGCGTAGGCACGTGGCCGTGCAGTAGGCGGCGACCCTGCAAGCGGGAAGCGTCGAAGGTAAACTGCTTGATGTTGAGCATCGTGTGCCAGTCGGTGCGCATCTTCTCGGGCGGCTGGCGAAAGTCGAAGCCGGCGTGGACCAGCGTGAAGCCCGGAATATCGAGCTGGTAAGGCAGCGCCTCCAGCCACTGCAGGTAAGGCTCGGGAATTTCCGCTGGCGCCGCCACTCCGAAGCTTTCGAGCGTCAGGCTACGGTCGGCCTGGGAGGCCCAGGCTAGGTGCGTCCGGCCTCGGGCCGCGTCGAGCAGCTCTTGATCGTGGTTGCCGCGTAGGCATTGCACCTGGTAGCCGCGCCGGGACAGATCCATCAGATAGTCGAGCACGCCGCGGCTGTTGGGGCCCTTGTTGACATAGTCGCCTAGCAGGTAGAGCTCATCACGGGGCTGTAAAACAAGCACACCCTCCACCAGATGGCGGAAGGTGTGCAGACAACCGTGAATATCGGTAGTGACGTAGCGGGCCATGCCAGGGGATAAATCCTGCCCGGGAGATAGGGCAGAATTTTTATACGAAGCTCCTGCGGTTTCCGGTTTGCCGGGCTTATTCGACTACCACTTTCTGGCTTACGCTCTTGGTGGGCGTACGCATTTTGAGCAGATACACGCCAACCGGCTGGCCCTGCAGGTCGAGCTGATACGCCGTGCTACCGGCCGGAATGTCTTTGATTTCGCGCAGCGTCCGACCGTAGAGGTCATACAGGGTCAGGGTGATGGGGCCGCTGGCCGCCAGCACGTTGGTTTCCACCGTTATTTTGCCCCGCGTCGGGTTGGGATACACCACGAAGCCCTCCGAGCGGACCGGATTGGTTTCCGTGGCGGCCAGCACCATGGGGCGGTAGGCGTTCAGGTTGTAGAGCGAATTCTGCACGTTTACCTCCACCAGACTATTGCCACAGTTGTTCTGGAACACCCCACCCGCGACAAAATTGGTACCGGGCGTGACGCCAAAGCCAGGCAGTAAGCTCACGGAGTAGCCCATGTAGTACGTCGGCGTGGTCGTGTTGGCATGGTCAACAAGGCCGGAGGCCGTGAGGTCACCCATGGCCTGGTACGTTCCGGGCCAGGTATACGTCGGGTCGTTGAGCGACTGCCAGTATTCGGGCTGCCCGGCCAGCAGGTTCGAGAAGGGCGGATCAGCAGGGTAGGCGGCATTTGGATAGCGGGGGTTGGTAGCCGTTACACCGCTGGTATTCACCTGCACAGCATAGTCCTGCACGAAGTAGATAACCGGCGAGTCATCGGTGGTACCCTGGCGCTTCAGCTCGGCTTTTACTCGCACGAAGACCTTAGTCCCACGCTTCACTGTGAAGGCCATGTTCTTGAAGCAGCTGATATCCACGAACTTGGTCTGGAACATGTTGGGCTGACCGGGTACATCGAGGCGGGTAATTTCCAGGATGTCCGAGTTGAACTGCCAGTCCATGTAGTTGTGGTAGACGCCGTCCTGGGTGACACCCGCACCATTATCCTCGTGGTACTCATAACTGTGCTCGAAAAGAGGTCCAGCTAGCTCCCCAACCAGAGCAGCCTGGGCCGAAACCAGCTCCAGCCCGGCAGGCTTGTTGAACGCGCCAACCAGGTCGTTTTGCACCTGGTACGAGTCCATAGCTTCTCGACGGTCCCGATAGTGACCCGTCGACATGCAATTGCCGTCCTGTCCATTGGCGCCGCAGGGGTCGTAAGACGTGTCGTAGCCGGCATAGTAGGTGTACTGCATTTTGTTCAGTACCGGCGTGTTCTTGATGGTAAAGACGCCCAGCGGGTTATTATAGTACGGCTGGGTCGACCGGTCATTGGCGTTGTGCGGCGTGCCGGGCACCTGTATGCTCACGCCCATCAGCGGATACGTGGTAGTAATGCTGCCCGACATCGAGATAGAGCCTTCGGAAATGGTGGGCGTAAAGGCGGGCTCGGAAGGAGCCGTGGCTTCATCAGCGGGCCAGATAGCGCCCACAATCTGCCCGATGATACCAAAGGCACTGCTGACCACGCTGGCCGCGCCCAGCACCGTGCCCACCGTTTTGCGCAGACCGCCGCCTTGGTTTGCCGGGCGGGTGGCATTGGCAATGGACAAGCCGGTGTTAGAGGCTTTGCTATTGCTGGAAGCTGCCAGCTTCAGGCCACCTTCGTGAACCTTGTTCAGAAACTTGTCGGCGTCGTCGGCCGAAACGGAACCCAGAACCCGCTTGCCGGTAGCCAGAAACTTCTTCAGGCGCGTCGGGTCACTCGGGTCGTTCTGCACCATCTGGGTTTTGGGCCCGGCCAGGGCATACCCTTCCTGCGCATCGGTCTTAAAGCTTAGGCTGCCGCCCAAGGTAATGTCGCTCGAAACCGTGCCAAAGATGTTGAAGTCCAGGGAATTGCCCGAGTAGCGGGAGTTGGCAAAGTGGGGGTCGTAGGTGGCGCTAAACTCCCCGACAATCCAGCCTTCCTGCGAGGTCATCTTGGCCACGTAGGATATCATTTCGTCGGTGTAGTTGTTGGTAGCCAAGTACTTGTCGGCCGCTACGAGCTGGGTATTGGTCATGGCCAGCACACCGGTGCTGCCGGTGCCGTTTACGGAGCTGTGGCTCATCGTAATAACGGCCCCGTTCTGGTACGTCCGGTTGTTAAGCCAGAAGTACGTCCGGATCATGCCCGTGTATTTGTTGTACAGAATCACGTAGGGCACGGCCACCGGGCTTTGAGCGCCCAGGTTCATCCGCAGCAATTCCCAGCCTTTGGCGCGGGTATAGTCCCGGTCGTAGGCAATGCGCTGAAGTTTGCCGGTTGCCCGCTCCCAAGGGGCCCCATGCGACACGCCCTGGGCTTGGTTGGTAGTCCGGATTGCCCAGATTTTGCAGTAGTTGGGGTCGGAGGGTGCGGTTTCCCAGTCCCAGGCGGCGAAGTTGCCCACCATGTCGGTGGGGTTTACCGCCCCGCACGATACCGGTGCTTGGGCCCAGGTAGGGGTGCTGCTACCGAGCAGCGAAAGGCCCAGTAAGCACCCGAGTGCAGTCTTTTTCATACGTAAGAGCTTCTAGTTAAGAGGGGTAAATAGAAGCCGCTTACTTGCTGGCCTGCGCGCTCTGGAGCTGCTGCACTTGCTTGTTGAGTTCAATCAGGTGTAGGGTCAGCTCCTCTACCTTTTTGAGCAGCAGCACGTTCATTTCACCCAGGTTGGCCCCGTTGGCGGCTACGTCGGCGGTGGTGGGCACTTCGGGCAGGTGATGATTCTGCTGCACGTAGCGCTCCAGTTCGGGCAGTGGGGTGAGCCGGTATTCTTTGTCGAACACGTAGTCGGCCCAGCTGCCGGGGCCGTCGGCCAGGATGTAGAGCGAAGTGGCCGTCACCTTACCATGCACCGACAGCTTGGCATCCTGGTGGACGCCGATGCTGCGCTTGTTGCCGATCTGCAGGCGGCCGTCGGGGTGCAGGGTCATGCGCACCAGGTTGGGCATGTTGACGTCGGAAATGGTCTGGCCGCCAGCCACCGCATTGGAAGTGGGCAGGGTCAGAAACATCAGAGAGCCCCCGATGCCGCCCACCACGGCCGAAGCGCCGTTGTTGCCACCGTCGGAGAAGGTTTTCCAGTCGCTGGTCCAGTAGTTTTGCTTGTTCAGGTTGAAGCCCACGTAGGAAGTGCTCCACAGATTGTAGGAAAAGGACGAGCCAATGCCCAACGAGTTGAGCGAGTTGTCGGCGTATATCTTGTGCTCCTGCTGGGCCTGGGCGGCAGAGGTGGCACCTACCAGAGCGGCAGCAATGAACAGAGGGCGGAGTAGCTGTTTGTAATTCATAGCACTAGAAGATGGATAAGGGCTAGCGGGCTGCTGCCAGGGGTTG
The DNA here is from genome assembly GCF_022919135.1 of Hymenobacter cellulosivorans. Lineage (NCBI taxonomy): Bacteria > Pseudomonadati > Bacteroidota > Cytophagia > Cytophagales > Hymenobacteraceae > Hymenobacter > Hymenobacter cellulosivorans. The sequence continues at coordinate 1,127,576 of NZ_CP095049.1, read as the reverse complement.
AGGTATACCCTAAAGGTGGCAGGCAGGGGGCCTGGGCTAAAGTTTATTACACCAACACGCCGTTGGGCATGATAAACGGGGTGATTGTATAGCACTACTCGTATATTCGGTTGGCGGCTCAGCAAAAAACGAAGGCGCCCGGCCTCCGACGTAGTGTCGGGAGCCGGGCGCCTGTTGGTCGCCTAAGGTGTAAGCAGGTCTAGCTGTACGGAGGCTTGTCGAGGTCGGGCTTTTCGAGGTTGCGGTTGGGGTGGCGCTGCGGCGCATCCTGCGCTTCCTGTTCCAGACGGTCTTCCACTTCCTCGGGCCGGTCGTTTACCGGCAAATTACCGGCGCCTTTAGGCTGCTCGGTCTGGGAAGGGCTGCCGTGGTTTTCCTTGGACTGCTGGTTGGTGTTATTGCTCTTGTAAGGCATGGCGTTCTGCTGGTTAAGGGTGGAAAAGCAATGCAATAGAAAAAAATAAACCAACGGGCAAGGGGGCGCTAACGCACTGGCTACCGCCCCGCTGCCTTATTGGTCAATAGCCGTATCAGTGGCGTTGGGGTCGGTTAGCTCGGCGTTGGTCTGGGTGGAGGCCCCTACCTTGGAAGGGTCGGGTTGAATCTGCTCCATCTGGCCCATGCCCACGCGGGAGTTAGGGTTCTGCATTTCGTCGCGGCCGCGGCGCTGGTCGTCGGCTTCGAGTTCATCGATGGGCGGGGCTACGCGGCGCTCGTCCATGTCGTCTTCCGAAGGCAGGTCCTGGTTGGGGCGCTGGTCGGCACCTTCGTCGGCGGTGCGGAAGTTGTCGGCGGGGTGGTCGGGGCGGTCGGCATCTTCGTTGACCGATACGGCCGTGCTGCCCGTACCGCTGTCGGTGCCGTAGCCTTCCTTGCCTTCGCGGTTGCCGAAGCCCCCGCGGGCTGCTTCGTTCTTGGGCGGATCAGCATCGGGGATGATGTGGCCGGCCTCAAACTCCTGGTTGGTCGTGTCGTCGTTTATTACCCGCACAGGGCGGTTATTCGGGTCAATAGCCATGGGGGTCGGTTGTAGGGTTAGGTTGAACAGGGTGGTAAGGAGGTGTACTAGGTTTTTTTGCCTAGGGTTGTGCAATGTGGTTTCGGGAAAGGCCGTAAACTGCGGCTGCTATGGCAAACTCTCCTTACTCCGCTCCTATCTACACCCTGGACGCCCTGCGCACGGCACTGGCCGCCGGGCAGTCATTTGAGTACTTCTACTTCTGGGGCCACACTGGCAAACCCGGCACGGTGGGCAAGGAATGCTTCAGCCAGTGGTACCCGGCTGTTTTTGAGCTCGAAGGACATTCCTACCCCACAGCCGAGCACTACATGATGGCCGAAAAGGCCCGGCTCTTTCAGGACGAAACCACCCGGGCCGCCATCCTGGCCGCCAAAAGCCCCAACGATGCCAAGCGCCTGGGTCGCCAAATCAAGAACTTCGACGAGGCCGCCTGGCTGGCGGCCCGCTTCGACATTGTGGTGCAAGGCAACGCGGCCAAGTTCAGTCAGCACCCGGCTTTGCAGGAGTTTCTGCTCCAGACCGCAAGCCGAGTGTTGGTAGAAGCCAGCCCCGTGGATGCTATTTGGGGCATCGGCCTAGCCCAGGACCACGCCGACGCTGCCACTCCCGAAACCTGGCGTGGCCTCAACCTGCTCGGCTTTGCCCTGATGCAGGTGCGCTACCAGCTAACTGCCTAACCGCCATGTGGACCGAATACGACAATAGCCTGACTCGCAGCTTCGTCTTCCCTGATTTTAAAACCGCCTGGGCCTTTATGGCGGAAGTGGCCGCCGAAGCCGAGCGCCTCGACCACCATCCGTGGTGGGCCAATGAGTACAATAGAGTCGAATTTCGCCTGCGCACCCACGACGCGGGCAACACCGTCACCAAGCGCGACCACCGTCTGGCCGCTGCCATTGACATTGTGGCCGTGCGGTATGGCGTGAGCTAGTAGGTATCAAAACCAGGCTTCAGTGTATCTGAAATCGGTTTTGGGGTATACTAATGCTTCTGCGGTGTATTCAAGTAGAGCCTGAGTGGCAGAAAGGCAGCTTGGATGGACGGGTAAGTCGGTAGACTTACCAAGGGCGGGTGCCGGTAGCGGCTGCGGGTGTTACCTTTGCTTCTATGTCTGACTCGTCTGAAACGCCTACTGTTCTGTATCTGGTGCCCACGCCCATCGGCAACCTGGAGGATATCACCCTGCGAGCCATCCGGATTCTGGGCGAAGTGGATGTGGTGCTGGCCGAAGATACCCGCACCAGCGGCCGGCTGATGCAGCATTTGGGGTTGAAAAAGCCCATGCTCAGCTACCACCTGCACAACGAGCACCAGACCGTGCAGCGGGTGCTGGACCGCCTCGAAAAAGGCGAGAAAATGGCTCTGGTGTCGGATGCCGGCACGCCCGGAATTTCCGACCCGGGGTTTTTGTTGGTACGCGAGTGCCTGGCCAAAGGGCTGAAAGTGGAGTGCCTGCCCGGGGCCACGGCCTTCGTGCCGGCGCTGCTCAAGTCGGGCTTCGGGGCCGAGCGGTTCACGTTTGAGGGCTTTTTGCCGGTCAAGAAAGGCCGGCAAACCCGCATTCGGGAGTTGCAGCAGGAAACCCGCACCATGATTTTTTACGAGTCGCCCCACCGCATCGTCAAGACGCTGGAGCAGCTGGCCGAGGCCTTTGGGCCCGAGCGGCTGGCTTCCGTGAGCAGGGAGCTGACCAAATTATTCGAGGAAACCGTGAACGGGACGCTGGCCGAGCTGGCGGCCGATTTTGCGGGCCGTCAAGCCATTAAAGGAGAAATCGTTGTCGTCGTTCAAGGAAATCGGGAATAGCACGTGGGGGCCGGCGGGGCTGGCCCTGCTCACCGCGGCATTGTTGTGGACGGGCTGGCCGGTGCATCCGGCGCCGCTGGCCTTGCTCTTGCTCGTGGCCTGGGTGCCGTATCTGCGAATGGAGCAGGTACTGGTGCAGCGGGGCAGCAGCGGCTGGAAGGTGTTTCGCTACACCTACCTCACGCTGGTACTCTGGAACCTGTTTGTAACCTACTGGGTGAGCTACAGCACGGTGGGCGGTGGCGTCACGGCCGTGGTGCTCAACTCCCTGCTGATGTGCCTGCCCACCATGGCCTTCTACCACACCAAACGGCTGGCGGGCCCGGTGCTGGGTTACATTTCCCTGCCTATCTACTGGATTGCCTTCGAGCAACTCCATCTGCACTGGGATTTTACCTGGCCCTGGCTTACGCTCGGCAACGGCTTTGCCCAGGCCAACCAGCTGATTCAGTGGTATGAGTACACCGGCTTTTTGGGCGGCTCGCTCTGGGTGTGGGTGGTCAATCTTCTGATCTTCAAGGCCCTGTTTGGGTTAGGTGCCAAGTCCGAAACGACGGTAGCCACTATGCCCTGGCGCCGCTGGCTGGGTCCAGTGCTGGCTACGGTTCTGCCCATCGGCCTGTCCTTTTTGATTGGCGAAACCTACCAGGAAAAGGGCAAGCAAGTGGAAGTGCTGGTGATTCAGCCCAACGTAGACCCTTTCCAGGAGAAGTTTGAGGGTACGGCCAACTTCATTTCCTACGATGAGCAGCTCACCCGCCTGATTCAGCTCACCGAAAAGCAGCTCACCCCCCAGACCCGCCTGGTGCTCTGGCCCGAAACTGCCCTGGATGAACCTTACTGGGAGCAAAACTTTGAAACCTACCCCAAGGTGCAGCGCGTGCGGCAGTTTTTGGGGATGCACCCCGGCGTCGAGCTCATCACCGGCGTGACCAGCGTGGTGGCTTACCCAAGCAAGGAAACGGCCAGCGAAACGGCCCGCTTCCGCGACGACCTGGGCTACTACGACTTCTTCAACACGGCCGTCCATTTTCCTAGCGCAATAGGCAAAGCCGAGTTTTACCATAAGTCGCGGCTGGTGCCGGGCGTGGAGGGCGTGCCCAACTGGGTGAAAGCCGCCACCATCGACCTGGGCGGCACGGCCGGCGGCCTGGGCAGCCAGAAGGAGCGCACCGTGTACCGCATGGCCGCTGCCGACTCCACATTGCGCGTGGCCCCGGTCATCTGCTACGAATCGGTGTACGGCGACTTTGTAAACCAGTACATTAAGAACGGGGCCACGCTGATTGGCATCATCACCAACGACGGGTGGTGGAGCGACTCACCCGGCCACAACCAGCACTTGCAGTACGCCACGCTGCGTGCCATCGAAACCCGCCGCGACATTGCCCGCTCGGCCAACACCGGCATTTCGGCCTTCATCGACCAGAAAGGCCGTATCCGGAGCCAAACCGGCTGGTGGGTGCAAACCGGCCGCCGCTACACCGTGCAGCTCAATGAGGAGCTGACGTTCTACGTGCGTCACGGCGAGCTGCTGGGCCCGGGGATGCAAGTACTGGCCGTGCTGCTGCTCATCGGCACGCTTATTATGGGCCTGAACCGCCGCTTTGCCGGCCAGCCTGCCGCAACGGAGCCGGTAGCCCGCCCGGCATGAGGAAGGGCGCCCAGGTACCCCAGCCCACCACGGAAGTAGTGCGGTTGATGATTCATGACGATAGCGCCAGTGGCGTGTACCTCTTCGGCTTTGCTTCTCTCCAAGACGGCGAGAACCTCTGGGATGAGTGGTACGAGACAGTGGCAGACGCCGAAAGCATGGTGCAGCAGAAGTACAGCGTAGCGCCCAGCGACTGGTATCCGTTGCCTGACGTAGTCGAGCATTGTCAGCAGAACTGGATTGCCCCGGTGCGCATTAAAGGCCAGGCGGAGGGAAATCCGCAGTGGGGCAGCCGGGAAAAGCTCGTTGATGGCCGGTGGGTTGATTTCCGGCCCGAATAATCTGTTTCTGAACCTATGGAACTTGTGCCCCCGTGGCTGCTGCCGCTGATTTTCTACACCATCATGCTCTGGTTTTACCGTCTGACGGAAGGCAAAACCGTGCTGGGCAAACCCCGGCAGCAGGTGGATGAATCCTGGAAAGCTACCACCGGACGCACGTTGCGGCGGGCCATTATTATCATTTCCGGGGCCTACACCGCCCTGCTCCTGCTCCAGCTGCGCGCCACACTCTAATCCCTGCTTCCGTAACCCGGCACCCGTGCCGGAGTATTCTTCCTTATGACCGATTTGACCCAACTTAGCCTCGGCCTGGCCGAAGTATGCCGCCGCGCCGGCCAGTTTATTCGCCAGGAAGCCGCCTCCTTCGACCGGAGCCGGGTCGAAACCAAAGGCTTGCACGACCTGGTCTCGTACGTCGACCAGGAAGCAGAGCGCCTGCTCGTGGCCGGCCTCCGGGAGCTCCTGCCCGCCGCGGGCTTTATCACTGAGGAAGGCACTGCCGGCGGCAACAGCCTGGCTACCAGCTCCGATACCGAATACACCTGGATTATCGACCCGCTTGATGGCACCACCAACTTCATCCACGGGCTGCCCTGCTACTGCGTAAGCGTGGGCCTCTTGCACAACGGCGAATTGGCCGCTGGTGTGGTGTACGAAGTGACCCGGGACGAAGCCTTCCGGGCCGTGCGCGGCGGCGGGGCCTTCTGCAACGACCAGCCCATCCGCGTGTCCGATGCCGAAACGCTAAGCCAGAGCCTGATTGCCACCGGTTTTCCCTATACCCAGTTTGGTCAGCTTCAGGACTACCTCCAGGTACTGGGTGCCTTTATGCAACGCTCCCACGGCGTGCGCCGGGTAGGCTCCGCCGCCGCCGACCTGGCCTGGGTAGCCGCTGGCCGCTTCGAGGGCTTCTTCGAATTCAACCTCAACTCCTACGACGTAGCGGCTGGCATCCTGCTCGTGCGCGAAGCCGGCGGCCGTGTCACACAGTTTCTGCACGACGGCGACCCGCTCTTCGGCCGCCAGATAGTGGCCAGCAACAGCCGCGTCCACACCGAAATGCAGCAAACGATAGGGCAGTTCTGGCAGCAGGGGTAAGGTGCGACTTTCCCGTCTGTCCTTCTTCCTCACAGGGACACGTGGAGCATCAACTCATTCTCCCTTTTAGCCCATTAGCCTTAAACTTTTCTCCCTTCCTCGTAGTTTTGTGGGCGTTATGATTCTGCAATACACCATCATTGCCCTGCTTTTCCTGGCGGCTACGTTCTACGTGGGCCGGATCTTCTGGCGGGCCTTTTTCGTCAAAACGGCCAGCGGCTGCGCCAAAGGCTGCGGCGGCGCCTGCTCGACCATTGACGTGGACCGGCTGCAGCGTACCATCGAAACGGCTACGGCCCGGGCTGCTGCTAAATAAGCTTCCGGCGCGGTTTTAATTTCCGCTTAACTTCAGACAACCTGCCCCCGTCTTCGCTGCGTATAGCGGAGACGGGGGCTTTGTTTTTACCTTTCTTTCCTACTTTCCAAAACACCACTCCCGCCAACCCGAACCCCTACGACCATGCAAGACAAAGAAGAAGAACGCTCCCTGATTAACGTAGAGAAAAAGCTCAGCTCCGACGGCTTCTCCGAAGACTTTACCGTGCGCGAAGGCCGCCTCTGCTCTTTCAACTCGGAGAACAAGAAAACCTACGGCCCTGAGGAAGTAACCATCGTCGATTTCTACCGTTTCGAGGGCGAAAGTGACCCCGACGATATGTCGATTCTCTACGCCATTGAGTGTAATGACGGTCTGCGGGGTACTATTTCTTCCGCCTATGGCACCTACGCCGAATCCGATACGCTGGAGTTCTTTACCAAGGTAGAAGACCTCGGTAAAAACCTGAAAAAGGCCCACAAATAGCCTTTTAGCTTAACTACCAAGCTCAACTGAGCGCGCTTTGGCCTGGCCAAGGCGCGTTTTTGCGTTTTCACCCCACCCAACCTGAACTGTGAAGAACGTTGCCCTACCCACCCACCCGCTTCGCTCCGCCACCGACCTCGATGCGGTGCTCTCCGCCATTGGCGACGCCCGCATCGTGCTGCTTGGGGAAGCCTCCCACGGCACCCACGAATACTACACCTGGCGCGCGGCCCTGAGCAAGCGCCTGATTCAGGAAAAAGGCTTCAACTTCATTGCCGTGGAAGGCGACTGGCCCGACTGCTTTGAAGTCAACTGCGCTATTAAGCAGGACCAGAAGGAGTATGGCACTGCTGCCAAGCTCCTGCAAACCTTCAACCGCTGGCCCACCTGGATGTGGGGCAACTGGGAAATAGCGGCCCTCATCGACTGGCTACACCAGCACAACCAGCAGCACCCCATGCCCGAGCGGGTGGGCTTCTACGGCCTCGACGTGTACAGCCTCTGGGAGTCGTTGCAGGAGATTTTGCAGTTCGTTAGCAAGCAGGGCGACGGAGCCGTGGCCGCCGCGCATAAAGCCTTCAAGTGCTTTGAGCCCTACGGCGACGACCCGCAGGAGTACGCCCAGGCCGTGGCCTTCGTTTCCGACGACTGCGAGGACGAGGTAACCACCATGCTACAAACCCTGCGGCGGCAGCTACGTGCCACCAAAACTCACGCCGGCCTCGACCGGGAAACGGCCTTTGCCGCCGAGCAGAATGCCCTAGTCGCCGTGAATGCCGAGCGCTACTACCGGGCCATGATCAAAGGTGGGCCTGCTTCCTGGAATGTGCGCGACGGCCACATGATGGAAACCCTGACCCGCCTGCTCGACTTGCACGGCCCCGACAGCAAACCCATTATCTGGGAGCACAACACCCACATCGGCGACGCCCGTTTCACCGACATGGCCCGCGACAACACCGTGAACATCGGCCAGTTGGCCCGGGAGCAGTACGGTCGGGAGCAGGTGTTTGCCGTGGGCTTTGGCTCCTACCAGGGTAGCGTCATTGCCGGCAAGCGTTGGGGGGCGCCGTGGGAGGTGATGCCCGTGCCGCGCGCTACCCGGGGCTCCTGGGAGGAGCTGCTGCACAACCAGTTGGAAGGAGAAAATGCTTTGCTTCTTTCCTCCGAGCTAAAAGGCACGGCCGCCCGGCAGCAGACCTTTGGCCACCGCGCCATCGGTGTCGTCTACCGTCCGGAGTTTGAGCAGTACGGCAATTACGTTCCCTCCCTGATGGCCGAGCGCTACGACGCCTTCCTCTTCCTCGACCAGACCAAAGCCCTGCACCCGCTACCCACTGAGGCCAATAAACACACTCCGCCGGATATGTACCCCTGGACGGAATAGCGGTGAGATAATGAAATGATGAAATGGTGGTTCTCTCTTCTACCAGAAAGCCCTTTTCCGTTGCGACGAAAAAGGGCTTTTCATATAAGGGAGCTTAGTACATTTCACAGGACGGATGGCCACGGCTGCGCCTCGCAATGACACGGGGGGTGCCGTCAGCTCTGCTGGAACAAAAAACTCACCAGTTCACCAGTTCACCGCTACCCCCACACTTTGGTGCCTTCGGTGCAGTTGCGGCACATTTCTATCTGGTCCCGGCCTTTGAGCAGGGAGGCGCGGAACTGCTGGTACTTGGCACCATGCCAGAGCTGGCGGAATGACTCGGTTTTGAGGTCGCCCTGGCGGTATTCAGCGTCTTTGTCGAAGCAGCAGGGCACTACCAGGCCGTCCCAGGTGATGACGCAGCTATGCCACATTTTCCAGCAGTGGTTGATGAGCTTGTTCTTGATACTCCAGGTACCGTTGTTGTTCTCGTAGCGCGAGTAGTAGTCGATGGTCGGGATGAGCGGGGAGCCTTGCTGGTAGTCGTAGATTTGAGCGGTTTTAAACCAAACGTCATCCACGCCCAGATCTTTGGCCAGCTGCTTGGCGTCTTCAATCTGGTGCTCGTTGGGCCGCACCACCAAGAATTGGAAGATAATGCGCGGGGTGCTGGATTTCAGTTCCTTGCGCCACTTTACGATGTTCTTGGTGCCTTCCAGGACCTTATCCAGCTTGCCGCCCACCCGGTACTGCTGGTACACTTCCTGGGTGGTACCATCGAGGGAAATAATCAACCGGTCGAGGCCTGACTCCACCGTGCGCCGGGCATTGTTGTCGTTGAGGTAGTGGGCGTTGGTGCTGGTGGCGGTATAGATACCCTTATCGGCGGCATACTTTACCAAGTCCAGGAAGTTAGGGTGCAGATACGGCTCCCCCTGGAAGTAGAAAATCAGGTACCACAGCCGCTTGTGCAGTTCGTCGATGGTGCGCTTGAAGAGCTCGTCGGGCAGCATGCCAGTAGGGCGCGTGAAGGAGCGCAGGCCGCTGGGACACTCCGGGCAGCGCAGGTTGCAGCTGGTTGTGGGCTCGAAACTTAAGGCCAGCGGCAAGCCCCAGTGCCGGGCCTTGCCCGTGAGTTTGCTCAGGGCGTAGCCGCCCACCACCTGGGCCGTGTTCAGGGCCCGGCGCGGGGTGAGCTTGCTCAGAAAATTCAGACCGTCGGTAAGAGTGGAAGCCATGCGCAGTAAAGGTCGGCAACAGCAGCCGAAGTGCGGCAAGTAACCCCGCGTTACGGTAAAGAGTTTGCGCCCGAGTTCATTTCGGTGGTTTTGGCTGCTCGTTGCTACAAGCAAAGGGCAAGAAAAACGCCTCCCAGATAACTGAGAGGCGTTTTGAGTAACTGAATATGGGCTGCGCTTATTTGCCTGCTGATGAGGGTAGCGTGCTGCTATACGTGGAAGCCTTGCCGAACGACTCCTTGATTTCGTCTACGGCAGCGCGGCTGCTCAGGCGCTTAGGCTTGGTATTGAGAAAAGTGCCATCCTCGGCGAGCAGGAAGTAGGCCGGCACGTCCTGAATGGCATAGGCCCGGGCAATGGCGGAGCGCATACCACCGGTAGCCCGGACGTGGGTGCCCGCCAGCTTTTTGCCGATAACCAGTTGTTTCCAGGCCGGCTCGTTCTCGTCGAGCGCCACATTGAGAAACACAATAGGCTTACCGTCGAACTTCTTGGCCAGCTCGGCCGCATAGGGCAGGTCGCGCAGACTCAGGCCGCTGGTGGTGCGCCAGAAGTTGATATACACCAGCTTGCCGCGCAGGCTGTGCAGGGTAATACTGTCGCCGGTAGAGGAAATTAGCTTGAAATCCGGGGCCGGGGCGCCAATGGCGAAGGCCTTATGAGTTTCAAAATCGTGCTGGAGCACGGGGTAATACTCGTTCTTGGTGTCGATGCTGTGGTAGTTCTGCAGCATAGCCGCCGACTGCTTCACGTGCCCGAAGCGGAACGACTCCTGCAGTACCCGGCCCATAATAACCGCCCGTACGGGGTCGGAGAGCTGGTTTTTGGCCATGTCGTAGCACACCTGGTAGAAGTCGGGGTCGGAGCGTTGGTGGTTGCTGGCAACGGCCAGGTGATGCACGTAGTTGATGAGAAACTCCTGGTACTGCTCGTTCTCCAAAGCCGCCGGGTTGTTGATCAAGGCCTTGTCATTGAGGAAGTCGTAGTAGGTCGGCGTCATTTTCAGACGACCCTCGGTGGCGACCACCTGTTCGCGCAGGTCCTGGAACGTAAGCCGGTCGTTGGCGTAGCTGTACTCGATTTCGGCCTTGGCGTATTCCTTAAAGGCCGGGCTCAGATCGTTGCTCTGGGAGTAGTTCTCAAAAAACTTCTTTTCCTCTTTGCGCCGGTAGTCCAGAAACGACAGAAAAGGGGCCTCGTAGAGGTTGATGTTGTCGGGCAGTACCTGAAAACCGTCGTTTTCCACAAACCGCTCATCCAGCTCGGCCAGGTAGGTGTTGGCTTCGGCGCCCTTGCCCTTAAAGCTCACCGTCGAGGACAGGTCCTTGCCCTTGAAGCGGATTTCCATGGCATTGCCGGGCTCCAGAAACAGGCTGGCCACGTCGTCGCCGTACACTAGGTCAGCCTTGGTGGGGCCGTTCACCGTCAGGGCCAGGCGAAACTCACCCCGGTTGTCGACCTTGGCATAGGTGATCTGCTCTTTGGGGTCCAGCGGACTTTCGCGCACGGATACGGCTACTGTATCGTTCGTTTTACTGCTGATTTTGCCGGTCAGGGTCACGGTGCCCTGCGCCCGACCCACCAGGGGTAAGGCTAGCAGCGCGCCCACGAGTAGGCCTGGTATACAGGAGCGGAAAGAATATGCCATCGGTAGGTGATATCAAGCGCTAGTTATTCGTGGGAATTAGCTTTATCCCAGCCCGTATTGTTTAAAACCGTGCGGGACTAGGATTTCGCGGGAAAAGCCAATTCTTATACCGAAGATACGGTATTCGGGTTGAGAAAGTCCAATCCAGATTTTGGCTTTTTTCGTAAGGGCCCCGCAGAACCTAGGTTTTAAAGGTTTTACCCGAATAATCCGCTAAGTACTTCGTCGAGGCGGCCTACCGGTTGAGCTCTGATTCCGTATCGGGCCAAATCTAATCCGCGGGCGTTGAACTGGGAGATGTACATTTCCCGGAACCCCAGCTTCTCGGCTTCCGACAGCCGCTGATCCAGCCGGCTTACCGCCCGGATTTCGCCACTCAACCCCACTTCCGCCGCCAAGCACACGTTGCCAGGAATTGGCAAGTCGTTCAGCGACGATACCACCGCGGCGCACACGGCCACGTCCAGGGCCGGGTCGTCGAGGCGCAGGCCGCCGGCAATGTTGAGGAACACGTCGTGCTGGCCCAGGCGCAGGCCGCTACGCTTTTCGAGCACGGCCAGCAGCATGTTCAGGCGCTTGGCGTCGAAGCCAGTGGCCGAGCGCTGGGGCGTGCCGTAGGTAGCCGGCGTTACCAGGGCCTGCACTTCCACCAGCAGGGGCCGGTTACCTTCCAGCGTGGCCCCAATGGCCATGCCGCTGAGGCTCTCGGTGCGCTGGCTGAGCAGAATCTCCGAGGGGTTGCTCACCTGGCGCAGACCGGTGCCCTGCATTTCGTAAATACCGAGCTCCGAAGTGCTACCGAAGCGGTTTTTGGTGGTGCGCAGGATGCGGTACGAGAGGTGCCGGTCGCCCTCAAACTGCAGTACGGTGTCCACCATGTGCTCCAGGATCTTGGGGCCGGCAATGGAGCCGTCCTTGGTGATGTGGCCGATGATGAGCACCGGCACGCCGGTTTCCTTGGCAAACTTGAGCAGCTCAGCGGTGCACTCGCGCACCTGGCTTACCGAGCCCGCCCCCGATTCCACCAGGCCCGAATGCAGGGTCTGGATAGAGTCCACGATGACCACGTTGGGCTGCAGCTGGTCGATCTGCTTGAAAATGTTCTGGGTGTTGGTTTCGGTCAGGATATAGCACTGCGGGTGCTGGGGACCCAGGCGCTCGGCCCGCATCTTGATCTGCTGCTCACTTTCCTCGCCCGAAATGTAGAGCACCTTCATTTGCTGCAAGCTCATGGCAATCTGCAGCATCAGGGTGCTTTTGCCAATGCCCGGCTCCCCGCCAATCAGCACCAACGAGCCCGGCACGAGGCCGCCGCCCAGTACCCGGTTTAGCTCCGAGTCATTGGTGTCGAAGCGGGATTCTTCCTCGTAGTGAATTTCACCGATGACGCGGGGCTTGGCTACGGTTTTGCCGCCGGGGCTGGCCGTAGGCGGTTTCCAGGAGCCAGCCGCCTGGGTGTCGTCCTTCTGGATTACTTCCTCCACGTAGGTGTTCCACTCGCCGCAGGACGGGCAGCGCCCGATCCACTTAGCTGACTGGGCACCGCATTTTTGACAGAAATAGAGAGTCTTGAGCTTGGCCATGTAAACAGGTAGGAGAGAATACTAAATAATGCGTGCGGCGGCTAAATAGTTTGGCAAGAACGGAGTTTTTGCCGGCTTTCACGCGGGAGCGGCGGGGCCGGGACCCTGAGCCAGAAGCCCGGAGAGTTACGGAATGAAGAAACGATTAAATCGGCGAGAAATCCGGCCCCAAAGCTGAACAATGCGGCCCACGGCTCTATATTTAGGGGTTAAACTCTTTATCCTTCTTAACTGCATATGCGCTACGCACTCTGCACCGGCCTGTTCTTGGCCGTAGCCTCCGGCACCTGCTTTGCCCAGGGCCCCTTGCCCACCCCCACGCCCGAAATGGCCACCGTGGTATTCTACCGTCCACCGATGCTGGGGCAGGCTGCCACCAACTTTACCGTGCGTGCCAACGGTGTGGAGCTGTGCCGCCTTAGCAACAAGCGCTACTTCGTGAGTACGCTCAAGCCCGGAGAAACTTCGTTTACTTCGGTGGCCGGCGGCCTCAATCTGCCCGACCAAGACAAGTTCGACCTGAACCTGGAAGCCGGTAAAGTGTACTACATCCAGGGCGACGTGAAAACCCGCCTGATGACGGTGAAGATGACGTTCACGGAAGTAACCGAGTCGACGTACAAAAAGAAGAACGCCGACCTAAAACCCGACAACTGCGAGACTCCGGCCGCCCCAGCCACGGGCAAGTAAGCACGCGACTGGTTCTCTAACTGCCGCTCCGACCAGCCCGAACGGTCTTTGTGCGTTGGGGGCGGTAACCAAAAAAGCCGGCCTGTCGAACGACGGGCCGGCTTTTATACATTAGGCTCAACTCTTATCAGTGCGCTACTACCTTTTGCTGGTATAAGCCACCGGCATCCTGTACCTGCAGCAAGTACACACCGGCCGGCAGGGTCTCCAGGCTCAGGGGCATCTCGGCCTGGCGGGCTGGTATGGTCCAGGTGCGCACGAGGCGGCCCTGCAAATCGAGCAGGGTAGCGGGTCGGGCCTGCAAGGTCGCGGGCAGCCGCACCGTCACGGCCTCGTGGGCCGGGTTGGGATACACTTCCAGCGGCCGGGCGGCCAGGGCGGGGCGCGTCGCCAGAACGCCGACGTTGGTGAGCCGGGCCAAACCGATGCGCACCTGCCCGGCTACGTAGTAGAACGAGCCGTAGAGCAGGATTTTATTGTCGGCGGGCTGCAGTTTGATACCCGTTATGTTACCATCATTGGTAAAAATCGAATGTGGCACGGCCACCGGGCTGAAGCCGGTATCCAGACTGCCATCGGCATTGAGGCGCACCAGTGCGGCGCTAGCACCGGGTGAAGGCGTGTTGCTCTGCAGGGCCAGTAAGCGGCCATCGGGCTGCACTAGACGCGGAATGTAGTAAGTCGTTACGCCCGTGTAGGTAGGGTCGGGGGCGCCGTCGGCGGTCAGGCGCGTGAGGCCGTAAGGGGCGGCCTGTCCGTTGAAGCTGGTAAAGGGGCCGCTTACCAGCAGCTTGCCATCAGGCTGCATCACTACCTGGTAGCTGGCCCCGGAGCCGGCGGCACTACCCACCGAGAAGCTGTTGTCGGCACTGCCGTCGGCGTTGAGGCGGGTCACGGTGGTGATGAAGGTATTCACTACATCGGACACGACGACAAGCTTACCGCTGGGCTGGGTCAGCACTTGCTGCACGCGCCGGTCGGTGGGGGCAGAGGCCGGCACGAAGGTATTATCCGGGGTACCGTCGGCGTTGAGACGTATCAGTCCGCTCAGGCCCGTGCGGCTGCCATAGCTATTAAACTGGCCGTGCACAAACACCTGCCCGTTGGGTAGCGCCACTACGCCCTGGACTGAGGAGAAGGAGGAAAAAGCCTGGGCGGTGAAGGTATTGTCCAGGGTACCATCGGCCAGGTAGCGGCGCAGCGTAGTGCCGCTGGTGACGTAGAAGCTGCCATCGACCTGCACGGCATGCAGCGTTCCGGTTGCCAGTGCCGTGAAGTTGCCATCCAGGCTGCCGTCGGGGTTGAGGCGGCGCACTGAGTTAGCGGCCCCAGCTACGGCCTGCCCGTTGAGCTGGGTGAAGTTGCCGCTGACCAGCATCTGCCCGCTGGGCAAAGGTAGCAGCTGGCTCAGCGTGCCACGGGCTTCGATAATCGGACCAAAAGCCGCTTCGGCCTGACCCGTAGTGGCATTCAGGCGCACCAAACCGCTGTAGTTAGCCCCGTCGTGCTGCGTGAAGCCCCCGGCCAGCAGTATTTGCCCGGTGGGCAGCAGCGCCAGGGCGCTGGTAGTGGCATTCACGCCGGCTCCGGTCGCGAAGCTGGCATCCAGGCTACCAGTGGCCGATAGGCGGGCTACGCGGCCCCGGCTCACGCCGTTTACTTGCGTGAAAGACCCAGTAATCAGAATGCCGCCGCTGGACTCCAGATACAGGGCCCGCACGACGCTATTAGGACCGGTGCCCGGCTGGAAGGAGTTGTCGTAAGTACCGTCGGGCAATAGGCGGGCTATGTATTTTGCAGGCTGGCCGCCCAGCTGCAAGAAGCTGCCACCCACGAGCAGCTTACCATCAGGCTGCTGAGCCAGCGTAAATACGGGGCCTACGGTCGTATTTATATTGGCCGTATAAAAGGTCGGGTCAATAGCCCCCGTGCTGGTCAGCCGAACCAAGGAGGCAATGCCCTGCCTGTTGAAGTCGGTGAAGGTGCCACCAACCACGATCTTGCCATCAGGCTGTACCAGGATGGCCCAAATCATCTCTCCCTGTACCAGCGTGCCCCCAACGCTGAATGAAGAATCCAGGGAGCCGTCAGGGTTCAACCGCACTAGCCCCCCGGTTTGGGGAGTATTCTGCAAGCTCAGGCCGCCGCCCACCAGAATCTTACCGTCGGGCTGCAACGCCAGGCTGCCGATCTGGCGCACGGAAGCGGCCGAACCGAACGTAAACGTGTTGTCGAGTGAGCCGTCGGTGTTGAGCCGCACCACCATGCTGCGGGCCTGCCCATTGAAGGTAGTAAAGCCGCCGCCGACTAGAATCTTGCCATTGGGCTGCACCAGCACCGTCGATACGTACCCATTGGCTCCCAGGCCGTCCATATTGAACGTTGGGTCGGGGGTGCCATCCAGGTTGAGGCGCAGCAGCTTGCCCGTCAGGTCGCCATTGATGAAGTCGAAGCCCCCGCCGACCAGGATTTTACCATCCGCCTGCACGGCTAGCGTGTTCACGGCTTGTAAACCACCTACTGCAAGCGGGGCTTTCAGCACGGTGGGCTTAAAGATGGGGTCCAGGGACTGGGCCTGGACTGAAACGCAGCTGCTAAGCCAGCATACGAGCAGAACAGCCAGCGAATAAAAAGTAAGAGTTGGACGCATCCGCAAAACATGATAGGTTAGGAAAGACTGGTCGAAATTTACGGACAAAACCCGGCTTCCTAGGCTATCCAGCCCCCGGCAAACCCCGGCCCTGTTCACGTGGTTTGCCCTATATTTCCTGGCTCTAACGTTCTGCTGCCATGACCCCTACCCTCACCCCCGCCGACTTACTGGTCATTCCTACCTTCGTGGGGTTGCCGCCCGAAACCCTCGACTGGCTGATAACTCACGGTGAGCAGCGGGCCTACGCTCCCAACGAAACCGTGCTCCAGCCCGGCGATGAGGCCAGCTATATGATGGCTATTCTGGCCGGCGGCCTACAGTACTATGCCGTGCGCAACGGGCAGCGGGAGCCGATATTTCGCATGGAAGCCGGCCAGGTGAGCGGAGTACTGCCTTACTCCCGCCTGCGCACTGTGGGCGGCTACGGCTTGGCCGTGGGTCATACGGTATTGTATATGCTGCACCGTGACCTGTTTCCCCAGCTGGAGCAAGCTAGTCCCGAGCTGGTGCAGCGCCTGGTGAGCCTGATGAGCGACCGGGCCCGCGACGAAGCCCGTGGGCAGGAGCGCGACGAGAAGCTGCGGGCCTTGGGCAAGCTCTCGGCCGGCCTCGCCCACGAGCTCAACAACCCCGCTGCCGCCATCGCCCGCGGGGCCCAGGCCCTGCGCGAGCGGGCCGATGCCAAGCCCGGCCTGCTGCTGGAGCTGGTGCGCCACTGCCCCGAGCCCGATGCCCTGGCGGCCCTGATGGCCCTGGCCGTGCCCGGCGAGTCGCCGCTGGGGGTGATGTCGGCGCTGGTGTGCGCCGATCGGGAAGACGATATTGCCAGCTGGCTTGAAGACCGGGGCATACCCGACGGCTACCGCCTGGCGGCCGGCCTGATGGAGGCCGGCCTGACCCTGGAGCAGCTGGAGCCCGTGGGCGCGGCCCTGCCCGAGGCCGCCTTGCCCGCCGCCTTTGCCTGGCTTGAAGGCCAGCTTACCATGCTGCGCCTGATTCACGACGTGCAGGAAAGCGGGGCCCGCATCAGTACGCTGGTGCAGAACGTGAAAACCTACTCCCACATGGACCGGGGCGGCGACTACGCTCTGCTTGACGTGAAAGCCGGCCTGGAAAGTACCCTCAACATGTTGGGCTACCAGTTGCGGGCTAAGAACATTCGCCTCACCCGCGACTACGCCGAAACCTTGCCTGCCATCCGGGGCCAAGTCAGCAGCCTCAACCAGGTGTGGACCAACCTGCTCGACAACGCCATCGACGCGCTGCCCGCCGGGGGCGAAATCACCGTGCGCACCCGCCTGGAGGGCGACTTCCTGCGGGTCTTCATCCTCGATAATGGTCCGGGCATTAAACCTGAAGTGTTGCCCCATATCTTTGAGCCGTTCTACACCACCAAGCAGGCCGGTGAAGGCACCGGCCTGGGCCTCGACATTGCCCAGCGCATCATCCGTAACCACGGCGGCCGGCTAGAAGTCCACTCCCAACCCGGCCACACCGAGTTTTGCGCCTGGCTGCCAGTTGGTGAGGTGGTGAGATAGTGAATGAGTGAAGCATGTCATGGCGAGCGTAGCGAAACAATGACGCGGGCCTACTCCATCAAAACCCTGGCTAAAGCGTCTGCCGGGGAAAGGGCTGCTCAGATGCCCGATAGTAATTTTTCAATGCTACCTTCTTAGGGTGGGTAAAGGGTGCCTATACTGTGCCTATACGGATGGTATACGGAAAGCCGCCGGCCCAATTAGCCCGAAAAGCAGGTCAGAAATTAAACAAAACCAGGAAAGCCGCCGGCACTTTAGTTGATAAACCCATGACAAAGAAACCCGTTCTACTCGCCGTCGACGACGACCCCCAGGTGCTGGGCGCCATCGACCGGGACCTGCGCAGCGAGTTCCGGCGCGACTATCGGGTGCTGCGTGCTTCTTCCGGGGCCGAGGCTCTGGCAACCCTGCACGAACTCAAGGCCCGTAATGAACCCCTGGCCCTGATTCTGGCCGATCAGCGCATGCCCGAAATGGAGGGCGTGGAGTTTCTGGAGCAGGCCCGGCGCATCTACCCCGATGCCAAACGGGTGCTGCTGACCGCCTACGCCGATACCGAAGCCGCTATCCGGGCTATCAACAACGCCCGCCTCGACCACTACCTGATGAAGCCCTGGGACCCGCCCCAGGAGCTGCTCTTCCCTACCCTGCACGACCTGCTGGCTGCCTGGCAGGCCCAATACAAGCCCCGTTTCCAGGGATTGCGCCTGATTGGGTTTCAATGGTCGCCGCTGTCCCACGAACTCAAGGACTTCTTGGCCGGCTACATGGCCGCCTATCAGTGGCTTGATTTCGAAACCAATCCTGAGGCTCAGGTTTTGTTGGGTAGCACCGGCTTCACGGCCCAAGATCTGCCCGTGATAGTCTTCGAAGACGGCACGGCCCTCTCGCGGCCGGAGCGTGGGGCTGTAGCTGCCCGCATGGGCCTGGCCTCCGAGGCCACCCAGGAGCTCTACGACGTAGTGGTTATTGGGGCGGGGCCCTCCGGGCTAGCCGCGGCCGTGTACGGGGCTTCCGAAGGACTCAAAACCCTGATTGTGGAGCGCCAGTCGCCGGGCGGGCAGGCGGGCACCAGCTCCCGTATCGAAAACTACCTGGGCTTTCCTACCGGCCTGAGCGGCGCCGAACTGGCTCACCGCGCCTGGACCCAGGCCGTGCGCCTCGGGGCCGAAATGCTGGCTCCGCAGGAAGTCACTAGTCTTTGCGTGCAGGATGGCTATAAAGTGCTGACCCTGAGTAACGGCAGCAACATCCGCACCCGGGCCGTGGTCCTGACCATGGGCGTGAGCTACCGTACCCTGGAAGTGCCCGGCATCGACCAGCTGACGGGCGCGGGCGTGTACTACGGCGCGGCCCGAACCGAGGCCCGCTCCTGCGACCAGCAGGACGTCTACATCGTCGGGGGCGGTAACTCGGCCGGGCAGGCCGCTATGTACTTAGCCACTTACGCCCGCAAAGTCTACATCCTGATTCGGGGCGAGTCGTTGGCCGCGTCCATGTCGGCCTACCTTATCGAGCAGATCCGCCAGACGCCCAACATTGAGATTCTGCCCTTTACTCAGGTGAAGGAAGTGCGGGGCCAGGACCACCTCGAAGAAGTCGTCATCGATAACAACGGGCAGCGAGAAGTGCGGCCGGCCCGGGCGTTATTCGTCTTTATCGGGGCAAAGCCCAGCACCGAATGGATCTGCGACCTGGCCCTCTGCGACGCCAAAGGCTTCCTGCTCACCGGTCGCGACCTGGTAGCCGACCCGCGCTACGCCACCAGCTGGAAGCACAGCCGGGAGCCCTACCTGCTCGAAACCTGCGTGCCCGGCATCTTCGCCGCCGGCGACAGTCGGGCCGGGGCCATGGCCCGGGTGGCTTCGGCGGTGGGCGAGGGGTCCATGGCCATCAAGTTTGTGCACCAGTATTTGGATGAGTAGGTGGGCGGCTTGTAGTTTTTTTTGGGAAACACAGAAAAACCTCAGAATTAACTTATCGGCTAAAAGAGGGCTTAACCGGCTGAAAAGCGACATTGACCGGCTACTGATGGAAACGAGCCGGTTTTGACGGTCGCCGTTGAGCTTAGGGGCGGAAACAAGCCGCCACACGGTACAGTATATAGCGCCAGACCTATCTGTAGTCGGATAGGTTGTTTCCGTTGTACCAGTGCCGAGTGCTATGTTTCAAGCGTTACGCTTCCGCCCCAAACTTTCTCTGCTTTCCCTCGCAACTGCTTTTGCCTTAAGTGGCTGCGATCTGCTGGAGTTCAGCCCCAACGATTACCGCGCCCCCGAGGACGAGCGCCACCTTACCGAGAAGAACCTTGCCCGTTTGCAGCAGAACCCGCTGCCGGCCGGCGACACGCTCCGTTTTGTCTTCACCGGCGACTCTCAGCGTTACTACGACGATGCCGACGACCTGGTAGCCAGCGTCAACCAGCAGCCGGGTATTTCCTTCATGGTCGTGGCCGGCGACATTTCCGACTTCGGCTTTGCCAAGGAAATGCGCTGGGTGAACGAGAAGCTGCGCAAGCTGAAGGTGCCTTACGTCACTGTTATCGGCAACCACGACTCGGTTGGCAATGGCCGGGAAGCCTACCAGGAGATATTCGGGCCCCTGAACTACTCCTTTATCTACGGCGACACGAAGTTTATTTTGGTCGATACCAATGGCCGGGAATATAACTTCGACGGTCATATTCCCAGCATGCCCTGGGTGAATCAGCAACTCAGCAATCTGCAAGGCGCCCGGCGGCAGGTAGTGATTTCGCACGTGCCCCCGCAGGACGAGGACTTCGACCCGGCCGTGCGGGCCCCCTACACCCAGGCCCTGCGCGAGGCTAAAAACCTGGTGTTCGAGATGAATGGGCACCGCCACAGCTCCAGCATCGGCCAGCCCTACGGCGACGGAGTGTGGTACGTCAACTCCGACGCTTTTTCGGAGCGTCGCTACATGGTTGTCACGGTGTGGGGCGACAAGCAATTCCGCGTTAAACAGATCAAATTCTAATGAAACAGCGCCTTTTACCCTTCGTTGCGCTGGCCGCGGCTCTACTTGCGCCCTCGCTCACCCGGGCCTCCGACCCCGAAACCCCTACTGCTCCGGCAGCCCCAGCTTCCGACAAGCCCCAGCCCTGGTATCGGCCGCGCCACCTGGTGCTGCAAACGGCTGGCGGTCTGGGCATGGTATCGGCCGGTGCGGGCTATACTTACCTCAACGGCAAAGTGGATACCGACATCCTATTGGGTTACGTGCCTAAGAAGCTGGCCGGCTCCACCCTCACGCTGGCTTCGGCCAAGCTGTTGTATTCGCCCTTCACCATCCGGATTTCCGAGAAGTGGCAGGTGAAGCCCGTGTCGGTGGGTGCGTATTTCAGCTACACCCACGGCACGCTCAACGACGAGGAGCGCGGTCAGTACACCCGCGACTACTACTGGTGGTCATCGGATACGCGCTATGGCCCCCTGGCCGGCGGCCGGGTAACTTATGTGCGTCCGCCCAAGACTAACGGCCGGCCCCGCAACCTGTCGGTGTACTACGATCTGAGCACCAACGACCTGTACCTGCACAGCTACCTCACCAACACCAAAGGCTTGAGCATCGGCCAGATACTAGTGTTGGGCCTGGGAGTAAAGGCTGATTTCTAGGAAGCTACAAGCTACAGTTGATATAAAACAGAACGTCATGTCGACCAGCGGAAGACATGACGTTTTTATGTTCTTGATTTCTGGGAGTTTACCCGGCCTTGCGCGGCTCAGGGGTGCCCGTGGCGGCCAGGAAAGCGGCGCGGGCTTCGCCGAGCAGCTTGATAATGGCTTGGCGCTGGCGCAGCAGGTCTTCCATTACCGGGCGCTTAGTGCGGAACAGCTTCAGGGCACGCAGGCGCAGCAACCGGGCCCGCAGGTTGTTCCAATAGCTCAGGGCGTAGAAGCCGGCGGGGGCTAGGCTTAGGGCGTAAAGCAAGGTCCAGAGCCAGTTTTGGGTGAAGTGGTGAACCAGGCCAATCTGCAGGGCGTAGCCGATGCCGAAGGTCAGAATGCCGGTAACCAGCATGATGGGCGCCACGAATTCCAAGTCCTTGGTGGCCCGTTTGGCAATCATGGAGGGCAGAATGTAGGGAATGTAGTTGTTGACGAGCCCGTATACATATAATGGGAAGCCCAGCACCAGCTTCAGGCCCGAAACAGTGGCGCGGGCCCAGCGCTGCCCCCGGCCCTTGCTCGACTCCAAGGCTTCGTCGGTGAGGCGGAGACGGTCCAGGTCGAGGAGGTAGTTGCTGAGCTTCTCGCGCACCTGTAGCAGGCGGGCCGGATCGTGCTGCTCGAAGTAGGGCACGGCTTCGAGTAGGGCCCGGCTGAGTTGGAAGTTATCGTAGAGGGTTTCCTCATCGTCCGGAATCAGGTGCTCGCCGAAGGTGCGTTCTATTTGCAAGACCAGCTCGTCCTCGGCCGCGTCGCGGGTGATGATGAGGCGGTATTCCAGGCGGCGGCGAATTTCCTCGGTCAATTGGTCGGCGGCGGCCTCGGGGTCGGCGGCGTAGGCGGCGGCGTAGTCGGCCACCACGATGGGCTTGCCAATGTTGACGAACACGTCGGAGCGGAAGCGGCTGGGGTCGAAGTAGTTGATGCCGATGGGGAGGATGGTCAGACCCAGCTTGAAGTCGTGGCGGGCTTCGGCGCCGAGGCTGATGCGGGCCGCGCCGGTTTTGAGGGGCCGCAGGCGCCGCTCACTCACGCTGGTACCCTCGGGGAAAATCTGGATGGAGCCGCCCTTGTCGAAGTAGTCGTAGCACTGGCCGAAGGCAGCCTCGTTGCGGGCGGCCAGTTCTTCGGGCGTCACGCCCGCGTCGCCACTTTCGGCATCCTGGCGGCGGTAGATGGGAATGCAGTTGCCCGACAAGAAGATGGCCCTTGAAATCGGGTTTTTGAAAAAGGTGCTCTTGGCCAGAAAGGCAATGGGCGTGCGGCGGTTGGCGGCCACCACCAGCGGGTCCATGAGGGTATTAGGGTGGTTAGAAACGATGAGCATAGGGCCCGGAGCTTCCAGCCGCTCGTGGTGGCGGATTTCGAGGCGGCGGAAAAACACCCGGAGGGCGAGCTGCACTATGGGCTTGGCAACAGTGTAGAAGAGCATGGGCCTAAGTACGGCCAATTCGCGGAGCCGGGCAATGAAACGGGCCGGATTGGCGGCCGTCGGGCGTTTGGTGAAAAGTCTGATGCTGAAAGCGGGATTTGGGCGCGGCCCTGACGTAAAACCCACTATTCGTAGCGGAACAGTGCCAACCAAATGTCTACCAAACAGATTTTTTACCCACAGCCTGCCGGTCCGAACCTATGGTGAAGAGCCAAAAGGTGGCTTCTGCGGCTATTGGTATAGCTCCTAAGGGCTACAATCTGATTCCTAGCATAGGAAGCGAGGTTCCTAGAGTCCTGATTGTGGTTCCTATGCCCTAAAGTATCGTTCCTGGAAGCCTCAATACGATTCCTAAGACATAAAATCCGGTTCCTAGGAGCCTTGGTGGGGTTCCTGGAGTCTAAAGTATGGCTCCTAGGGTAGCAAGAGTGGCTTCGAACAAGTCGGCGGGGGCTGTAGTGCATAAAAGCCGCCCTTCACTGACGGGCAGCGGAGGGCGGCTTGGGGCTATAGATTGAGACGCCTATTTGCGTCTCAATCGTTGCTGATGATGTTTGGTCGAACGGCAGTCGTTCGACGATGAGACGCAAGTATACGTCTCTACATGAGCGGCCGGTACAACGTAAGGGCTTACCCTTCCATCACCTTGTTCTGGTGGTTGATGGACTCCAGGTGGACGGCGGCGAAGTACTGCTCGATAAACTCCGGGGTGAGGCCCACGGAGCTGCCTTGGCGCTGGGCCCGCTCTAGCACCTCATTCCAGCGGCTGGTTTGGAGGATGGTGATGTCGTTTTCCTTTTTGTAGACACCGATTTTCTCGGCTACGGCCATACGGCGGCCCAGGAGCTGGATGATTTCGGCGTCGAGCTGGTTGATTTGCTCGCGCAGGCTGGAAAGGGCCGTCAGGAACTCGCGCTGGTTGGTGGTTTCGTGGCGCCATACCAGGTCGGTGATGAGGTCCTTGAGCACCTCGGGGGTAATTTGCTGCTTGGCGTCGCTCCAGGCGTTGTCGGGGTCGATGTGGCTTTCAATCATGTTGCCGTCGAAGCCCAGGTTGAGGGCCTGCTGGGCCACGGTGAAGAGCGTGTCGCGGCGGCCGCAGATGTGGCTGGGGTCGCAGAGCAGGGGCATGTCGGGGTGGCGGCGCTTCATTTCGATGGGCAGATGCCACATCGGGGCGTTACGGAAGTCGGTATTGCCGTAGGAGCTGAAGCCCCGGTGAATCAGGCCGACTTTCTCCAAACCAGCCTTTTGGAGGCGCTCCACGGCGCCTACCCACAGTTCCAGCTCGGGGTGAATCGGGTTCTTGACCAGGACCGGCACCTGCACGCCGCGCAGCACGTTGGCAATTTCCTGCACCGAGAAGGGGTTCCCGGTGGTACGCGCGCCCACCCACAGAATATCGACGCCGAAGGCCAGGCAGTCTTCCACGTGCTTGGCGGTGGCTACTTCCACGGCAATGGGCAGGCCGGTCAGCTCACTGGCTTTCTTGAGCCAGGGCAAACCCTTGGTGCCGATGCCCTCGAAGCCGCCGGGCTTGGTGCGGGGCTTCCAGATGCCGGCGCGCAGGGCCTGGACTTTACCAGTCGCAGCCAGACGCTGGCAGGTTTCGAGTACTTGCTCCTCGGTTTCGGCCGAGCAGGGGCCCGAAATGAGGAAGGGTTTGTCGTCGGGCTGGCGGTTGAAGAGTGCAGACTGCATGGTATGGGAGGAGGTTACGTTTTCGGTTGAAAGGCTGTTAGTCGACATGACGTTTGGCTTATGGGGTTCTGGTTTACTTCAGAATCTTCTTAATCAGGTTGGCTTGCTCAATTTGCTGGTAGACGGCGGGGTAGTCTTCCTGGGCAATGAGGTGGCGTAGGTGCTGAAGCTGGTGGATGTGCTCGTCGAGCACGTCGAGCACGTTGACGCGGTTTTGTCGGAAGATGGGCACCCACATATCGGGCGAGCTTTTGGCCAGGCGCACCGTGGAGGCAAAGCCCCCGCTGGCCAAAGCGAAAATCTGCTGCTCCTCTTTCTCCTTCTCTAATACCGTGAGGGCCAGGGCGAAGGAGGTAATGTGGGAAATGTGCGACACGTACGCCGTGTGCAAATCGTGGGCGGCAGCGTCGAGGTACTCGATGCGCATCCGAAGCTGCTCGAAGAGGCGCTGCACCTGGTTGACGGCGTCGGCGTCGCTCTGCTCGGCGTCGCAGATAACCAGGGTTTTGTCGGTAAACAGCTCAGGCACGGCGGCCTCGGGGCCGGAATACTCGGTGCCGGCCATGGGGTGCACCGCCACAAAACGGCCCCGGCGCGGGTGCCCGGCCACGGCCGCCAGCAGCATGGATTTGGTGGAACCCACGTCGATTACTACTTGCTGATCTGCTTCATCCAGCACCTGGGGCAGCACGGTCAGCATGGCGTCCATGGGCACGGCCACCACGACCAGGTCGGCACGGCGCACAGCCGTGGCTAGGTCGGTGCTGCCTTCATTGATGAGGTGCAGGTCCTGGGCTTTCCGGAGGTTTTCAGGGCTGCGGTCCACACCTATAATATGCTCGGCCAGGCCATGCTGCTTCAGGCTAAGTGCCAAAGAGCCGCCGATGAGTCCTACGCCTATTATTGTGACAGTTTTCATACAGTCGTGGAGGTAAAAGAAGGTTGCGGCCGGGCTTCCCGGATTCGGCCTAAAGCAGCTTCCAGCACTTGGGTGGTTTGACAGAGGCTGACGCGGATAAAGTGGTTGCCATTGGAGCCGAAGATGCCGCCGGGGGTAAGGAAGACCTTGGCCGCGTGCAGCAGCTCGTCGCTCAGGGCATAGCCGTCGGCGTACCCGGCCGGAATGGCGGCCCACACGAACAGGCCCACCTGGTTTCGCTCGTAGCGGCAGCCGATGGTATCTAGGAGTTCGAAGACCAGCTCCCGGCGGGCCGCGTAGTGGGCGTTGAGCTCCTGGTACCAGCTTTCATCGAGGCTGAGGGCTTCCACGGCAGCCAGCTGCACCGGCAAAAACATGCCCGAGTCGAGGTTGCTCTTGAAGCGCAGCACTTCCTGCAGCAGGTCACCGCGGCCCAGGAGCATGCCCACGCGCCAGCCCGCCATGTTGTGCGACTTGCTCAGAGAGTTCAGCTCCAGTACCACTTCCCGGGCCCCGGGCACGGCTAGCAGGCTCTGGGCCGGCTCCTGATTCAGGATAAAACTGTACGGGTTGTCGTGGACCAGCAGAATGTTGTGCGCCGTGGTGAAGGCTACCAGCCGGGCGAAGAACGCCGCGTCGGGCGGGGTGCCGGTGGGCATGTGGGGGTAGTTGACCCACATGAGCTTCACCCGGCTTAAGTCGCGCTGGGCCAGGGCTTCCAGGTCCGGCAGCCAGTTGTTTTCGGCTCTCAGGTCGTAGTCAACCGGAGTAGCGCCGGCCAGATGAGCGGCGGCGCGGTAGGCCGGGTAACCGGGGTTGGGAATGAGCACTTCGTCGCCGGCTTCCAGAAAGGTCATGCTCACGTGGATGATGCCTTCCTTGGAGCCCAGCAGGGGCAGCACTTCCGTTTCGGGGTCCAGGCTGACGCCATAGCTGCGCCCGTACCAGCCGGCCATGGCCTGGCGCAACGCCGGTACACCCTTGTAGTTCTGGTAGGCGTGGGTGTTGGGCTGAGCGGCGGCCGAGGTCAGGGCCGCAATTACCCGCGGGTGGGGCGGCATGTCGGGGCTGCCGATGCCCAGGTTAATAACCTGGGCCCCGGCCTTATTCATAGCGTCAATTTCGCGCAGCTTGCGGGAGAAGTAGTATTCCTGGGTATGCTGCAGGCGGCTGGCGACGGAGACTTGCATGGCTTTGGGGTAAGCTGAAGATGTTCGTGGGGCTGTTTTTATTACTTGTGCGTGGTGCCTTTGTGATACACGCCCAGCACTTCTAGGCCTTCAGTCACGGGCTTCATGGCTTGCAAAGCCGCTTCGAGCTGGGCCGGGTCGTCGAATTCGAGGTCGGCGTGGAAGTAGTAGTGCCAGGTTTTGGCCGGAATCGGGAAGGACTGCAGTTTGGAGAGGTTGATGCCCTGGTCGGCAATGCGGATCAGGACCTGGGCCAGGCTGCCCTGGGCGTGGGTGGTATGGAAGTAGAGCGAGGCCTTGTTGGGCGCCTCCACGGCCGCTGCGTTTTCGGGCCGGTCGACTACCAGAAAGCGGGTGTAGTTCTTCTTTTCAGAGTGGATATCCTTTTCCAGAATCTCCAGGTCGAACAGCTCGGCGGCCAGCTTGCCGGCTACCGCGGCGGTGCCGGTGCGCAGTCCTTCCCGGATGCGCTGGGCACTCAGAGCCGTGTCTTCCGTTTCGACCAGGCGCCAGGGGCCGTGCTGGTTCAGAAAGTCGGCGCACTGCAGCAGGGCCATGGGGTGGGAGTGCACCTCCTGAATATCAGCCAGCTGCTGGCCGGGCAGCGCCATCAGGTGCTGGCGAATCTGCAGGTACACTTCCCCAGTCACGCGCAGGCCGGCTTGGCGCAGCAGGTTGTAGTTGGGCAGAATGCTGCCGGCAATGGAGTTTTCAATGGCCATCAGTCCGTGCCCGGCTGTGCCGCTGCTCACCTGCCGCACCACTTCCCCAAACGTGGCGCAGGGCGTAGTCAGGACCGAAGGGGTGAAGTAGTGGCGAGCAGCTATCTGGTGGAAACTACCTTCAAAGCCCTGAATGGCGACGGTGGAAAGCATAACGGGGGTGCGGGGAAATGACATAAAAAAAGGCCTCCGGGGTGCGGGGCCTGTTGCTTCTGGTGCTGCGCTCTGGTCAGCTCTGGCAAACGGGGCCCCGCTTCTTCGTAAAAAAGAAGTAGGTATAGCCGTAATAAAAAAAGACTGAAGCGGGCATGTGAAGCGGAGAAGTAAGCGTAAAAAAAAGCGCCTCCCGAGGTTGTCGAGAGGCGCTGAGGATTTCGGTTGGAAAAGCTACAGGAGGGCCGCTCGACTACGCTGTGGCGTAGTAGAAGTAATAGCTAAAAAAGAAGCGGCCGGTGTGCTGAGGCATGAGAATCAGGTGCTTTGCGAGGGCAAGGTGGGGCAGACGTCCGGTAATTCCAAATTAAATCTGGAAAAATAAGCTCTAACAAACGTTCGGTAGTTCGTCGGAAATGCCCGAAATACCGCATCTTACCGGCATATTCCGGCTCTAAAAATTTCTTGATTTATCCTGTCGTTATCCATGCGCTTTTCCTTGTTGCTGGCTGCCGCCCTGCTGGCAGCCCCCGGCCTGCGGGCTCAGACTACGGCCCCAAAGTCGACGCCGGACCTGCTGGCCCGGGCCCAGCAGCTGGTGCAGGCCAAGCAGTACGAGTCGGCCTATCAGCTGCTCGACCAGGCCGACCCCAAAAATCAGCAGCCCGCAGTACTGCTGGCCAAGGAGAAGCTGATCCTCGACAACTATCTGGTCAGCATTGGCCACCGCATGTTTGGCCTCCAAAACCTGAAGCCCAGCCAAACCGTGGCGCAGCTGCGAGGTAAGGAAGGCAACTACAGCATGCACCCCCTCGATTTGCCCCTGGAGCTGAACCGCCTGCAGCGCAAGTTTCCCACCGACTACACCCTGGCTAAGGGGCTGGGCGACTATTATTACCAGGTGCAGCAGTGCCACTGCGGCGAAAAGGACAAAAACGACGAGCAGCTTCTGGACCTGGTGCTGCGCTATTATAACTCCGCCCACGCCCATGGCCTCGGCGACTATATGTCGTATTACGCCGTCGGTTACGCCAACCTGGTGCGGGAGCAGGCTGCCCCAAGCGTGGTCCCATTCGAGAAATCTATTGCCCTGAACCCGCAGTACCCGACCTCGCACTACAACCTGGCCTACGCCCTGATGCAGTTGAAGCGGCCCGCTGAAGCCCTGCCCCAGGCTCGCCTGGCCTTCGACCTGTACACAGATGCGGAGCTCAAGGCCGACGCCGCCCGCATGCTGGGGCACCTGTATCAGCAGCAGAAGCAGCCCGGCGAAGCCCAAAAGGCCTACCAGCAAAGCTTGGCCCTGCAGCCCGACAGCTACCCGACGTTGCGCGCGTTGTTGGCCCTGGCAGTGCCGACTCACCAGCCCGAGGCTCCGAAGCTGGCCGCCGAGCTTTTTCGTCTCAATCCCGCCAACGATGAGATGTACGAGGATATCATGGATATCTACCAGGCTAGCAATCAGTGGAAAGAAGTGGAGGCCTTTTTCCAGAGCCAGCTGCCCACGGCCCCCAAAGAGCCTATTCCCCAGGGACTGCTGCACTTCTATCTGGCTATTCTGAACATGCAGCTGGAACAGCCCAAGGCCGCGCGGCCCCACTTCATTGAGGCCCAGAAGCACCTGTCGAAAGTAGCCTCTCCCGACAATCCTATGTTCACGACCATCAAGAAAGGCCTAGATGCTACAAAGTAAGCCGCGCTGGCCTTACCGGTAGCTCCACTGCTCCCGGGGCAAGGTCTGGTCGGCTTCGTTGCTCAGCTCGGCAGCCTGCCGCACCAGCTCCGCAAATTCCCGTTGGGAGCCATCCGTATCCCGGCCGCGCACCGACTGCGCCCGGCACAGGGCTGCTGCGTAGCTGGCCGCGCCCCGGTGCTCTGACTGCCGCAGCAAGAGGCCAAACTCGGCCACGGATGCGGCCAGGCGGAGGTTGTTGGATGCTTGCTCTACGCTGGTATCGGTGCCGCGCACGGGCAGTTTGAGCAGGCGGCTGGCGCTGCCCTGAGGCTCTTGGTAGCGCAGCTTCACGGTGAGCAGCTCGGCGCTGCTGGTGTAGGCGGCCTCGTAGTCGGAGGTGCCGGTGGGCTGGTACTTGAGCGGGTCGACGGCGGGGCGAGCGTTGGTGGGCACTATTTCGTAGAGGGCCGTTACCTGCTGGCCCGCGCCCAGTTCCCCGGCGTCCTTAGTGTCGTCGTTGAAATCTTCGGCGGCCAACAGGCGGTTTTCGTAGCCGAGCAGGCGGTATTGCTGCACCTGGGCCGGGTTAAACTCGACCTGTATTTTCACGTCTTTGGCCAACGTAAAGAGCGTGCCGCCAAACTGCTGCACCAGTACCCGCCGGGCCTCGTTGAGGTTGTCGATGTAGGCATAGTTGCCGTTGCCCTTATCGGCCAGCAGCTCCATCTTGCTATCCTGCAGGTTGCCTTCCCCGAAGCCCAGTACCGACAAAAACACGCCCGACTGCCGCTCCTCGGTAACTAGCTGTTCCATAGCCGCGTCAGAGCTTTCCCCCACGTTGAAGTCGCCGTCGGTAGCCAGAATAATGCGGGTGTTGGTACCGGGCCGGGCCTGCATCCGGGCCACCTGGTATGCTAGGCGCAGTCCTTCCCCGCCCGCCGTAGAGCCACCCGCTTCCAGATTATCCAGGGCCGCCATAATTTCCTGGGGCCGGCTGCCCGAGGTAGGTGGCAGCACCAAACCCGCCGCGCCGGCATACACCACAATGGATACATAGTCCTGGGCCCGCAGCCGGGGCAGCAGCTGGCGCAGGCTGGCCTTGAGCAGGGGCAGTTTGTCTTCATCATTCATCGAGCCCGACACGTCGAGCAGGAAAACCAGGTTGGCCGGGGGCAATTCGGCGTGAGCTGTTTGGCGGCCCTGCACGCCCACCAGGACCAGCTGGTGAGCCGGGTTCCAGGGGCAGCGGGCCACTTCCGCGTGCAGCGTGGCCGGCTCGTCGGGCCGCGTGGGCTGGGGGTAGTCGTAGTGGAAGTAGTTGATAAGCTCTTCCAGGCGCACGGCTTCGGGCGGGGGCAGCTGGCGGTTTTGCGTTAGGAAACGCCGCACGTTGCTGTAGGAGGCCGGGTCTACGTCGATGGCGAAGGTGCTCAACGGGGCTTGCCGTACGGTTTCGAACGGGTTTTCCGGGAGCCGGGCGTACGACTCGCCGCTAGGTGGGGGTAGCGGAGCCGGAGCTTCGGCGTAGTCGGCGGCGGGTGGCATTTCGTAAGTGGACGTGGCCTCCAAGGGCACTTCGGAGGATTGTTGTTGGTGGCAGGCGGGCAGCAGCAAGCCGCCGGCCAGCAGCCCCAGGGGCCACAAGCGGGATATAAACATGGGAACAGACGGGCTAGAGGAGTGGAAAGACTACCGAAAAAGCCATGCTTCCGCCGCTGAAATCAGGGGGCTGAATTCAGAACTTTTCCAGGAAAAGAAGCGCGTGGTCAGGCGTGTCCGTCGCGAGCGGAGCGACCTGAGAACGGGGCGGTAAGGCTCTGCCAGGAGAGCTGCGGATTCGGGTATTACTGCGAAAGCGGCGCCGCTTAGTGGTTGTTTATACTGCCGGAGCAAATACGTAACCCAACTTTGGATGATTTTTTTCTAACATAATTCGGGCTGGAATAGCCGCTGGGTAATTGTATAATAAAAAGCCGGGTGCGACGTTGGCAACCGGCCCAAACGAAAAACTCCTGACCGGTCGCCCACCAGTCAGGAGTTTCTTCGGGTTGGAGCCGGAGCGGGAAAAGCGGGAACCCGCCGAACCGGCTCCCGCTTGGTGGCGCCCGACAAGCCGGGGCCCGGCCGCGGCTATGCCCGGGCCACTTGCTGCCATTGGGTAGCAGCCGTGCGGCCCAGACGCTGACTCTACCGGCCGCCAGTACCCGGCGCCAGCAGGAAATAAGAAGGGCAGAACTTCTCATGGCTTAGTGGCGCTGAAAAGCATTTCTCATGCGCCACGGAATGCTGCGAAGCCGCTGCCACACGCCCTGGGGCGTGTAAATGGGCGAATAGTGGTAGCCGGTGGTAACTACTACTTCGCCGCTTAGCATACCTTTCACGTCGGCGCTCATCCGGATAGCCATAGGTTGTTGGCTGGCTGGCTGAGCCAGGGTTTGTGGCACGTACCCAATAGAGCTAATAAGCAAAGGCCGGTGCTGATCCTCCGGAAAGACCGTCAGGGAAAAGGCCCCTTCGGCATTGGTAGAAACACCGTGCGTGGTTCCTTCGAGCAGCACTGTCACGTAGGGCAATGCTTCTCCCGATTCGTTATCTACGACCCGGCCCGTAAGCAACAGGGGCTTTCCGCCGGTCGGCGCGGGTATGGCGGTCTTGGTAACCGCCTGTAGGGCTAGTTCGGGCTGGTTGGTGGACGGGCGTTGGCTGATGGGGTGCTGGGCCTGAGCGGCCGGGGGCAGTACCGCCTGCAACCCCAGTACTGCCGCCGTGGCCGCCACAGCGGTCTGCCACCACGCAGCCCGGGGCGCTACCAGCAGTGGCTGTAGCGGCCGGCCCAGCTGACTGGCTGCAAAACGCCCGCAGGTTCGGCCGGCTGCCGCGGCTTGCAGCATCGCCAGGATTTCGGCGTCGGTTTTCTGGGTGAAGTCAATAACTACTTTCTGGCAGGCGGCGCAGTGGCGGCCGGCACCCTGGGACGTCATGGCGGCCCAAGGCTGGGCGCAGGGCTCGGGGATACGGAGTGCAATAGTAGACTTAGGCATAGCAGGGCTGCAAGGGCAACGGTAAAGGACGGATGCTGGATAGGAGAGGAGTCGGGGAAGCTCCGGGGGCGCTGTCGTGGGCTGGGCCGCAGTCAAAGCGGCGGTAGGTCAGGAGGGCCGCAGAGCGGGGAGGCGCGGAATGGTTGAATACAGCTGCTGCAACAGGCATATTCGTTTAGGCTTCCTTTGCCGCATCCTCCCCGCCGAAGCCAGTGTGCCCGTCAATTGGGTAGCTGCTGAAGTGGCTACCACCCGCAAACCCAGGCTGCCCGTAGGCCGCGCAACGCAGCCGAGGGCCGGCGTCCTAACGACGCCAAGCCGCCATTCGGGGCCCGGCAGGCCGGCAATATTTTGCGGGGCGGCCGGGTAGTTCGCCAAAGCCGGCCCCGAGCTCACTGGGATAAGGAGACAATATTGGCCGGCAGGGTTGCTTGCCGGGCCGCGTCGGGGGCATTTTTCTAGGAAGACGAGTGGGCTCATGACAGACGCTGGCGGAAGGGTTTCACAGTGTGTGATGCGGCCCGGGGCCGGATTCCACACCGGTATGCCTAAATATTTAGCTCCGGCCGGGTTCTTTTATCTTGCTGACTACTATAGCGGAGCTTCCAATCAGGGGGCTTAGTCTGATTGATTAGTCAGGCTTCCCACCTTATCCCTGTACTTCGACGCCAGACGTTGATGCTGAGCTAGGCCACTTTTAATCCTCTCTTACTTTCCGTTCCTGTCTACACCCGGTGGCTTGCTCAGTTTCGGTGATGAGCCGCGCCGGACCCAACAACGGCCCCGATGCCGTATCTTGGCCCCTGCTGGCCGTATTGGCCCCGCCCGCCGCTATGTTTTTCAAACGCCGCCCTAAGTCGCCCACTGAGCTCTCCGATGAGGAGCTGCTCACGCGCTACCGCCTTGAGGGGGCCGTGGCCGACCTGGGCGTGCTCTACGAGCGGCACATGCCCCTGGTCTTTGCCGTGTGCCGCAAGTACCTGCGCCCCGACGAAGATGCCCAGGATGCGGTGATGCAGCTCTTCGAAAAGCTCATTGATACGCTGCGCCGCCACGAGGTCGGCAACTTTCCGGCCTGGCTCCAAACCACGGCCCGCAACCACTGCCTGATGATACTCAGGGCCCGGCAGCGGGCCGGCCCCGACGGGGCGCTGGTGCTGCACTTTCCCGATGCCGCCGATATGGAATCGGCGGGCGTACTGCATCAGACAGGTGATGCTACTGATGAACAAGTTCTTACCGAAGCCCGCCTCCAGGCCCTGGAGCACGCCCTGGCCGATTTACCTGCGGGCCAGCGCCGTTGTCTGGAGCTGTTTTACCTCGAAAAAAAGTGTTACCGCGACATTGCCGACCTCACCGGTTTTGACCTGGGCCTGGTGAAAAGTCACCTGCAAAACGGCAAGCGCAACCTCAAACGTTACCTCGACTCAGCTCCCAATGCGGCCCGCTAATCAGCCTCCTGTTCCACCCTCGTCCCCGGCCCCCGATGCGGCCGGGCACCTGCCGCTGCCCCTGCTGCGGCAGTACGTGGCCGGAGCTTTGCCTGCCGCTGAGCAGTACCGCGTGGAGGCCCATACCCTGGACTGCAGCCGCTGCGCCGAGCTTCTGGAAGGCCTGGAGCTAACCAACCCCGCCACCACCGACCAGGCCCTGCACGAGCTCCGGCAGCGTCTGCACCAGCGTGTGGCCCGGGAGCATGCCCCGCACGCCGGCATTCGGGCCTGGCAAGCAATGGCCGCCGCCCTGCTTTTGCTGCTGGTGAGCACTGCCCTGTGGTGGGGGCTGCGCCGCCCTGTGGCTTCGGTATCCGAGTCGCGGCCCATAGCAGTCCAGGCGCCCGCGCCGGTGTCGGAATCCGCTCCGGTCCCAGCTGCTCCCGAGGCTGCCTCGGCTTCAGCCGAAGTAGCGGCCGTGACGGAGCCGGTGCCCGATGCCGCCCGTTCGACTGCTGCCCCGGCCACCGGTTCGGTTGCCCGGCGTGCGGCTCCCGTGGCCCGGCGTGGTCGGCGGCCGGTGGTAGCTGCCGCGCCCTTGCCCCCGCCCGCGGCGGCTGATGCTACTGCTGATCAGGTCATGGCGGGCTCCGTGGCTATGCAGGCGCCGGTGGTAGCAGCCCCTACGCAGGCTGAACCCGCGGAAATGAAGGCCGCCCAGAGCCGGGTAATGATGGCACAGAAAGTAGAAGTGGCTGACACAGCAGTTACTCAGCCGGCCGCAGCTAAGGCCCCGGTGGCCGCGCCTGAGGAAAGTGCCAAGCGCAAAGCTGCTCTGCCACCCGTGCCGGTTATCAGTCCGCAGCCGGTGGGAGGCTATACCAAGCTGCGCGAGTATCTGCGGCGCGAGGCCATGTTTGTGCCCGACCCGCCCGCCCCGCAGCTCTCGGGCAGCGTACGGGTACGCTTCACGGTGAAGGCTGACGGCACGCTCGACAACTTCAAGGTGCTACGGGGCCTGCGCCGCGACTACGACCAGGAGGCCATCCGCATCCTCTGCGAAGGTCCCACCTGGCAGCCCGGTGCTGCCAACGGCCGCCGCGCCGACCAGGTCGTGGACATCAGCGTGACCTTTTAAGGGGTGAGGGGTGAAATGATGGGATAGTGAGTTCTAGCTTCTTTCCCACCCATTCTGACGCGCAGCCGAAGGAGGCCTTCCTTACCGACCCCACAGCAGGTTATGCCAACACGAAAAAGCCCTTTACCAAACTAGTGGTAAAGGGCTTTTTCGTGCTGAATGCAGCTTCTCACTTAAGCAAGGAAGGTCTTTGGCAAAACTCAGGGTGACAAAGGGGGCTGGCTTCAGCTTAGTTGCTGTAACCACCGCCACTCTCGGGGGCAGTAGCGCTACCGCCGGGCTCAACGTCGCGGGGCAGGTCGGGCTGGGTTTTCACCTGCACCTGGCTGTAGTCGGGGCTGCCGTCGCCGGCAGGAATAGGCGTGTCGATGGCTGCGGCGGGCTGGTGCTGGGCACTGGGGTCCCACTTGTGCATTACCTCGAAGCTGATCTTGGCCGTGATGCGGTACTCCACAATCTTGTTGTCGCGCACGCGGCAGCTCTGGTCCTTGATATAGATAGACTTGATGCCGTTCACAGTAGTGCTGGCTTCGGTCAGAGCGCGTTGCAGGGCGTCTTCGAAGCTCTTCTCGGAAGAGGCCAGGACCTCAATTACTTTCTTGATTGTGCTCATGGCGCGGGGTGTTTGGCGTAAATGGTTGGGAGAAGGTGTACGTAGTCCACGGTCAAACAGCTGCCGGGCTCGGCCAATTCGTGCCGTTCTGCTGCCGTTCAGCCGGCTCAGTCGTTAGGTGCCCGGCTGCCCACCGGTCGGGAGTTTGACCGATTTAGTCGATGTGAGCAAAGTTCAAGTAGTTGATTTTCAGAAATGACAGTAGAGCAGGGCCGC
Organism: Hymenobacter cellulosivorans; assembly: GCF_022919135.1. Classification (NCBI taxonomy): domain Bacteria; kingdom Pseudomonadati; phylum Bacteroidota; class Cytophagia; order Cytophagales; family Hymenobacteraceae; genus Hymenobacter; species Hymenobacter cellulosivorans. Next base: position 1,092,216 of record NZ_CP095049.1, on the reverse strand, counting down.
AGCACTGACCGTTAGTAGGCCCAACTGGCACGGTTTTGTAATGTATGCTCTTCATAAGCCCGCTGCAGCAATGCGCGCCCCGCTGCGGCCGGCTCCTTTCTCCGACATCTCCCTCCTGACTTTCCTTTTTGCCATGAACTCCAAAAGCCTTTTCGGGCGCTTGGCTGTAGCCGCGCTGTTGCTTTCCTCGTCGTTTTCCGTTGCTCAGGCCCAGGTGCGCCGCTCCACTTATTCCACGGCTCCAGCCCGGCCAGTATACTCGGCCCCGGTGCGTACGACTCCTACTACGCCTGGCGTAAAATTTGGCCTGCGGGCCGGCGTCAACGTGTCGGACTGGTCCGGTGATGCCGTGCAAAGCGTTATGGACCTGGCCGGCTATACCAACGGTGCCGTGACCAAAGAAATGAAGCCTGGCTTCCACGCTGGCCTGTACGCTACCATTCCGCTTGGTGCCGGCTTTGCCATAGAGCCTGGCGTTTCGTACTCCGAGAAAGGTGCCAAGCTGGTCGGTACCCTGCCCTGGGAGCAGTTCGACTTCCTCAATGCCCGCGTGACGGCCACTTCGCGCATGTCCTATATTGATGTGCCCGTGCTGTTCAAAGGCTACCTGACGCCGGGCTTCTATTTGTTTGCCGGTCCGCAGGCCTCGTTCCTGGTTAGTAATAAAGTACGGGTGCAGGCCGGTGCCCTGGGCTTCAACGCCTTCTCCACCGACTTCGACGTGAAAGACCAGTTCCGCTCCGTCGACTTCGGCGTGGTAGGCGGCCTGGGTTACCAGTTCGACAACGGTCTGGGCCTCAGTGCCGGCTACGACTTCGGCCTCTCGTCCCTGGACAAGAACAACAACTTCGATGCCCAGAACCGGGTGATTAAAGCCTCGGTGAACTACTCGTTCTAAGCAGGCTCGCCTGTTGGGAGCCTCTGCCTTTCCCGCCGGCCTCGTTGCTTTTGCAGCGGGGCCGGCGTCTTTTTAGGCCTGAGTTCGGGTTGTTGCGTACTTTTACCGCTACCACGAAACGGATTCGTCACTTCATTCCCGCTACATGCAATTCCGCACCGAGAAAGACACCATGGGCACCGTGCAGGTGCCGGCCGACGCCTACTGGGGCGCCCAGACCCAACGCTCTATCGAGAACTTCCAGATTGCGCAGGATATCAACCGCATGCCCAAGGAAATCATCCGGGCGTTTGCTATTCTGAAGAAGGCTGCGGCCCTCACCAACCGCGACGCCGGCGTGTTGCCCGCTGAAAAAGCGGAGCTGATTGGGAAAGTGTGTGACGAAATCCTGGCTGGCGAGCTGGCCGATGCCTTCCCGCTGGTGGTATGGCAAACCGGCTCGGGCACCCAGTCCAACATGAACATGAACGAGGTTATTGCCTACCGCGGCCACGTGCTGCAGGGCGGCAGCCTCGCCGACGAAAAGAAGGTGCTGGCCCCGAATGACGACGTGAACAAGTCGCAGTCGAGCAACGACACCTTCCCCACGGCCATGCACATTGCCGCCTACCAGACCCTGGTGGAGGTAACGATTCCGGGCATCACCAAGCTGCGCGACACGCTCAAGCGCAAGAGCGAGGAGTTCATGCACATCGTCAAGATTGGCCGGACTCACCTCATGGACGCTACCCCGCTGACCGTAGGCCAGGAGTTTTCGGGCTATGCTTCCCAGCTCGACCATGGTCTGCGTGCTATCAACAACACCCTGGCTCACCTCTCGGAACTGGCTTTGGGCGGCACCGCCGTCGGTACGGGCATCAACACGCCTCCCGGCTACTCGGAAGCCGTGGCCAAGCACATTGCCGACCTGACTGGCCTGCCTTTCATCACGGCCGAAAACAAGTTTGAGGCCCTGGCCGCCCACGATGCCATTGTGGAAGCCCACGGCGCTTTGAAAACGGTGGCTGCTTCGCTGATGAAGATTGCCAACGACATCCGCCTGCTGGCTTCGGGCCCGCGCGCCGGCATCGGTGAGCTGTTCATTCCCGACAACGAGCCCGGCTCCAGCATCATGCCCGGCAAGGTAAACCCCACCCAGAGCGAGGCCATGACGATGGTAGCGGCTCAGGTAATGGGCAATGATGTAGCCATCAACATCGGCGGCATGAACGGCCATTTCGAGCTGAATGTGTTCAAGCCGGTCATGATTTACAACTTCCTGCACTCGGCCCGCCTCATCGGCGACGTGTGCGTGTCGTTCAACGACCGGTGCGCCGAGGGCATCCGGCCGCTGGAGGAAAACATCAAGAAGCACGTCGACTCGTCGTTGATGCTGGTAACGGCCCTAAACCCCCACATCGGGTACTACAAAGCCGCCGAAATTGCCCAGACGGCTCACAAAAACGGCTCGACGCTGAAAGAAACGGCTTTGCAGCTCGGCTACCTCACCGAGGAGCAGTTCAACGAGTGGCTGAAGCCCGAGGACATGGTCGGCGAGATTAAGAAGTAGTAAAACCCTATCAGAACGTCATGCTGAGCTTGTCGAAGCATCTCTACCGCAGCACTAATTCAATTTAGTTTGGCAGTAGAGATGCTTCGACAAGCTCAGCATGACGTTCTGATTTTACCCGTCCCTTTCCCACCCATGGACTGTTCCCGCTGCATCACGCTCGAAAACGCCCGCGTCCGGCTGCGGCCGTTGGAAACGTCGGACTTTGAAGACCTGAAGGCCGTCATCTTCGACGACGAAATCTGGCGTTTTACTACTACTCCCAACCCCGGCGACGCCGTGGGCCTAGCCGCTTACCTAACCCAGGCCCTACAGGACCGCGAAAACCACCGCCGCTACCCTTTCGCCATTATCGACCGGCAGACCGGGCGGGTGGTGGGCAGCACCAGCTACGGTAGCTTCGCTTTGCCCGAGAGGCGCCTGGAAATCGGCTGGACGTGGATAGGGCGGGACTACCAGCGCACTGGCCTCAACCGGGCTGCCAAGCACCTGCTGCTTAAGTACGCATTCGGAGAACTGGGCTGTGAGCGGGTAGAGCTTAAAACCGACGCCCGCAACTGGAAATCCAGGGAGGCCATGCGCCGCATGGGCGCTACCGAGGAAGGCATCTTGCGCAGCCACATGTTTACCCAGGGCGGGCAGCGCCGCGACTCGGTGTACTTCAGCATTCTGAAGCCTGAGTGGGACCAGCTGCGGCTCACCGTCTTCCGCGAATTCGACGCCCGTGGCTGAGCCTCAGCCGAAAGACAGCCTACTGCGGCGGCGCATTGCCAGCTTTGGCCACGCCTTTCGGGGCGTGGCCTCGGCGTTGCGCTCGGAAGTACACCTGCGCTTTCACGCCCTGGCTACAGTCGTCGCCGTTGGCTTCGGGTTTTACTTCGACATCTCCGGACTGGAGTGGGCCTTGGTGGCCCTGGCCGTGGGCACGGTGTGGGCCGCCGAGCTGATGAATACCGCCATAGAGGCTGTCGTCGACCTGGTGTCGCCGGAGTATCACCCGCTGGCGGGCAAGGCCAAGGATGTAGCGGCCGGCGCAGTGCTGATAACCGCCGTTGCGGCGCTGGTAGTAGGCCTACTCGTATTCGGCCCCGGGTATGGGCATTGATGTAAGCTATGCAAGATGAGGGGTAGCAGACACCGCAGGGTAATTGCGGCTGTTGAGCTTTCTTCTGTTATAGCCATCTACAACCCGGCTAGTTAGCAAAGGCCTGCAAGTGGCCTGGTCATATATCATATCCAGTATATTTGGCTTCACCCCCTTAAAGTCAGCTACGGCCTTCTTATCAGGCGTCAAGTAGTGTGAAATACCAGCACTGGCTAAAGATGAATAGAAGCAGCCGGTGCTCCTGACTTGACTATCAAGCCAAGTTCTACTGATGTAGCATGGCTTATTATTAACTGATAATCAAGTATATGCGTAAATTTCTCCTGCTGGGCTGCTGGCTGCTGGCACTCACGGGGGCTGCCCAGTCACGCCCCGAAAAGAAGGTAGCCGCACTAGCATTACGCGGGGCGCTGCCTACCAGGATTGATCCGCGGAATATGGCCGTCCAAGGCACCACGGTCTATGCCGTCGACTGGGAGAAAACCTTGCACCTGCTGGACATTGCTGTCCCCGATAAGCCCCGCTTCCTGAGTCGGGCTACTACCATGGGCTACGCCAGCCGCGTAGTGGCCACGGCTACTACTGCCCTGGTTATTACCAGTGAGCCTAACGCGGTGGAAGTATTTGATGTGCGCAACCGCACGGCTCCGCAGCGCTTGGGCAGCTTTCCAACACCGGCGGAAGCCATAGACGTGCAGCTGGCGGGTACCACAGCGTACGTGACCTTACGAGACGACTCCGTAGTGCAGGTAGTAGACCTGCGCAATTCGGCGGCTCCGCGGGAAATAACGCGTCTACGAACAGCCGGGAATCCGCAGCATCTGGCCCTGGGACGTACTACGCTGGCCGTTACTTGCCAAAATTCCGATGTACTCCAACTCTATGATATTACGGAGCCCACCCGGCCTCGGCTGCGGGGTAGCATCTCCACCGGGCAGTATCCGGCCGACGTGGTAGTCCGGGGCTCGGTGGCTGCCGTTACGTTCGAACGGGATAATGTACTGCAACTGTTTGATATTCAAAACCCGGCGGTGCCCCGGCTACTGAGCAGTACTGACATTCCCTGGTCGGTACGGGGGCTGAGCATGAGTGACAGCCTGGCGTATGCGTGGTACAATGATGAGGTACGGGCCTTCGACGTGCGGGACCCGCGGCAGCCCCGGGCTCTGGGCTTTCGGGCCATGCCCTCCCTCAAGGCAATGACGAGCCACAAGAGCCACGTGTTTACTATGTCGGCCGAGCTGGAAAAAGGCACGTTGCAGGTTTGGGCACCCAGCGCCCAGCCCGGGCCCGAATGGGAAGCCGCTCCTGCGCCGCCACCGGTACCCGCTGAGCAACAGAGTGGTATCCGAACCAGTGCTGGGGCTACTAGTGTGGCGGTGCAGGGCGCTGTAGCCTACGTAACCAACAGCAGCAACCGGCTCCAGCTCTTTAACGTGCAGGACCCCAGGGCGCCGGCTCTGCTTGGTTCGGTAGCCACCGGCGAGGGAACCAGTATGGTAACGGTAGCAGGTACCATAGCCTACGTAGCCAACTATAATGGCAGCTCCCTGGAGCTTTTCGATGTGAAAGATCCGACCCATCCGGTGCGGAGCGGCCAGATTGCCACGGAGTCTAAGCCAGCCTGCGTTGCCGTACAGGCTGGTCGGGCATACACGGTGAGTAGTGCGTATGCGCAGCTGCAGATATTCGATGTGGGCCAGCCAGCCAAGCCCCGCCTACTGGGAAGCGTCCCAACCGATGCCTCGCCTGCGGGAGTAGCCGTGGAAGGCAGTTACGCCTACGTAGTCAACGCTGACGCCCAAACCCTGCAGGTATTTGACGTAACTAACCCGGCCAAGGCGCAGCTGGTCAGCAGCCTGCCCACGGGCCGAATGCCGCTCAGGGTGGAAGTAGCCGCCGGCCGGGCTTACGTCAGCTGTGCGGGAAGCAACGTGGTGCAGATCATTGATGTCCAGAAGCCCGCGGCCCCGCGCGTGTTGGGCCAGGCTGTCACCGAGGATTCACCGGGTATGCTCGCCGTGCAAGGCAATAGTCTATACGTTGCTAATATCCGGGAGGGAACCGTGCAGGTCTTCGACGTGCGCAATCCGGCTGCTCCACGCCTACTGACTTCCTTCCCGACGGGACCTGCGCCCATGGGGCTGGCTGTAAGCGGAGGAATGACCTACGTGACTAGTGAAGAGCGCAGCGTTTTGCTGTTGCTGACCCTGCCCGCCGCTCCGGTCCGTTAGTCCGTTTTTCAGTAGCTGTCGGAAGCGCAGTCCGGACCAGGCATGGTGCAGTGGCTACAGAAGACGAGATTATCAGCAGCGCAGGGCCGGAACGGTCTTGAACAATGGTGCGGTAACTGCGTAACGCAAGTTTATCTGCATCTTTGCCGCCTTACTGCTTTGTGGCAGGAGCGGATTATTGCTAACCGCCCGATTGTATGCGTCTCTCTGTGTTTGTTGTCACTTCCGTGACTGTTTTATGCTCTGCTTTGGCCTGTGGCCGTGGTGTGGCCGTCACTACCCCCACGGATCCGCCCGTGACGGGCAGCGTCAATGGCAACGATACGCCCAACCCAACCAGCGCCAACACCACCGACCTGCGGGCCTCGGCCACGGCAGCCTTCGATACCACGGCCCGGCCCAAATGGCTGGCCGACCGAATCCAGTACCACCTGGCGGAGCCCAAGCAAAACCCGGCCGTCCAGATTACGCGCTATAACTACAAGGGCAAGGTGGTGTACTACGAAACCATGGGCTGCTGCGACCAGTTTTCCAACCTCTACGACCAGAGGGGTAAGATGCTCTGCCATCCGGACGGCGGCCTGACCGGGCGCGGTGATGGTCAGTGCGCCGACTTTGACAAAAACAAAACCAGTGAAGCGCTGGTTTGGCGAGACCCCCGCTAACGTGCCGGCCAGGGGTACCGCACTGCTTTTTTCGCCTTTGCATTCATTCCTTTATCATCATGATCAACACCAACGAAAAGCTGGGGGCCTACAACGTGTGGGCTAACGAAACCCTGCTGCGCCACCTCGACGGATTAGTAGCCGCGGGCCAGGAAATTCCGGCGGTTTGCCTCCGCCTGTTCAGCCACGTGCTCAACGCCCAAGCCATCTGGATTGCCCGCCTTTCGGGTACCAAAAGCCCGGTAAAAGTGTGGCAGGAACATGATCTGACCGGTTTGCACCAACTGCATGCCCAAACCTCCCGGCACCTGCATGAGCTCATCCGTACGGCCGACGAAGCGGAGCTGAGCCGCCTGATTTCGTATACCAACTCCGTGGGCGACTCTTACACCAGCCAGGTGTCGGACATCTTTACCCACGTGCCGGTGCACGCCAACTACCACCGGGCCCAGGTGGCTACGCGGCTGCGCGAGAATGGCCTGGAACCCATCAACACCGACTTTATTACCTACTGCCGGGAGCTCTCGGCCACGGGGCAGGAGCAGGTAAGCCTGTAAGCTACTCCCTCGGCAGCCGGTACCCAGCCCTTTGGTTTTCAAACCGAAGGGCTTTTTGTTGGTTATACGCCATTCCCTTCCTCTTCTTTCGATATGGCAACTCCCGTCCTGACTCCTGAGCGCCTGGCCGCCAGTTATTCCTACACTACTTACCGCCAGCTGATTGACGAGTTGCAGGCCGAAGGCAAAACGACCGGTCCGCAGCAATCCGAGCTGCTGACCAACTACACCCGGCTGAACGTGCAGCGCATGGGCCGCATCGACAAAACTATCCAGCTGCTGCCCGAGCTACGGGCAGCCGTGGCAGCCCTGTCCCGGCGCTACGTCTGGTTGGTTATCACCGAAGGCTGGTGCGGCGACGCAGCCCAGATTGTGCCTGCCCTGGAAGCTGTGGCGCAGGCGTCGGGCGGCAATATCAGCACCCATTACCTGCTGCGTGACGAAAACCTTGACCTAATGGACCAGTACCTCACCAACGGGGGCCGCTCTATTCCCAAGCTCGTGGTTCTCGATGCCGACACGCTAACGGAAGTGGCCAACTGGGGGCCCCGTCCGGAAGCCGCTCAACACATGTTTCTGGATCTGAAAAGTCAAAACCTGCCTTTCGAGGAGTTCAGTACCCAGCTTCACGCCTGGTACGCCAAAGACAAAACCCAGAGCACCCAGCGTGAGCTACTTGCCTTAGTGCAGCAGCTCGCCTAATCTGTTATCGGCAAGAAAAAGCCCCTCCCCAGCGAATGGGGAGGGGCTTTTTCTTGCCGGATACGGGCTTACTTATTTGGCTTTATCCTGGGCCGTAACCACCAGGCTGGCGCGGGCCTCCGTGTTGCCACCCCAGTTCTGGACAATGCTGCCATCCAGCACCGGCTTCAGGCCATACGTACCATTGCCGCGGGATACTACTTGCCAGTTGGGGTCAATGGAAACCATTACCGAGTATTGGCCACCCTTGAGTACGGGGGCGTTTACTTTTACTTTCAAGCCCGAGTTCTGACCACTAGGCGTTTCCAGGCTCACTACCCGGCCGTCGCTGAAGCGGATCGTGTTGTTGGTGCCTAGTACCAGGCGGAGCTGCTTTACCGTGCCCACTTGGAAGCCCGACGTCACAAACAGCGGGGAAGTCTTGGTGCCGGCATTGAGCAGGTTGCGTACCCCCGAACCAACATCCTGCAGCGTAAACCAGCTGCTGGTGTTCTCGTCCGCATCCTGGCTTACTTCCACCCGCTGCAGGTCGATGTAGATGGCCTGGTACGTTGCCGTGGGCTGTTTTTTGGCGTCCTGGGCAGCCGTTTGAGTCGGCGCGGCTACATCCTGAAGGGCATCTTCGCAGCCCGTAAGCAGAGTTCCGGCCGCAAGTAGCCCGGAGAAGAGTAGGGAGGATTTCATAGAGACGGTGGTCAATAGGTGAGAGTAGGGTTTTCTGGTTCAAACTTAGAAAATCAGCGTTGATATCCAAGCATATAAGTGCGTAAATACTGCTGTATTATCCTGTTTGTGAATTAAATACCGGGTGCTTAGGTGGGCTGTGAAGCTATTCTCATATTGAGAAAATCTCTGAGCGCAGTAAGCCAAACGGCCACATCTGTGAGCCTGCCCAGCCAACGGGCCCTGATAAGAGGCCAAGGCTAAGGGCTATGAAAAAGGCCTGACTTAAAAAGCCAGGCCTTTTTCGTATGCAAGAAAACGGGTAACTCGACTAATTCGTCAGGCTCACCGTGGGCACGTTGGTCTGCTGATTGTTGACTACTACAATGCCGGTGCGGGTAGCTGGGCGGTAAGCAGGCTGATTGGCGGGAGCCGTAGTGGTGGGAAAATACTCCAGGCGGTACGTGCCCGAAGGTAGGCTCTGCAGGCGGTAGGCGCCGGTAGCGTCGGCGTAGGTGCTGAACGTATCGGCGGGCGTGAGCGAGGAGCGAATGGCCAGCACCTGGGGCAGAGCGGCGGCGGGCGTCACCTGCCCATAAATTCCGCCGGCAATTTCCTGGGCTACCAGGCGTACCACAGGCTTGAGCAGATAGCGTTCCTTCTTGTCGTTGCCGGGCTTCCAGTTGCCGCGCTCCACAATGGATTTAGCCACGTCGAAGTCGAGTAGTAGCTGATAGGTTTCACTGGGCCGGAGCGTCACCTTATCGAGCCGGAGCTTGACCCCAGAAGTCTGGCCGCTGGGCGTTTTGAGGGTATACGTCTCCCCTTCGCGGTTCGTCACCGTGTTGTTCGGACCCAGAATCAGGCGGATTTCCTTCAGGTCGCCGGGGGCAAAGTCGGTGCTGATCAGTAGGGCCGAGCGGCCGTTGACGTAGTCGAGGATATTGATGGCCTGGGGCGTAAAAGCCAGCTTCTCCCAGCCGCTGGGGTCGGCTTCGTCTTTCAAATGCACTTCAATCTGCTGCACATCCAGATTGACCCGGTTGAAGTCGCCGGGCGCATCGGTCAGGCGCACTTCCAGCTTAGCCTGATTTTGGGCATCCTGGTCTTTAGAGCAGCCGGTGAAAGCCAAGCTGGCTAACACGGCCATTGAGAGAAGCGGTTGAAACTTCATGGGAACGGTGGTAAGAGTGAAGAGAGTGGAAAATGGTTCGGCTTGCCCGCAGGCTTGCCATCTTCGTTTCTGACAATTACCGGTCCAATTTTGTGCAAACTACCTTGCTAATATTCTATATAGATCAAAAAAGTGCTAACAATTCCACTTCCTATTGAAAGTATGCTAACCGACGCTACACCTTTAAAACCTTGCGCATCCGTCAAACAAAAGCCCCAGCCGGAGTAGGCTGGGGCTTTGAGCGACCGAACAGAAAGTGAGCTTATTGGCCGCCTTTGGTCGTATCTGCGGGAGCTGGGTCGGGGTCCTTGGCGGCTGGCTTTTTGGGCTTGCCAAAAAGGTTACCCAGCGTCTGGGTGGCCTGCGCCTTGAGTTTGGCCTGGGCCTCCAGGCGCTTTTTCTCGATTTCCTGCCGGGCCTTTTCTTCCAGTTCCAGGCGTTTGCGGTCCAGCTCCTTGCGGGCGCTGTCCTGGGCTACCTGAGTGCGGGCGGCCAGCTTGAGCTTGGCGTCGTCTACCTTGCTTTGCACTACGCTTTGCACCAAGCTCTTGGCCACGTCCTTGGCTTGATTTTTCACGCTGCCCGTCGTCAGGGCTACCTGAGGCGAGGTTACTGTGCCGCCAATCTTCAGGCCCAGTGTAACGCGCTCCGTGCCTTTGATGTCCTGCACACCGGTCAGCTGGGTGAGCTTAGCATTCAGCGCATTGCCGACTTTGCCGGTGGGTACGTCGAGGGCCATAACGTACTCCAATGCCCCGCCGATGTTGGACGAGCCGCCCAGCGTGCTTTTCACCTGACCCACCGTAAAGTCGAAGGGCTTCACGATAAAGTTGCCGTTGATGAGCTCCGCGGCCACGTCCTTGTTGTTCACGGCAAAGCTCTTGAGTTCCTGCAGCTGGGTCAGGGAGCTGATTTTGCTTAGTACCGGCGAAGCGCCCACAGCCGCCCGAATGACCTCGAACAAGCCTTTGCCGGTGAGCGTGCTGTAGACCGGCATCATGTCCTGGCCCATTTCCCCGCTTACGCTGAAGTTGGTGGAGAAAATGCCCTCTACCTGCGAAGCCAGCGGCACGAGCTTCTTCACCGAGTTGAAGGCGTTGAAGGCATTCTGGAAGTTGAGATTCTTGATGTTGAGGCCCAGGTCGAACTTGGGGTGGGCCAAATCCTTGCTGTTATAGCTGCCGGTGGTGGCAAAGTTGCCGCCGAGGGTGTTAAACGTCAGTCCGTTGAGGTTCACGGCCTGGTCGCGCACAGCCACTGCGCCCTTCAGGTTATCGAGCTTCAGGTTGTCGTAAATCACCTGGCCTACATTGGCATTCAGGGTCAGGTCAAAAAACTTCGGGATTTCCAGTACGCCGTCGGCCTTGGTGGGCGTAGCGGGAGCTTTAGCTGCCGTGGCGGCGCCGGTGCTGGGCTTGCCGCTCACGTTGTCGACCATCCACTCGTTCACGTTGAAGCGGCGCGAGTCCACGTTCAGGGTGCCGCGCAGGCTCTGGCCGGGCGTAAATAGATAGCCCATGTAGTTGGAAATCGTGCCCGAAGCGGCAATGTCTGACGAACCCACGAAGCCCGTCATGTCGCGCAGCACGATTTGGTCGTTGTTGAAAGTTGCCGTGGCTTTGGTCACCTTCACGCCCTGGGGCAGGTCGGGGCTCTTGTAGGTCACGTTCTGGGCATTCACCGTGCCCGAGGCCACCACGCTTTGGTAACGGCCAGCTTCGATATCGGCCATTTTGCCCTTGGCGGTCACGTTACCGTTCAGGCGGCCCGTCACGGTCATGCCTTCCAGCGGGAAAATCTTGGTCAGCTTGGTCAAATCCACCACGCCCTTAATGTCGGCGTCGAAGATGGGCTTGTCGATGTTCTGGGCGGCTACCCGGCCTTCGAGCGGCTCCCCATCCAGCAGCATCCGGAACCGGGGAATGTCGATGCGGGTGTCATTCACCTGGCCGGTAGCGTTTACCACAGTACCATTCAGGGTCAGGTTCTCAATCGGAGCCGGAAACTGCTTGCTCTTCACGTAGCCGTTGGTCAGGTTCATCTTGGCATTGACCACCGGCATCTGCGTCTTCGAATACGTGCCCTTGCCGGTAGCATCCACGAAAAGCTGCCCGCGCAAGGCCAGGTCCTGCACCGGGTATACCTTCATCATTTCGGCCAGGTCCACGTTGGCTTTCACGCGGCCGTCAATCTTCATCGGCTCCAGGCCATCCACGATGACGTTGCCGTCCACCGGGTTTTTGCCTAAATCCAGGTGGAACTGCTTCACGTTGACTTTCACGTTGTTGGTGAAGCCCGAAGGGTTGTCCACGTTCATGTCCACATTGATATTGCGGGCTGCCTGGGGCAACTGCGGGTAGTGGAACATGCCGTTCTTGATCTGCAGATTTACGCCGTAGCCGGGCATCTTCACCTCATTCTGCACGCCCTTGAAGTAGCCGTCAAACGCCACTTTGCCCTCGGCCTCTACATCCTTAAATTGCTCGGTATATACGCCCGGTACCAAGCTCAGAATGTTCTTAAAGTCGGTTTCCAGAGCCTTGAAGGTCAGGTCGTAGGTAATGTCAGTGGCGTTGGGCAAACCGATGCTGCCCTGGAATGACGCCGGGAAGTCGTTGAGCTGCACCTTGTTGTTCTTGAAAGTGAACAGCATTTTGCCCAGGTCCATGGCCAGGGTCACGTCGGCGGTCAGCTTCTTCTTAGAAATGTACTCGGTGCCGGCGTAGGTCATGGAAAGCTGCTCGGCCGTGGTCTGGCTTACCATGTCGAAGATGTTCTGGGCAAAGTCGCCCGAGCCCGAGTGGTTCAGCCCGCGCATCTCCATGCTGAACGGGATGGTGCGGTCCTCGTAGCGCAGGTGGCCATCGTTCACCGTCCAGCCCTTGATGGCCAGATTCACCTGGCTCGTGTCCTGACCCTGAGCCGCAGCGGCCGAGTCCGAAATCATGATGTCCCAGTTAGCCCGGCCGCTTTTCAGTACTTTGGCGCTGATATCGGGCTGGTCGAGCTCAATTGACTTAATCTTGATCTGCTCCCCACGTACCACGCTCATCAAATCCATGCCCACTCGGAAGGAAGGCAGGTAGGCCAAGGTGTCGCGGGCAAAGGAGTCCTTACCAATCACGCGCAGTTGGTCGATGCTCAGGGCCAAGTCGGGAAAGGTGCGGAACAAGCTCAGGCTGACGTTGCCCGGGTCGTATTCTACCTTGGCATTCACGCGCTGGGCCAGCTGCTGGTCGAGTGCCTGCTTGATTTTATCTTTAAATAAGATGGGCGTCAGCGCCACGGCCGCCACCAGCACGACCAGGAAGATTAGTAAGCCTAAAAAGAACTTGCGCATATGAGTAAGGGAAAAACGAAAAAGGAGTCGGAGCGAAGCCGCAGTATACTCAGCTATTGACAAAAGTAGTGCAGAACTTACCGCCGTCCGGACCAGGTGTCCGTAGTTTTAAGTAAATAGACCCGCTGGCCCCGGCCTGGCTGAGTTCCGTAGGCAACCCGCTTAGAAGATGGATAATTTTGACTGTTTAGTTCCAGCACCCAGCCGCGGGCACGTACGAAAACAGATACCTAACGCGTTAAGGAAGTTGCTTATGCGGACGTATCGTGTTTCTTCGGCTCGAATAACTGGCTTGCACCGGGTGCGGTGGCAGCCGCTGGCCGCTTCGGTGCTAGTGGCGGGCTACACGCTGGCCTGGGCCCGTCCAGCCCAGGCCCAGGACTTGTACTTTGCTCAGCCTTACGCCACCCGCCTGCATACCAATCCGGCCTTTACCGGCCTGCTCGACGATTACAGCCTCACGCTTAGCTACCGGAACCAGTTTCCCACGCTGGCCGGCACGTTCCAGACCAGTCAGCTGGCCGCCGACTACCGCTTTCAGGACCAAGCCAGCGCCGTGGGGTTGCTGCTAAATGTAGACCGTACCGGCAGTATAGGCTATACCCGTATTGAGGCGGGCGGTACGTATGCGTATCACGCGCGGCTTACACCCCAGCTTAGTTTCAGCGCCGGGGCCCAGGCCAGCTATGGCAACCAGCGCATCAGCTACAACAACCTGGTTTTTGGTGACCAGATTGACAATAACGGCACCGTGCAGGGCAGTACGGCCGAAGTACTAGACTACAACCCGGTCAGTTATCTGACGCTGGGCACCGGAGTTCTGCTGTAT